>NZ_JCACKO010000102.1:0-320210 GCF_059505445.1 Brasilonema angustatum | reverse complement strand
ATACAAGGTCAGTACCAAGTCGAGCGTTTTACATTTAATTAGGTTGAGCTACTTAACTAACATTGGAATTCACCAAAGACTAAAATTCACAGCAGTCGTTGAGTGAAATGTATGAAGATTTTCGTAAAAGGATAACAAAAGCTTATTGCTGGCAACCAAAAATCTCTAGTGCTATCCAGAACCAGTAAAAATTACGATCTAAAAAATCATACCTATTTTGTTGAGAACTGACATATCCTGGATGCGCCATGAACCCTCTACGCGAACCAGTTGATACCTAACTCGTAATTTTTCTTTATCAGATTTTTTCATCTGACCATTCGTATAATACTGTGTAGCTTCACTCACCGAAGCTTCTATCGCAGCATGATACTGGTCAGCGGCATTTGCCTCTAAAGATTCTACCTTCACGCTATGTTCGTATTTTCGATACTGGTTATCAGTTTTTTCCTGTTGCGCCCATCGCTGCCATTTTGTCAAGGTTGAACCCATTAAAATATACTTCAAACCATCAATCTCGTGGTTAGGTCCAAAAGCTGCAGCTTTAGTATCTAGCCAAGCCTGAATCATTTCTTCTGCTGTCGCTTCAGTGAGTTTTCCTGGTGGTAATTGTGGTTTACTGTTTTGGTCAGGAATTGGGACTAGGAGCTGATTTAGCTCAACTGATACCTGTTCTCCTTTCAACGAAGGTCCAGGGAAAAACAAATTTTTCAACAATCCGAAAGTTCCTGTTATCAAAAACCACAGCACCAATAGACTCACCGACGAAACAAACACAATCCGCACCAACCGCATTTGTGGTGGAGAAATACGGGCAAAAATTCGTTGAGGATAAGCAGATCCACGTCCTTCGCTAGCAGATACAGTGCGTTTATGCTTCCTTTGGGTTTGTTTTTGAGGAGGTGCGGTGGGATGTTTGGATCGCCGATTCGAGTTGTGGTAAGTTCCTCTGGGAGTGGCGTCTATGCTGTGAACTGGTGCTACAGGTGCTACAGGTGTTTCGGGTTGTGAACTCCAAGTATTTAATGAAGAAGACGATGTTGTATAACTGGGTGAGGAAGAGGAAAAGGTCGATGTGGCTGGTGTTTCTGAATTGGGAGTATTTTGAGTTGCAAATTTCCCCTCAACCACTTTGGAATTATTTGGGGAATTATTGCGGCGAGTCTCACGAGTGATTTGGTGTGTTTGCAAAGACTGTCTGTTGATTCCAGTTGCTAAATCTGTGGGTTCTGCTTCTGTGGACAAAGCTTCTAAATAAGCTTGCACCTGTTGATTAGCAAAATAATCTTTCAGGGAAGCGGGCCTATCTATCAAATCTCGAAAGTTTGGAAACACTTCATTTTCCAACCAGCGTTCCTCGTATAAACACAGTCCTGGTAAGAGGTCTGGAGAGTCTTGAGAACTTTCCCGAATAAAAGCTAGAGCCTCGTACTCCTGGGAGAGTTCTAATGCACGACTTGCTTCTTCTGTTTGCCCCAACAGAAGCGCACACAGCGACTGTTCTAGATGGACATCTTGACGTCTACCCAGGCGAAGCAGCATTTGCTTGGCTTGACGAATTAATGCGGGTTGGCGTTGAGCGAACCCCCGTGCGATCAAAGCATAGACTGCTAAATAGGTGGCGACTGCTGAGGGGCGCTTGCTTTCTACTTCAAATAGTTGGTGCTGCTCAGTAACTGTCAGGTAGTTACGCAGTTGCTGAATAAATCTCAGAAAATCATCTGTACTCAGACCAGATTTGTCGTTTCCTGTACCATCTATGCCACCACGCTCATCTAAAATATCATGCAATAATTGCAACCCTTGTTTTCGTTCGGTGGTCTGTTCTTCAGGTAGCGCCAGTAATTCTAAGATACGATAGGGTCGCAATCTATATAAGTCAAACTGAATTTCAGAGCGAACGCTGGGGAATAACGCTTCATGTGCGAGAAATTCCTCTCCAGTTTCTAAAGAAATCGCGGCATTTTCGTAGTGAGCTTGCTGCCATGCCTCGCGACCGAGTTCTAAACAAGCCAGAGAAACCGTAAGTACAACGTCTGGACGTTCACTAGAAAAAGGAACTTCCTCTATATTCTCTCTATCGCTTTGAATACTGCTTATACCATTTCTATTTACTAGGTGTGGACGACCCAGTTTTAGAACAAGTTCATATTCCCCAAGTTCCTGCAAAATCAATAAAGCACCAACGAATTCATCTTGGGAAATATCGATACTAAGGGCTTGAGAATCAAGCTCACCAATATGACCTTGGTGGCGACTTTCAACAGCGACTCCCCCACCTTCAGTGCTGTCAGAACCATAAGCATGAGCAAGATAAAGCTGGTCGTATGTTTTACGCTGTTTTGGATTAGACAGAACAATGTAAGCTTTTTCTATTAAGTTTTTTCGAGAAGTAATTGCTGCTTGGGAATACTCACGGCGTGGCAATTGCACAACGCGATCGCCATATGCCTGCCGCAACTGTTCCTCACTTGCCGCCATTGGTGTCCCTAAAATTCTGTAGTAATCTAGCGGAATTCGCACGGCTCATTTCCCCTGCAGCACGATCAACATAATTTTTCTAAAGCATTCCAGGCTTGTAAAAAACTGCCATAACAATAACTTATTAATTTCAGACTACAAGTATGTTTTGTTACAACTTAGAGCGTGTTTTCACATCACAATGGTATAATCTTGTTATGGTAGTAGTGTTTTGTCGATTATGATAAGTATCCAATCTTTTTAAGAAGATTTGTATTCTTTTTAGCTTTTCTAAATTCCAGCCTTTTTGACAAACAAAGAATTGACTATAGTATTTTGGATAACAGCATACATGATCGTTTCTTTGCAGGAATATTTTTTCCTTCTGTTTATGGAATAGGTATGGCTTGATGTTCCCTGCAATTGATTCAGAGGAACCATTCCCACCATATGATGAGAAAAGCACCACTTTTAAGGTTTGCTAGTATACAGCGACTTACAGTTTATCACAAATTCTTCTTTGAGTACAATAATCTACATAAAAATACTTAATTTCGGGAAATAAAGCCGAAATTGTTAATAAATATGCAGAAAACTTGTTATTTTGGTAGGTAATCTATAAACCAAGGTTGGCATACTACCGATTGCTGTGGCACAAAATGAACGACAGCAGTTGAGGTGAATTTGATTATTGACTGCTTTAAACGCTATCTTTTTAAAAGCTTACGCTGCATGAGCGCAACTGATCTCAAATCGTAACTTTAAGTTTTACAACAGGAATACTTAGAAAGAGATGGTTCAAGAACGCACATTACCCAAATTTGATGCGGCTAACGTACAAATAACCAAAGAAGAAGGATTGCTGTTGTACGAGGACATGGTACTAGGGCGCACCTTTGAAGACAAGTGTGCCGAAATGTACTACAGGGGCAAAATGTTTGGTTTTGTCCATTTATACAACGGTCAGGAAGCTGTATCTAGCGGTGTGATTAAGGGAGCGATGCGACCAGGTGAAGATTTCGTATCCAGCACTTATCGCGACCACGTTCATGCTCTGAGCGCAGGAGTTCCTGCAAAAGAGGTGATGGCAGAGTTATTTGGTAAAGCCACAGGGTGTAGCAAGGGGCGTGGTGGCTCAATGCATATGTTCTCTAGCGAACATCGCATGCTAGGTGGTTATGCTTTTGTGGCTGAGGGTATTCCCGTTGCTGCTGGTGCGGCTTTTCAAGCGAAATACCGCCGCGAAGTGTTAGGCGATCCAAAAGCAGACCAAGTGAGCGCTTGTTTTTTTGGTGATGGTGCTGCAAATAACGGTCAGTTTTTCGAGACGTTGAATATGGCAGCGCTGTGGAAACTACCGATTATCTTTGTAGTAGAAAACAACAAGTGGGCGATCGGCATGGCTCACGAACGGGCGACTTCCCAACCAGAGATTTATCGAAAAGCCAGTGTCTTTAACATGGCAGGTGTGGAAGTAGACGGTATGGATATCTTGGCGGTGCGAGCAGTCGCCCAGGAAGCTGTAGCCCGTGCGCGTGCTGGGGAAGGTCCTACCCTAATTGAAGCACTCACTTACCGTTTCCGGGGTCACTCTCTGGCTGATCCAGATGAATTACGAACCAAGGCTGAGAAAGAGTTTTGGTTTGCTCGTGATCCAATTAAGAAACTTGCTGCTTATCTGGTTGAGCAAAACTTGGCTTCTAGTGAAGAACTTAAGGCAATTGACCGAAAAATCCAGCAAGAAATCGACGAAGCAGTGAAATTCGCCGAAAGTAGCCCCGAACCCAACGCCAGCGAGTTGTATCGCTTTGTGTTTGCCGAAGACGAATAAAAAGTGCACCAGTCTGGAGTATTCAAGTAGAAAGAAAATACTCACCACTTGAATACTTCAGACTCAAAACGTGTTTGCAAACGGACTCCAATCATATTAATACTAATGAGTAAACTCCACATTCAAACAAATCAGTCCCAGCTTGAGGTTGTACCAGAAAGAGGTGGTATTATCACGAGCTGGCGCGTACAAGGTCAAGAAATTCTTTATCTGGATCAGGAACGTTTTGCTAATCCTGAGTTGAGTGTTAGAGGTGGAATTCCAATTTTGTTTCCTATCTGCGGCAACTTACCTAATAACACTTATACTCTTAACAACAAGCAGTACACCCTCAAACAACACGGCTTTGCTCGTGATTTGCCTTGGAAATTTACAGATGATTACGTAACTTCAGAAACAGCCAGCTTGACTTTGGTCTTAAGCAGTAACGAGCAAACACGCGCAGTTTATCCTTTTGACTTTAAAGTGGCTTTTACTTATCAAATACAGGGCAATACATTAGAAATCAAACAAAAATACACTAATCTTTCCACTGAACAAATGCCTTTTTCTGCAGGCTTCCATCCTTACTTTTTAACAGTGGATAAAAATCAACTCAAGGTTGAAATACCCTCGCGAGAGTACCAAGACCAAATCACCAAAGAATTTCACTCATTTAACGGTGATTTTGACTATAACCGCGATGAAATTGATGTCGCTTTTAAACAACTAAGCGCTAAATCAGCTACAGTTACAGATTATGCTCGCAAGCTGAAATTAACGCTGGAATACGATGATACATATTCTACCCTCGTCTTTTGGACGGTTAAAGGCAAAGACTATTACTGCTTGGAACCTTGGAGCGCTGCTCGTAATGCTATCAACACTGGTGAACGCCTGAGTGTGTTAGAACCAGAAGCTACCCATGCAGCAACTATACGCTTGACGGCAAATTTTTTCTAAACCCCTTTACAAATCTTTCTAAAGTTATGCTATGATTGGTTAGGTTTTGCAAATACAAATAACGGGTCGCTAACTCAACGGTAGAGTACTCGGCTTTTAACCGATTAGTTCCGGGTTCGAATCCCGGGCGACCCATAGATAAAGTTTAGAGTACGAAGTATTAAGTAATCAGCAGCTATATTTTGCTTCGTAACTCAAGGTACAAAACTAACAGATTGGAATGATAGAGTAGGGTTGGTAGTGTCCACCCTACTTTGCTTAAAGTTTTTCGACAGAAAGGACACAAGAGTAGTTATAATTTCCTATAAGCTTAAAATAATATTAAGAATAGCGTACCCATTACGCTTGTCTCAGATTGACTAGCCGACAACCATATTAGGAGGACTACTTATGGCGCTCGTACCTTTGCGGCTGCTGTTGGATCACGCAGCAGAAAACGGTTACGGCATCCCTGCTTTCAACGTTAATAACTTGGAGCAGATTCAAGCTATTGTTCAGGCTGCCCAGGAAACAGATAGCCCTGTGATTTTACAAGCCTCTCGTGGCGCTCGTAAGTATGCTGGTGAAAACTTCCTGCGTCACCTAATTTTGGCAGCGGTAGAAACCTACCCCAATATTCCCATTACCATGCACCAAGATCATGGTAATGAACCTGCTACCTGCTATTCAGCAATTAAAAACGGCTTTACCAGCGTGATGATGGATGGTTCACTCGAAGCCGATGCCAAAACCCCTGCTAGCTACGAGTACAACGTTAACACGACCCGTGAAGTGGTGAAAGTGGCTCACGCGCTGGGTGTCAGCGTTGAAGGTGAACTAGGTTGCTTGGGTTCTCTGGAAACTGGTATGGGTGAAGCAGAAGATGGTCACGGTGCGGAAGGCGTTCTTTCCCACGACCAACTGCTGACTGATCCAGACCAAGCAGTGGACTTTGTGGAGCAAACTCAAGTAGATGCTTTGGCTGTTGCGATCGGTACCAGCCACGGTGCTTACAAGTTTACCCGCAAACCAACTGGGGAAATCTTGGCAATCAGCCGCATTGAAGAAATTAACCGTCGTTTGCCTAACACTCACTTGGTGATGCACGGTTCCTCCTCTGTACCCGAAGATTTGCTCGCCCTGATTAACCAGTATGGCGGAAAAATTCCTGAAACCTACGGTGTACCAGTAGAAGAAATCCAAAAAGGTATCAAGAGCGGTGTGCGTAAGGTAAATATTGACACCGATAATCGTTTGGCTATTACCGCTGCTGTGCGTGAAGCTTTGGCTGCAAATCCCAAAGAATTTGACCCCCGTCACTTCCTCAAGCCTTCTATTAAATACATGCAGAAGGTTTGTATTGATCGCTATCAGCAATTTGGTACTGCTGGTAATGGTAGCAAGATCAAGCAGATTTCACTCGAAGACTTTGCTGCTAGGTATGCTAAGGGCGAACTCAACGCTGTGATTAAGAAAACTGCTGCTGTCTAAGTTTGAGAACAAATAAATAGGGACACAGCAATGCTGTGTCCCTATACACAGCGCGGAAGTAACAAGAACTATCTTAGTAACGAGAACTATTATCACGTACGTAGTATTCTATTCATTATCTTACCAAAGGTAGAAGCGCGGATTCGGATTTATTTCGTACTATCTCTTTGCATCTTACGAAACTCAAGGTAAAAATGAAAACACAAACAGCAACACAATCACAAAAAATCTCCGACGACGCCGCAAGAGGGGAGATCGAAGAGTTGACGCAAATCGAGTTGCTTGCCATCGTGGGAGGATTTTCTGGTTATGCGTCATTTACTCTGCAGTATGACCCAGACGGGACGAAGGCTAGGTCGTATGGAGGGATTGGTATTGATTTAGACGGTCGGTCAGTAGGTTAGGTCGTGTTAGATTAAGGGTTATTTAATCGTGACATCATATCTCACTCGTGCAACTTCCGTCAAAGGCTTTATTCGCATGGACAAACTTCTTTACCACTTGAGCCACTTGCGGGCACTCCAATACCTGGAACTGCTCCCAAAGTGCCAACTGACCTGGTGAGCATTTGTGCTTAGCCTTATTCCGACTTATTTTATGACCAGCCAGCAGCCGCCCCTTTGGGGAAGTCAAAAGTCAAAAGTGAGCCAGTGCGGTGGACGGGTTCACTTTTGACTTTTGACTTTGAGCGCAGCGAGTTGTGACGTGGTAGGAAAATCCTGGTTGCAAATTTCTCTTGGTGCGAGTCATTTGAGTTCAATACAGTTCAGTTAGAGCCAAAAACCTTAAATTTCGTATTCAGCTTCTCCGGTGTTTTGTTTTATTTTCCACCAAAACACAGGATGGGGTATTCGTCGTGGATGGAGATCCTAAGAGTGCAACTGCATGAGGGACAGGACGAGGTTGGTAACGTACAAGAGATTCTCCTTGATAAACCAAAGAAGTACTTTGACCGGAATCAACCATTACGGCATCTTGTAACCCAGCCTTAACCAGCGCCTTTCCCAAAGATATAGAGTCAACAGATTCTAGAGAAACGCCGACGGTAGCTTGTTTCTTTTGGTTAATGCCCCAAAAAGCCCGATAACGTGCTATGTCAAAACCATACAACCCGTTAAAGCTGCTTGGTTCACGAGGTTGACCATCTTTGACTAACCAAGCCGCCGCCACAAAAGCATCAGTCACCTCGGGCATTTCAGCTTGTATTCCCTCTAAAGTGTTGTGCTTGAGTGGATCGAAGGGAATGAAGCGCACTTCATGAGGACTAATCAATACCAGAGGACGTGCAGCAATTTTCTGGATGTCCCAAGCGCTACCAGGAATGAATTGTTTTGTCACCTGGCTGTATACTGGTCCAATCATTACATTGGAATTTAATAATTTTAGGGAGAAGAAACCCCCGTCTACAGCAGCAACAGCATTTGTATTACTTCTAGCTAAAATCTCTTTGACCGTATAACGACTATCAGCATGAATAGTTATCGGTTTACCACCCGAAACTAGAATCAGAGGAATTTTATTGATCGTCATGTCAGTTTTTTGAACTGGGCTTGCAAAGTCAAAGCCTGTTTTCCAGCTTGGTAATTTGGCACCTCCCCAAGCTTGCTTGATCACGTCTTGTAGCTTGGATTGACCAAAGCGGGAAACAGCCAATAAACTGTCTGATGCACCAGCAAAGCGTTCATCCACATCACTCATCGTCAGTGCTAGGTCATATCCGGCTGCTTGCACCGAACTTGCAACTTGCTCGTTATATTTTCCAGCAGGATAGGTGAAGTAGCGAATAGGAATTCCTAACTTTGCCTCTAAAATTGCTTTAGACTCAACAACTTCTATTTGGATTTGTTTCGGTGGGAAAACTGTTAAATCTGGTGGGTGACTAACGCTATGAGATGCGATGGTTACCAAAGGATTAGCCGCCATCTCCTTGAGTTGTTCCCAGCTGACATGAGTTCGACCGGTGTTGTTGCCGACACCATTGGTGTAAATAGAAAATACAGCGGGGTAACCGTATTTTTTGAGCAATGGATAGACATACTGATAATGTCCCCCGTAACCATCATCAAACGTTAAGACAACAGGCTTTTCTGGGAGTGGCATTCCCGTTTGCAAATGCGTCATCAGCTGGTCAAGACTAATGGGAGTCATGCCATTGTCTTTCAGGGTTTGGAAATGTTGTTCTAATTCTTCTGGGGTGACATCAAAAAAGACTTGTTTTTCTGGTAAGATGTCGTGATACATGAGAATGGGCACTCTTGCCTCCTTCGCCGCTTGGTTAATGTTGGGCCAGGAAGTACGATTGAGGAAGGCATAGACATAGGGACCAACAGCTTCCACAATATTTTCTAGTCCCCAATTAGGCTTAGTCACCCAAGTAGATGCCAAAACAAAATTGCTCGCTGCACGAGAAACTTGGTTATTTAGGCTGATATCGTTATTGTTATTGTTACTACAAGCTTCAGTTGTTGTTGGAGCATTCTCAGGTTCAGCAGGTTTTGAAATAGGACGACGACGAGCAACAGCCAGTTGCGGTAAAAAGATTGAGACTGCAAGTAATCCACAAAGAAGGGTATGAAATATGCTTCGGGAACGGAAATTCAAAAATATGTAATTCAGAATAGGATTATTAGGAATCAGCTTCATACTTAATTTTTAGAATACCTGGGTTCTGTAAGGGCTGCGTTGGCGTCGGTTCGAGTAACGCTTACACTTTATTCCCTATTCGTTATAAAGATAAGAGATGAAAATATAAAGAAATATTAATAAAAATATAAGGACTGATTAAGCTTTACGCTCAGTCAATATCGAAACTTTTCTGTTGGTTAGACTGATTTTGATGCCAGTGAAGTTCCTGGTTTATCCCTATGCGCCTATGCCTATGGCTAACGCCACGGTGATCGCCGAACGGCAAACGGCACCTTCCCCCAGATAAAGGCTACGGTGTACACACAAATCATCGAATGACTCAAAACTCGGAACCTCACCCTGCCCTGTCGGGCATCCCTCTCCTTATAAAGGAGAGGGAAAAATTTTAGCGAAGCGAAAAGTGAAATTACACAAAGACACGGTGTTGTAGGCTAGGCATTTGCCGACGAACTTGTTCTAGTCTGGCTGGGTTGATTTCGGCGATCGCCACTCCTGGCTGCTCACCAGCATCTGCTAATATCACTCCCCAAGGATCTATAATCATCGCGTGTCCGTGTGTTTGACGACGGGCGTAGTTGATGCCAGTTTGTGCTGGAGCTATTACATAGGAAGTATTTTCAATAGCACGTGCTTGCAGAAGGACTTGCCAATGGTCTTTTCCAGTAAAGGCAGTAAAGGCAGCAGGCACAAAGATGATATCTGCACCCTTGTGAGCCATGTATCGGTAAAGTTCAGGAAAGCGAACATCGTAGCAAACCGAAAGTGCTATATTGCCAAGTTCTCGCGAGTAGTGGACAGCTGGTAATTCCTTACCTGCCATAACTGTTGTGGATTCTCGATAAGTATTGCCATCTGGGACGTTGACATCAAACAGGTGTACCTTTTGGTAACGTGCAACTTCTTGACCATTAGGCTCAAGAAGCAAGGCTGTGTTGTAGACTCTAGTACTGGTGTCATCTACAGGAACAGGAAAGCCGCCGCCCAAAATGGTGATTTGAAAACGCTGCGCCATTGTTTTGAGAAATTTTTCTGTTTCTTGGGCGATCGCACTAGCTTGAGCCATTTTTTCATTTTCCTCACCCATAAAGGCAAAGTTTTCTGGCAAACCAATTAATTCAGCACCTTGACGCACGGCTAAATCAATCAATTCCTCTGCCTGTGCCAAGTTTTTTTGTAAATTGGACACACTGGTCATTTGAATCGCGGCGGCTAGATAAGACTTCATACATTCAACAACGAATAATAAAGTTGTGCGAGGTTGGAAACGGTTAAAACAGTGATCAGTTATCAGTTATCAGTGAGCCAGCGCTGCAGGAGGGTCTCCCTCCGTAGGCGATTGGCGAACCCGAAGGGTTATCACAGGATGGGGATTTAAACTCCATTTTGTACCGACCACTTCTATAAAGTGGGGGACTGGAGACTCCCGACTGAAAAACTGGTCAGGTTATAGTTAAAGCTACCAAACTAAGAAAAGTTAACTCTCCCTTAACAAGTGTTTTGTGATGGAATGTTAACAATGGACAAAGTCACCGAGTTGGTTGAACTCATATTTTGCACTCCTGCCAACAACCGCCATAAGTTAGAAACCTATGGCTAATAGTTAAAGTCTTCAAGCATCAGACTAAATACTTACTGAGCAAGGCTTTTAGTCCATTTTAATGGACTTGTGCTGTAAGCGAAGAACTTCAGTTCTAGGCGATACGCACATGCGATCAGCCTCCGCCTTATCGCGTGGTTGCCTTGTTGATAATGCTGCAAAACGTCAGTTGAATCAATTAGTCCAACTGTACTATCAGTTAGGATATGGTCTACACCGTAAAATTCCAGATTTTTCTGGCGCAGGCAATGCCAGACTTATACTCTGGTTTACGAGTAAAGCTGTTAACGAAGCTTATTTTGGATGAAATATAGATTACCAAAATATATCTCGACTGAAAAGAAATTTATTAGAGTTATACGGGTATTTTCTAGAGAGAGTATCACAGCAGGTGGAAACCTGACTAGAAACATTTACGTGCAAGGAAAAGTTTAAGACATTCAGTTCAGGTGATCTTCAAATACTAACTGGAAACTTTACCGCTTTTTTACGTAATTTCCGATATTTGAGCCACAATGATACTAGTTATTCTATAGAGAAAAACCGTGAAAGTAATGTCAGAAAATTTACATATAATTGAGACTCAACTGAAAACTCGTCTTCTTCTGGCTTTGTGGGATTTGGGAGGAACAAAGCAGGAAGTGAAGAAAGGTGAACTCAATAAGCGAATTGTTACTAAGGACAAGAAGGTAGCGTATTATCACAGCATCTTTAAGGAATTGGAGAAACAAGGGGCGATCGCCATCTCCAAAAAAGGCTACTCTCTGGTATCTCCTGTGGGTTTAGAAGTACTGGGTGAGGGTTTGACAAGTCCAGAGTTTAGGTTTGAAGGAAGTATTATCGGAACTTGGGCAGCTAATGCGTTGCTGAAGTGGATAAGTCAGATGAATGGTGCGGTAGCTGCATCTGTATCGGCGAATGGGGTGAAGAGTGAGATGAAATCTTATGACGAGTTTAAACAAGTCGCGTTGGAAGTTTACGACAAACTGAACCGGGACTATAACCTGAATGATTTAGTCGAGATTTATCGGATCAGGAGGGAAGTGGGCGATCGCGTTAGTCGTTCTGAATTCAGTGATTGGCTGTTGGAAATGCAGGCTAATGATGTTTTGCAACTGCAAGGTGGCAGCTTACCAGATAATGATCCAGCCAAACTCGAAGACTCCATCACTACTGAAGTCAGTGGACTACGCTGCTATGCCAAGCGTTTAAACTCATGAAGCTTATTGTCTAACTGCTTTTAATTCTCTACTCCCTCTTGATCAATATTTACTTCACACCACTTCATGTCTAGCTCACCATCTTCAAATGATGATCTCATCAACGCCATTAAAAGTCAAAACCCGTTTGACAGACCTTTAGTAGTTAGGAGCCAAGATGTATGGACAAAAGGTTTTCCTGACGTTTCCGCCTTAAATGCTCATGCTTCAGACGGTGTTTTTGAGGCAATTGAAAAAGTTCGCACCCGACAGCGACAAGTTGTTGGCATTACGATCACTGCTGAAAAAGGGCTAGGAAAAAGCCACCTCATTAGTCGCATTCGCCACCGCTTGCAAAGCGATGGTAGTGCTTTGTTTGTCTATATGAGTGAGTGTGGAGATTTAAATCGAATTAAAGCTGAATTTTTGCGAACCTTAGCAATTAGCCTCAAACAAATTGGTAGCAAAGGAGTAAGCCAGTGGCGGGAATTGGCAACAGCTCTTCATAATGAAGCTTTTAATCAAAGCTACACTCCTAAAAGCATGGTTAGTAGATTTGGTGAAGCATTGACACGAAATTCCAAGGTAGCTGAGCATATGAGGGATAGAGTGCTTGCTATTAAGCCTGACATCGAAAACCCTGACATTATCACCGCGATTTTTTGGACACTTTCCTCTGAGCCGGGTTATGAACTTTTTGCCATAAACTGGCTTGCTGGAAAAAGCTTACCGCAGTCAAAAGCGGATGCAATGGGTTTATCAAACCCCAGTACCGAAGATAAAGAAGCAGACTCCTTCAGCACGATTCGTCAAATTCTCGACTTAATTAGTGATTACAAACCGATAGTAGTTTGTTTTGACGAATTAGATGTCCCAGAATGTAGTGATGCAGGCTTCACTAAAGCACAAGTTGCTGCTGGCTTGGCTAAAGACTTATATAACAGTATTAAACGTGGTGTTCTCCTAACGGCTATGTTTCCTGAAACCTGGAATCATCAGGTAAAAGCCTTGCCTTATGCTGAATCAGTCACAGATAGGATAGGTGAAAAATTTCTGGAGTTGACATATCTTAATTCCGATGATGTTGTTGCTTTAGTCTCCCAATGGTTAAAGGATTTCTATGATGAAAAGGATCTAACACCGCCTCATAAAGTTTATCCCTTTGATGAAGGTAAACTGAGGGAACTGGGAAAAGAAAGACCAATTGTAAGAAAAGTTCTGCAATGGTGTAAAGAAAACTGGAATGCCCCATCTAAACCCCCGGTGGAAGCTGCTTACAACAAGGAACTTGCAGATCTTGAGAACAGCATAGAAGATTATATGGAGAATAAAACTAAACTGGCTGAAGCGCTCCGTTTAAGCATCTCAAGCCTCATAGGACAAATTGTAGAAAAGGTACAAATTGAGGACATCGCAGAAGTTAAAGTTAAAAGTGCAGACAAAGGATACTTTGACTTCAAAATTTGTGGAAAAGAAAACGGCAAGGTTGTCAAAATTGGGGTAGCGGTTCTTCAGGAATCAGGGGGAATGTTTGTCCAGGCAACATTGAAACGGTTAATCGACTACAAAAAATTTGATTTTACTCGTGGTTGCTTAGTTCGTTCTAAGCAATTTAGCCGTAATGCTGCTAAAGCTAAACAGTATTTGACTCAACTTTTATCTCCTCAGCTGGGTGGAGAATGGGTGATGTTGAAGAAGGAGGACATTCAGCCACTTTTAGCAATTAATTCTGTCATGAATGCTCGTGAAGATTATGAATTAAGCAAAGAGCAAATCATTGATTTCATCGAGCAGAAGCGGATAGCGTTGGACAATTATCTAATTCGTGAAATCCTCAGCGATCCATCCGGACAGATTCCTGACGAAGCAATTGATGAAGATATTTGAAAAGACAAGGTAAATCTACCAGAAGTCACGGATATCGTAGGTGTGGGTATACAAGATTGCTTGAAGAATAATGAGTAATGATGTTTTAATCAATACCGCTTTGCGCTTGGCTGCACCAGACATTGAGGCTTTGTTGCGAGGACAAATGATTGCAGCAATACTCCAGATGTTTATATATCCAGGACGGCAGTTTGCACTATGTCCAGCTGATGCTTCAATAAATCTGTTGTCAATTGAGCAGTACTATCACTCAGGTTTTTTGCCGATAGCCCAAACCTCTGTTGCTGAGGTGAGTACTGAAACAGCTTTGATTAAAGCCTGGGCGAGATGCGAAGTCTGCCAACCTATGGATGATGCCAAATCTTTAGCTGCTTTATCTTTGCTAACGATTTGGACACAAGAAGCTTTACAAGAAATACTCAAGCAACGGCAAAACATTTTTCTCGCTTACCTGCGCGTCTATTACCTGCCTGAAGCAATTGAAGTTCCTGTCAAGAAAAACAGTCAATTCATTGCTTTACCTTATCCTCTGACAGTTTCTCAAGCAAACCCCGTGTTGAGCGATCGCACCTTCGGCATCCGCAAACACCAACTAGAAACACGTCAACCGCCACCGCACCCAGAATTAGAAAACTTGCAAAGTGCTTTAGCCTCCCTTGCCATCACCAACCCAGCCGCTAAACAATTAGATCAAGATATCAAAGCATTTTTAGGCTGGACTACTGAGCAACTTATCCAGCAAAGCGATCCAGATTTAGCTTGGATAAATTGCATAGCAGCGTTAGGCTATCGCAGCATAGAACAAGATAAAGGCAAAAGCAACTACCAAGCTGGTACAGACTTTGAAGATATAGCACGCCGCAGTCTTGAGTTTTTAGGATTTAAGGTTGAATCTGATTACAAAGGCGGTGCTGGAGGCTTAGATTTATTTTGTTCAAAACCGTATTCCTTAGTTTGCGAATGTAAGGCAGGTAAAAGTATTCCTGATCGTACAGTTGAGGAATTAGACAGAATTGGCAAAAGACATCTTAAAGAAAATTATATTAACACTGTTCGGTTGATTATTGGTCCTGGTAAACCGACTAAACAACTTCAAGCATCGGCTGTAATATCTAAAATCAGTATCATCAATGCTATGACTTTACAGAAGTTAGTTGAACTACAAGCAAAATATCCTGGTTCGGTTGACTTAATTGAACTACAAAAATATCTTGCTCCTGGACAGATTGACTACAATATTGATGAATATATTGAAAAAGTTAAAAGACAAATTCAATTGCGATCGCATTTAGTGCAGCTTGTAAAAAAATATCTAGAAAATACAGGTTTTGAAAGAGCCAGTGTTGATTCCCTTCATGGTGCGTTCAGCGCCACTTCACTTAATAAATTACAGCCTCAAGAAATGCACGAAATTCTTGTTGAGCTTTCCTCACCTTTAACTGGCTACTTGGGAAGAATTAAAGGTAATGATTGGAAAGGCGATCGCTTTTACTTCCTACGCGACTTACCAACTCCTCAAAATTAGCTCTATATTCTTTCCTTGGCGTTCTTTGCGTCTTGGCGGTTCCTTTCTCTTAAAATTTACTATCCCAAAGGTTAGTATGAAAAACAAAAAAAATTAAGGTGGACTACTTAACCCACCCTCAATGCAACTTAACTCAAACAATCTATACTGGAGTCGCCCCATAATTCTTGACTTGATTTGTGATTTCCAAATTCTTTAACGCCGCTTGGGCTGCTTCTAAGTCATAAGGAAATGGTCGTTTATGGGGAATGTAATCCCGTGGTTGAGGTGGTTTGTGACGCAGCACTGCATTCACCAAAACACACGGTTCTGAACTCAAATTAATCGCCCCGTGCAAAACTCCCGGCGGAATTGTCACGACTACAGAATGGTCTTCACTTAAAGGGATATACTGGTATTGTTTATCCAGCAATGTCGCAAGGACAAAGTGTCCTTTAACAACTAGCAATTGGTCTGTATGTGTTTTGTGAACAAATAAATCATCTATTGTGTTGGGTGGAATTTGTACCAGCATTGTTTCATGACTGGCTTGAGCTGTAAAGAACTCTACCATCCCTCCCTTACTAGATTCCAGCCTACGGATTTCAATTCCCCTGAATTTAGTTTTACTCATATCAGTATCCTAAAAGAGCATCGTAATAATTGAAGCTTTACCTTCAATATTAGATGCTCTCTTATAAGAAATTGTTACTTCAGCAACAAAATGGCGCAAAAGTATGATATGGGGTCTACATCAGTTACCAGTTACCAGTTACCAGTTACCAGTTATCAGTTATCAGTTTCACTGTTTCTTACTCACTGTTCACTGTTCACTGTTTACTGATAACTGTTCACTGTTTTAATCAGCTAACAGAAATCTTCAAACTGCTGGGTTCTGCTAGATCTCCTTGCAACACGACTCCGCGCTGATTTGCGTATAAATGACGCACAATCTTGTAAATAGCTTCGATTTTGTCTGTTGCACCTGCTTTTTGAGCAATTTCCTCTATGGAGAGGGCTGTTTTTTCTGTTTGCAAAACTTTGACGACTTGTTTTTGCAAGTCCAGAATTGCAGCTGCAGCTTTTTTACCAGCTTCTACGCCTGGTTGGTGGTAGGCGTTGATGTTCACTAAGCTGGCATATAAGCCTACAGCGCGATCGTATAAAGCAATAAGCGCACCAACTGTCCGGGAATTCACTTGGGGAATAGTCACAGTAATCGAGTCGCGCTGGTTTTCATAAAGCGCTTGTCGGGTTCCTTGCAAAAAACCAGAGAGATAGTCGCCTATTGTAACTCCAGGTTCAATTTCTGAAGATGGTTCGTTGCGGTCTTCTAAAACTTCAATGAATGTGGCAAAGAAATTTGGCACACCCTCACGCAACTGCTGAACATAAGCGTGTTGGTCGGTTGAGCCTTTGTTGCCATAAACGGCGATACCTTGGTGAACGACGTTGCCTTCTAAGTCTTTCTCCTTACCCAAGGATTCCATCACCAGCTGTTGCAAATACCGACTGAAAAGAAGTAAGCTGTCTTTGTAGGGTAGGACAACCATGTCTTTTTCGCCTCGTCCATTGCCAGCATAATACCAAGACAAAGCTAACAATGCGGCTGGGTTTTGTTTGATATCAGCTACGCGGGTGGCGTCATCCATCTGTTTTGCACCGTCTAGCATGGCGAGAATATCAACGCCTTGCAACGCCGCTGGTAGTAACCCGACAGCAGATAATTCTGAGGTGCGTCCTCCCACCCAGTCAAACATGGGAAATCTTGCGAGCCAGCTTTCGGATTTTGCTTGTTCGTCCAGCTTACTACCTGGCATGGTAATGGCGATCGCATAATTAGCAAAGTCCAAATTCTGTCGAGCGTAAGCCTTTTTAACTTCAATCATGCCATTACGCGGTTCTGGCGTTCCGCCAGACTTGGAAATCACCAATACCAAAGTGCTGGCAAGACGGTTTCTCAAATGATTTATAACGCGGTCAATTCCTGCTGGATCGGAATTGTCAATGAAGTGAATTCCCAGCGGGGGGAAGTCTGAGGCTAACGCTTCCGCAACAAATTGGGGACCTAAGGCAGAACCACCAATACCAATAGAGATAAGATCAGTGAAGCGAGGCGCTTTTGGAGGATGAATTCCACCGGTGTGGACTTTTTCGGCAAATACTTCGATTTGCTCTATGCTGTCTACGATTTCTTGTGTGAGTTCTGGCGTAGGGGCTAAATCAGGATTTCGTAGCCAGTAGTGTCCAACCATGCGGTCTTCATCTGGATTGGCGATCGCCCCCTTCTCAAGTTCCGCCATATCTGCAAAAGCTTTTTCAAACTTCGGCTGCAATTTCTCTACAAAGGCGTCGTCAAACCGCATCCGGCTCACATCTAGGTATAGTCCCAATCCTTTATGGAAATATAACCATTTCTGGTATCGTTGCCAAAGTGCCGTAGCGTCCATAGGGGAATCTCAGGTAAAGTGATTTTCAAAAACAAGTTTAAGCCAAGGTGCTAACAATCCCTGTCTACCTTATACAGTTTTAAGTGTTGGCTGAATTCTTGACCTTAAACATCTGGCATAAGTATGACCTCACCAGAATTTTCTCATGAGACAAAGGCAGATGAGCACAAGGGAGAAGGGAGTAGGAGAAGATGAGAAAATTTTCACTGGCTGGTATAAGCAGTTCATCATGGCTACTTGCCAAATAAACTACATGGGAACAGATTGTCCTGCTGTAAAGACTTGTTTTGCCGTGAGTTGCAAGTTGGGAAAGGTTAAGGAAACAAGTTGGTCGTTATTTTGAAATAACTGTTTTTGATACTCATCCTCTACTAGGGTACAAATTGTCACCGTTGGCTGCTTAGGTTTACCAATATATTCTTTACCACCAATGCCCAGATAATCGACAATCCAATACTCTGCTACCCCGAAGGTGGCGTAATCTTCAACTTTACGGGCGTAGTCGTTTTGCCAGTTTGTACTGACGACTTCAGCAATGAGTTTAATTGAGTTTCCTAATGTAATAACAGGTTCTTTTTGCCACAACGGCTCATTTATCAGTCGAGTTTGGTCTAACACAATGAGATCGGGACGAAATGCGGTATCTGTCCCTAACAATTGAATCAGGCATCGATGGGGAATAAAATAGGTTGCATTCTGGCGGTCAATTTCTACATTCAGTTTTCGTCCAATAAAGGCGGATACCTGCTCGTGTGGTCCAGTAGGTTCTATCTCGATTAATTCACCATCGATTAACTCATAGCGATCGCGATCGCCGTAGTAGGTAATAAATTCATCAACAGTTAAAAGTTTGGGCGCTGATTTCACCATTGTGATTGTTCCCGATAATTCTTGCCTACCCAGAGTTTTTTAAACTAATTCTAAGTCAGCAGCAATGCCAAAGTGGTCGGAAGGGTACAAAGTGCGGCTTTCCCGTGCAGGCTGGTTAAGAATGACTTTGCACGAACGTACCCGTAAATGTTGATTGATGAAGATGTAGTCTAAGGTACCGCGCCAGGGTCGTAAAGTGCGATTAGATATTAAGTCCCGTACAAGTTGGCGCAATGCCTTTTTCCAGCTACGGCGAGCAAGAGGTGTAGGACAGGTGTATTCTGGTTCTTGTCCGTGGTACTCAGCATAAGCTGATGTAAAATGTTGTTTCATCAGCATGATAGCTGGAGTTTGGGGTGTGCCATTAAAATCACCCACTGCGACGATTGGTATGGACGATGGAAACTTACCTAACCAGTCAATGAGTAACTGCACTTGTTTAGTACGT
The DNA here is from genome assembly GCF_059505445.1 of Brasilonema angustatum. Lineage (NCBI taxonomy): Bacteria > Bacillati > Cyanobacteriota > Cyanophyceae > Nostocales > Scytonemataceae > Brasilonema > Brasilonema angustatum. Next base: position 300,906 of record NZ_JCACKO010000102.1, on the reverse strand, counting down.
TCTAGATGATCACCCGGATACCAGTAATAATGTCCGTTGCAAAACACCAATGGCTGACCATCCAAATTAACTTGCACATATTGAGCAACTCGTCCCTGAGTTTGTAAATCCAGAACTGCTTCTTCCACAAATGGGTGGCGACTGAGAATCGCATTTCCCACCCCCATGTCGTTGATACCTGTTGAACGACTGTCTGGAATTAGGTGCACGTATGGCATATTAAGTTCACTTGCAAGCCAAGTAGCTGTGTTTTCTGGCAGCTTAACTTCCTGTAAAGCAATCAGGTCAGCTTGCTCTGCCTGAAGTCCATCAACTAACAGGGTTCGCCGTTGCTCCCAGTCTGCCATGTCGTACAAGATGTTGATTGTAACAAGCTTAACCATTTAGTAGTGCCATGAAACGTATTTTATTTGACACTCTTAGGCTTTTGTAAATATTATTACGCTTACTTTTACAATTTTTTATAAAGATAATTATTAATGTGTAATTATACATTTATCAATGCATAATGTCAAGGAATGATTAATGACTCATCATTCCTTGATGGTACAAGCTGCCGGATAAATTCTTTGGAACTAATCCATAAGTTAAGATCCAAAATTCCCAAAAAAGGGATCTGTCCGTGGAATAAATCCAAAATCTAAAATCTAAAATCCAAAATTGTCTGACTCATGACGTATGGCTGAATATCTCATTTTCTTAACGATTTCTACTTCAATTTTTGCATTGTTTGGTTTGGGGCTGAACTTACAGTGGGGCTTTACGGGTTTGATTAACTTTGGTCATGTTGCCTTTATGACGCTGGGCGCATACACCACTGTATTATTAACCTTAAAAGGAGTTCCTTTGGTGCTGTCAGCAATCATTGGTGCAGTTATGGCAGCATTATTAGGATTGCTCATTGGTTTCTCGACTTTGCGCTTGCGAGAAGACTACCTAGGAATTGTGACTATTGGTGTTGGCGAACTGATTCGTCTGGTGGTGAATAACCAGGATTTGCCTGTTGGTAATGAGTGGAAAGCTGGAGCATTTGGTGTCCAAAGTTATCCTATACCGTTGGCAACTCTTGTCCCTAATCTGTTCATCAAACTTTTGTTGATTGGGCTGTTGACGCTACTTGCGCTGATTACTTTATGGCAGTTATGGCGGTGGGTTGGTGTTTCTAGAGTGTCAAATTCTGCGAAGTCACACAAGAAAGTCGGTAGTAAGCAAGAATTTATATCACACCTAGTTATAGGAGTTTTTTTAGCACTGTTAACAGTGGCAATTTATATATCTGGTGTTATGGGCTTGTATGACTACAAGCCCACAACAGGTTTGATGTTGGTATCACTTATAGTATTGGCTTTTGTCTTCTGGCGGTTGGAAATTTTAGTGCGATCGCCTTGGGGTCGAGTTCTTAAAGCTATCCGCGAAGATGAAGAGATTCCCAAAGCTTTAGGAAAAAACGTCTTTTGGTATAAACTACAATCACTGATGCTCGGAGGTGCGATCGCAGGTCTTGCAGGTGCTTTTATCGCATGGCAACTTAGCGCAATTTACCCAAATAATTTTGAGCCGATAGAAACTTTCACTGCTTGGATTATCGTCATTTTAGGTGGTTCTGGTAGTAATCTCGGCACAGTCTTGGGTGCAGTGCTTTACTTTATGTACTATGAAGGTACGCGCAACTTGGATAAAATTCTCCCTATTGATTCAGATCGTTTAAGTGCGTTGCGGATCATGATCATCGGTCTTATCTTGATGGTACTGATGATTTGGCGTCCTCAAGGTATCTTAGGGAAAAAGGAGGAACTCACCCTTGGTAAATAACGAGTCATCCCAATTTCCTCTGTTGGCTGCAACTGGACTTTGTAAAAACTTTGGTGGTCTTAAGGCTGTAGAAAACGCCGAAATTCAAGTACCAAGTGGTAGCATCACTGGATTGATTGGGCCTAACGGTGCAGGCAAAACAACATTATTTAACTTACTCTCAAGTTTCATCCGTCCAGACAAGGGACGAGTCACTTTTAATGGTGAACCGATACAGAACTTGCAGCCATACCAAATTGCCCAGAAGGGAATGGTACGTACCTTTCAGGTAGCGCGAACTCTCTCGCGGTTGTCAGTGCTAGAAAATATGCTGCTAGCAGGACAAAAGCAAACAGGCGAGAAATTTTGGCAAGTCCAATTCCAACAACCCAAAATTGCCAAAGAACAAAAAGAATTCCAAGAACGAGCACTTTTCCTCTTAGAGTCAGTAGGATTGGCACACAAAGCATATGATTACGCTGGAGGGTTATCAGGGGGACAGCGCAAGTTGCTGGAAATGGGAAGAGCACTGATGACTGAGCCTAAGTTAATCTTATTGGATGAACCAGCCGCTGGGGTAAATCCGAGACTGATTGATGAGATATGCGATCGCATTACTGGCTGGAACAACAGTGGTATGACTTTTTTAATCATCGAGCACAATATGGATGTGATCATGTCGTTGTGCGATCGCGTTTGGGTGCTAGCCGAAGGACAAAATCTCGCTGACGGAACAGCACAAGAAATTCAAAATCATCCAAAAGTTTTGGAGGCTTATCTGGGTAAGTCAGAATAGGAGCACAAGTAGCAAAGTGCGATCGTTCCCAGGCGCTTTGCTTGGGAACGATTGTATAAGGATGTCTTACCAAGTCACTTTAAGGTTGCTACAAATGGGCAGCCGATCCGCTTTGCAAGGGATAAAATGATTTATAGCCGCTATTTTGCTAAATCGGGCACAAGCCTCTCATCTAAAAATCTCCGGGAGTGTGAAAGCTTCGCAACTTCAGTTCGGGGAGCATAAGCAGAATCTGTGCTATTGTTTATACAACTTAAAGGAAAATTTGTTAATAAACAAGCTAATTTTTAAAGGATACTGTCATGCCAGAAGAAAGCCGCATTGGACTAGCAGAGCTAATTGAACAAGTCAAGTTATCCTTGGGAGTTAGTGCATAATGGTCAAAAATTTTTAGCACAGGAGCGTGTTACTTTTTCGCGGTATATTGCTCATCGCACTACACAACCTAATTTATTACCTGTTGATAAGATTAATGTACTACTAATCTCGTCGGTAGCTTTTGATTTAGAAAATAAACTAAAGCCGTTCTCTAGCAATGAACAAGAAGCAATACGCAAAGGTATTGATAAAGCTAAGCGAAAAAAATTAGTTTCTCTCACAAAACTTAAGGTGGCTAAGTTCAATGAATTACGTGTTTATTTAACTGAGAATCGGGATAATAAAGCTCCTCATGCGATCCATTTTGATGGACATGGTATATATGGAAAGCGTTGTACTTCTGATAAATGTAAAAAAATTAATCCCGGCATCAAAAGAGAAAAGTGCAAATGGTGCGGTTCTTCTCTAACTAGTCCTGAAGGATATTTAGTTTTCGAGGATGATGAAGGCCAAGCTGATTACGTCAGTGCTAGCAAGTTTGGCGATTTAATACAGCAAACTAGTTTTGGTAATGAAAAGCAACGGGGTGTATTCTTAGTAGTACTTAGCGCTTGCAAATCTGGGATGGCGTTGGCTGGTGATTCAAATTTTAATGGTATTGCTCAAAATTTGATTAGTCGGCAAGTACCTGCAGTCGTGGCGATGCAATATCTTATCAGCGTACCTGCTGCGACTGCTTTTGCGGAGCAGTTTTATCGCTCTTTAGGTCAACGAAATCTTTTGGCTACCGCAGTAAGTCATGCTCGTGAGGCAATGGGTTTTGATAGTAATCAATGGTATCGCCCAGTACTCTACCTACGTTGGAAGGATAACGAAGGCGGAAAACTTTTTACTGAGTCGTCAGCATCCGTCTCACCACATCAAATAGAGCAGCAAGTCATTCAATATTTAGCTAATCAACGAGATTCTGTAATATCTACGGAAGTTTCTGTAGAGTTGAGTAATGCGGTAGATGAAGTAGTAGAATCTGTAATAAAACCAACTCAATTCCTTAATCGAGCAGAAATATGGTTGGAGGATGAAAATTTTAGATGGGAGTTAGCATCTAAACTCGCAAAGAAAACTTTAAAAGTAGAAAATTTAAGAATTTACAAAAGTTCAGAAGCTAAAAAGCAAGCAAAATATCGGTATCAAGTTAACTTGTATAATTGTCTAAATTGGCTTTTAGAGGCATTTAAAACTTGGCAAGCTAAAGAAATAGATAACTTTTACTCCTATTTGATTGAGTTTCCTTGTAAACTTTATATTGATGCTCTGAATCTTTTTAAAAATACTGCATCAGAAGATTTTGTTGATGACAGAAGTGTGATTAGTGTCATACATTTATATGTTGATATCCTTATAGATAAAATCACTAAAATGAGATAAATATAAAAAATGTTGTTGAAGAAATGAGTTACCATATTTTTTTTCGTTTATATGATTTTTTCCTCCAATGACCTATTACTAATCTTCCGTTTCTATAATGTTGTTTAACCCAGCTATAACCGTCTCTACCGTTATAACTAAATTGCTGGCTTAGTTGCAATTCTTCGGATGATTCTTTTATTGTTGATTTTTTTTGAGAATAAATATTTGTTTGAGGAGGAGGTTTTGGTTCAAATTGTTTATTACTAGCTTGATAAGTTTTGAGGCTTTCTATTGCTAATCCTAAGTACAATACAGTTTGTTGTACTTCTGAAGACTGCAAACTAATTAATCTTGAACGAATTCTCTCCAAAGTTTCTATAAATTGAGTTAAGTAATCTTTTACTGTCATGTTTTTAAAACTATATATGAGTAAATATATTAATTGTCATTTTTTTTATTTTCATAATAAATCTTGAAAATTATTGACCTATTTACCAACTCATATTTCAGATTAATAGTTCCTTTGGGAGAAGTCACTACCGCTAACTAGGACAGTCATTCACTAACAGAATTTTTAAGTCAAAAACTAAGAAATTTAGTCAAGAAAAACTAATACCAATAAATATATAGCAGTCCTAAATCATCCGTGAACAACAAGATTGCCGACTTCTTTAAAAAGTCGGCAATCTGAGCATGCGCTATTTTCACAAATCAAATAGGATTGCTATATGAGATAAATGTTCACTTTTTTCAAATTGACTTTTGATGCTAAAAGGAGATAAACGGTATCTGAATCACTTTTTTATAGTATAAAATAATACTCTTTTAAAATGTAGACTGTGGTGATATAGCAAAATCAAATACGCAAGAGACTGTCATCAGACCATCTTGCCATTAGCTAGAAATCTTAACGAATCTTAAAGCTCAAAACACTGAGCTTTAAGATGAGAAACAATAACGATAAGTATCTTACCCTTCTTGAACAAATTCGCTGGGGTGCAAAGCCTAAGTGTCCTTATTGCGAATCAACAAATGCGACACCATATAAGGGGGAACGGAGATACCACTGTAATACTTGTTATACTTCATACAGTATTAGCGTCGGTACGCTATTTCATAAAACTCATGTCAGTTTGGAAAAATGGTTTTTAGCAATTCGCCTTATCCTAAATTCGCCAGAAGGTATCAGTGTCCGTAAACTGGCTAAAGAAGTGGGAGTTAACAAGAATACTGCCTGCTATATGATTGAGCGTGTCTATAAAGCTGCATCTGAAGAGCAGGAACTTATCCAAAAGCTTGTAAATATTCATCGGTTTAATTGACAGATACTTGTCAATTAAACCGGAAGCCCACATCTACTCGAACCGAGGTGTAGGTCGTTCACAGAAATGGTATTACACACAGAAACTTTTTTTGGGTTTCTGTGTGTAACTCGTCGGCTTAAGCCTTGAATCACTGTGATTCTTCAAGCATCAACGCGCTTACCATATCTTTGAGTGAATCCCAAAGCAGATTGAGCAGAGGGTAATGTAGAAGTCGCTGTTTGTGCAGTTAATTGACTCACTGTTATTGGTTGAGTCTCATACTCCGTGCTAGTAATCACCAGCGGTGTGGTAACGGCTTGAGAAAATGTGGCTTCCTCTGGATTTTTTGTGGAAATGCGTGGTGCAGTCTGTTTAGGACTTGTATTTGCAGTAGATACTGCTGTTTGAACTTTACTCTCGTCTTCGTCTAGGAACCATCTGAGTTGAGAAAGCATCGGACTGGATGGTGAAACTTTCAGCGTGTGAATTTGAGAGTCTTTTTCCGAAATTTGCTTTTGGAGATTGGACAACTGGTTTTCTAACTCAGAAGATTGACGTAAAGAATTTTGCCATGTCCACAATACAGCACCCGCAAGTCCTAGTCCAAAACTGAATGCAGCTCCCACTCCTGGAGAAACAAAATCCTTTAGTTCCCCATAGAAAAGTTCTTGCTCCCCTAGTTGGACTTTCACAGGCTTAGACCCTTGTAGGGCTAAAAGTAACATAAAAGAGGCAAAAAGCGTGCCTGATATCACTACGGTCGGGAGTAAGATTTTTTTAAGCATAACGAAAGCCTACTGGTATCAACGTGTCAAAACAACTTAATCAAAAACCCGTAGCCGTGCTCAAAGGCTGTACCTGCTACCTAAAAAAATTTCAAAATCCGAAATCAAAGTAACAGAGCGATACGGATTATACTTAGGTTCTCATCCAAAGTTAGTAAATTTATGGTCTATATGTTTATAAAATTTTGATAAAGTATACTCTGATTTTATGAATTTTTTGTATGGCAATTCTTCTAAGTCCTTATAAATACGTATTCAAGTATCAAAAATATCATAAAACACTGATATAGAAAAGATAACGCCAATTCTTGAGAAAGCGCAAAGCCCTACAGGTATGTCCTATGCCTACGCCACGTCTACGACGTGCGCTTTATGCATACGTAGTTCGCCCAATTGTTCAGGATGAGGCGAGTAGCGAAAGTTTCTGTATGCTTAAATCTGCGATTGACCGAAACAATTTTAGATTTTAAATTTTAGATTTTAAATTGGGGAGCCAATTCCGAACTATTGTCTCCATCTGATTAGGATTCGTACACTTGAAGCAAAAAGCGACTAAATTCGGAATTGTCAAAGTGGCGAATTCCACGGAACAACTTGTTTGAAGCCGCCTGCCAATCGACAATCAGATCCATGACGCTGTTGCTTTCAATCCTCAAGGGACAACTAATCGAGCCTCCTGGCAAGTGAAATATCTGATTATTGCCACATTCGTTCTCCAGGGGTTGCCATCCAATTTCCTCTGGAGAGGATGTGACTAGATCGGGGGTTATCTGTTTGACAGTCCCCTGCCAAACGCCGTCAGGTTGAATCACACCAGGATCTGGAAGCGCTTCTAGAAAGCTGCCTAATTGCTCAGAGATCACTGTCATGTGCTGCAACTCACCACTTTGTTTGTAAACAGCGGTAAGGCTCGTCCTCCTGTTGTCATGCGTGAAACCTGTTTCAAAGAAGGGAGCATCAGCTGTGATTGTTGTACTTCCCCAGGAAAAGCTGTTGTCTAGAAACAAAATGGTAAAGTGATGCCCATTAAAAGATAGACCTGTACTAGTATAAGGACCAGCATTTTGTAGTTTAGTCTTTCCATCAGGATAAGTGTAGTAGTTTTGTTGAGTTATCTGGCTACCATCTTCACTGAGGTGAAATGATCGAACACACTTGAAGGAGTTGATTGAGTGTCCTTGTGGTGAATATTTAGTCCAGATACCATGCCAGTCGCCTAGATGATACTGGCAGAAATTGTCCCAGTTTTGGATCTGGTTCTTCATTTCAGCAACATTAGACCTTTCCATAAATTAGATATTAATCCAGATAGTGCAAACGTTTAAGATGAATTTTCACCAGATGTCTACTGTACAGGACGCACAATTGGGGGAGTTGTAGGTTGATTTTTTTTAAAGATTGCAGCAAGTGCTTGTTCCAGAGTTTCTGCCATGACAATCCGGTTATTGTAAGCAACAACCACCCTTACAAGTGTTGGCAAGCTGTTTTGTTCAGCTTCTAAATAAAGAGGTTCAACATACAAAAGAGAACGTTCTATCGGAATCACCAACAAATTGCCTTGAATTGCTTTGGAACCTTGGCGATTCCACAGAGAAATTTGCTGCGAAATCACTGGATCTTGATTAATCAAAGCTTCAATTTGCTCTGTTCCGTAAACTAACTGCTGCTTGGGAAACTCGTAAAGCAACATCTTGCCGTATTCTTGTTTATCAGAACGTGCTGCTAACCAAGCAATTAAATTTGCGCGTTGTACAGGCTTGAAAGGTAGTAGTAGAATGAATTCTTCCGATTGTGCTTGAGGCAGTTTCATAATCAGGTAGTAAGGCTGTACCTGCTGCTGTTTGCTACCGTAAATCTCATTAGGAATTTGCCACAAGTCTTCTTGATTGTAGAAAACCTGTGGATCTGTCATGTGATATGTTAATAATCGCTCAGATTGAATACTAAAAAAGTCTTGTGGATACCGAATATGGTTGCGAAGAGCAACTGGCATCTTGTCCAAGGGTTTTAGTAATTTGGGGAAGATAGCCTCTAAAGTATGAACAATTGGATCTGTTGGATCGGCAACATAGAAATTCACACTGCCATTGTAGGCATCAATGACAACTTTTACAGAATTACGAATATAGTTAAATTTATTTTTGCCTGGATCAGAATATGGATAGCGATCGCTCGTGGTGTAAGCATCAATCATCCAGTAAAGATAAGTCTTGTTACCTTTGATATTTGTTCCTTCGCCATCTGCAGTAACTAAATAAGGATCACTGTCGTAGCGTAAAAAAGGAGCGATCGCCTGCACTCGTTCTTTGATATTGCGACGAAACAGCAGCTTTGTTTGCGGTGTAAAATTGCGCGTCAACAGCATCTGCCAATCTTTAAGATATTCCGCAAACACCAAGCGCCGCCATATTGCACCAATTGAGATTCCTCCACGTCCATCGTAAACGTTATAAACGTTATCATTTTCGCTCGGAAAGTCTAATTCCTGAGTTTTTGTCCCCGTCATCACATAATTATTGGTGATTTCGCCATAGTAAATGCGGGGTTGATTAATAGGAATACTTGAGCGAACTGATTCATTCGATATCAGCAAGGAACTCTCGTTACCTGTATTATTAAGTCCAATATCTTTGACGTAGTAGTCAGGTAATCCGCCAGGTGCGACAACATTTACGGGGCTGAGTGTAAAACCGTAGCCGTGAGTGTAGATCAGATGTTGATTTACCCAAGTTTGTGCGACATCTGGTACATCACCGTAGTCTAGTTCTCGCGCTGCGATGATTGTCTGTTGCTTTTGAGCTGTTTGTTGTGGTTTGAGGTTGTAGCGATCAATGTCAGCGCCAGGAAACTTGTAGTAAGGTCGAATTTGTTGCAACTGACGGTTAGTTTCTAGAAGAGGGCGTGTATCCCACAACCGAATGTTGCGAATTGTCAAATCATTTTCTTGCAAATTTGTTGCAGTTAGTTGACCTCGCGGATCAAAAATTTTTGCTTCTATAGCATCTAAATTAAAAGCTTCTCTGGTGAGGGTGATAGTACGCTCAATGTATGGGCGTTCACGACTCAATTCATTTGGCTGGACAACAAAGCGTTGTACTGCTGAGGGTAAAATTTCTCCAGAAACTGCCGCGACAAATATATATAATCCTAGTGCGTAAATGAGTTGAGGTGGATAGAGAATGAGTTTAAAACTTGTTTTCTTTGTTCTAGATAAAAGAATTATTCGCAGTAGGAGATATATGGCGATCGCCACTGCCAAAAAACTCAACCCACTATACATTGGCAACAACACCTTAACATCGGTGTAACTAGCACCATAGATCACCCCACGAGTGGAATACAAAAGTTTATAGTGTGCAAGCCAATAATGCAGGGCAACTGCTAACATGAATAAGCTAGTTAAAGCGTTTAAGTGGAGTCGCTGCGGTGTAGAAAACCCTGTAAATCTTCCTTCACTAAGACTATTTGCCGAACACAAGTAAATGAGCGTTACTGCGCAGACAGCAAAGAGAAACAGTCCCACTAGCCAAAATGCCAACGATTCCCAAATTGGCAAAACAAATACATAAAAGCTAATATCTTTGTGAAATAGCGGCTCTGTGCGGTTAAAACTAGTGCTATGAAAATACTCTAGAACGGTTACCCAATGTGTTGATAACAGAAAACTCAGCAGCAAACAGATGAGGAGTGCGATCGCCCTCAAGCAAAACTCATAATTAATCACAATCGTAATTGTCAACACCAAGAGCACAATTGACTGCACAATTGGGATATTAATCTGCTGTATTTGCATTTGCTGCAACACCTGTTGTAACGAAGGTGTCAATGGCAACTTAGTGGTGGGTAATTGAATATTTGGAAACCACAAATTTAACGCTTGCTGAGCATAGTAAATAAACACTAATCCCACCAGCAAACTCAATGTGATCACCACTGGCAAGAGCAAGCGCAATCCGAGTTGTGACTTCTCAGTGGCGGGGTGCGAAGTCGGAATTTTTAGATTTTGAATTTGAAATTTTGTTAGCGCAGTGGAACGCAGTCCATTTTGAATTGTTTCGTCCCTTTGTCTGCTTGGGGAATACTTCAACCTTGAGGTAACAAGAAAATTGCTGAATAAAAAACCCACTGAGCTGAAAAAGACAACTGCCCACACAATTAGTTGCGTTAACAAGCGCAATAAAAATTCTCGTAAATATCCAACTTCACTAAACCAGAAAATTTCTGCTCCTAGGTGGCAAGTTAAATCAAAAAACAGCCATAGCCCCAACAGCACGATAATCAGTCGATACCCTCGTTTGAATAAGCCACCAACCATTAATCTATGACCAACGCATCGCCAAACTCATTTAAGATCATATTAGATCCCACTGTTCAGCGATAGATATAGTAGTTAGTAGATTTTAAGATTAGTTTCTTTGCACTTTTTATTGCCTGTTTTGAAGCGAGAGGTTCTGCCTGTCGTCTTCACTAGGAACGTGCATATAGTCAATTAACATATTTAATTTTGATAAAATTTTCTTTAAGCGTATAAAAACTATACTTGATGCTGTTAATAAATCTTAATTTTCTGGAACGTAGAATTGCTATCATCTCACACTTTCATTGACACAAAAGGAACAAGATTGATAGAATTTCTGGAAAATTGAAAAACATTTTTATTGATGAAAAAGCAAAAGTGTGGTGTTTGGTTAGGTGGGGTCGCATTTATCAGTCTTTCCCCCTTAGTTCTTGTGGCTGGACAGACTCGCGCATCGGCGGCTTGTCCGCTTCCAGACTCCATTTCAGATCAAGCTACCGTTATTGCGTCGTTCTTGAACTCTGAATGTACAAAACAAACCCTAAGCCAAGAAACAACTTATTATCGCTATTACAATAATGATAACACCTATAAATTTGGTAGATATTTAACAAGTAATTTTTATGACAGTAGTAATGGTAAAACGACATTAGATGTCATTCAAGAGTTGGCTTTAGCTCAATACTTCGGACCTCCTCCTAATTTAGCGCAATTGAGAGAAACAGTAACTTTACCAGCTGGTTTAGATGTCTACATTGGTATTGCTGGTCCTCAACCTCCTAATGTTTGCTACCCAGGTGGTGCCACACAAGCTTTTATAGAAAATACAAGAACTCCAGGTGTTTCATTTGTTTTTGATGGCAATGTACCTGATGGAGGTTCCTTGTCCGCAAATTGCTATACTGCTACTGCAGCAAAACCTATTCCTGAACCCTCTCCTCTGTTTGCCATAGGTGTGCTTGCAACAATTGGTTTGGCTGCTACTTTCAATCGCACTTTAATGGAGTCTAAAACGAAACAAATAGCAAATAGTTACTAGATGTGAGAGCGAAAAGAAAGCTACGATCTGAAATACTTAGCACCTGTATGGGTTTGTGACCTCAACTCATCGGAATATTGCTTTATTGGCTGCTGCTTGGCACAAGATGGATACAAAAAAACCCCCACAACCATATCGATTGTAGGGGCTTACAACTACTATGAACAAGATGTGCGAGGAATTCCCGCCCAAGGATAGCGGGTACATGCGTGCCATCTTTATTTACTTAGGGATGGGTGAACTGGTGTTATGCACTCTTTAACCCAGTTCGGTGGAATTCCTCACCTGCTTATGCGGTGGGGTAGTTCACGGATGAAATTATCCATACCATAAGTCCTGATCGCCAAATTTACTAAGTAACCGCCATCTTCCCCGAAGCAGTGCCAACTGAAGGTAGGCGTTGTTTGAAAAATGCGATATCGCGTCTCATATCTTTGACGCCGAAACGGGCAAGCTATTGAGTGCACAAGTTGGCTGCAAAATAGAAAATTATCAGTACTATCACCCTTTACCAGCTACTGCTAGCTAAACTGTTCGCCCGCCTCTAAGTTAAATAACATTTGTAAAGTTTGCATACACAGGCGTCTTGCTTCAACATCTTGCTGAGCTCGCAGCTGCACCATTGGGTCGTGTAAAATTTTGTTAACAATGCCTCGTGTCAAGGCTTCGATGACTTCTTGATGTTTTTCGCCAAATTCTGAACCCAATCTCGACAATGCTTTTTCTAGTTCTTGTTCGCGGATAGTTTCAACTTTATTTCGCAAACAACTAATTGTGGTGACTGTTTCGAGCGATCGCCACCAAACATCAAAAGCTTCCGTCTCCTGTTCTAAGAGTCCTTCTGCTTCCTGCGCCATTTTGCGGCGACTTTCTTGGTTTTGTGCAACGACTGCCTTTAAATCATCCACATTAAACGCCTGTACGTTTGCCAATCCGTTAACATCAGCATGAACGTTACGTGGTACCGAAATATCAATCAACATCAAAGGTTGACTGGGTTCCAAAACCATCTCTAATTTAGTGCGGTCAAGAATCGGCTCTAGAGAAGATGTGCTTGTAAATACTAAATCACTTTCGGTAATTACGCTCATCATTTCCGAAAGCAAGCAAGTTTTGATCGGTTGTCCGGGGAAGTGCTTTGCCAATTCCTGCGCCCGCCCCAGAGAGCGATTTAAGATACAAATTTGATCAGCGCCTTTGGATAGTAGGTGTTGTACTAGCAAGCGTGACATTTTGCCAGCACCTAAAATTGCCACCCGAGATGCCGTTAAATTTACTAATTTCATCTGCGCTAACTCCACAGCCGCCGAACTGATGGAGACAGCGCCAGTGCCAATGCTGGTTTCGGTGCGAACCCGTTTGCCTGCTGTAATGGCTTGTTTAAATAAGCGATTTAAAACTGTTTTTATACCGTTGAACTGCTGTCCTAGTTTGTGAGTGTGTTTCACTTGAGCGAGAATTTGACCTTCTCCCAAAACCAGGCTATCTAAACCAGAAGCAACACGCATCAAGTGCATGACTGCATCTTGATGGAGTAAAACAAACAAATCTTGCCGTAAAGATATGACTGGTAATTTACTGTGTTCAGAAAGAAACTGAGTCACTTCCCGAATTCCCTGTTCGGTTTCTTGGGCAACAACGTAAATTTCCAGGCGGTTACAAGTGCTTAGTATTGCGACTTCTTCAATATGAGGATAGCTGAGCAAGTGCGCGATCGCACCTTCAATTTGTGGTTCTGGAACACTCAGTTTTTCCCGAACTTCTACCGGGGCTGTTTTATGGCTTAACCCCACCACTGCTATATTCATTTGCTAAATCTTAGTTACTAATTGAGAATTGGGAATAGCGTAAAGGGAAAAGGGTAACCCCTTTTCCCTTTTTCAAAAATTAGTGCAATTGCAATTCCTTGGGTTGGCGAGAAAGCATGTGGATAGTGTCCACGAATCGGGCAGTACGGGATTGGTTAGAAATTACCAAGCTTTGAGTTCTTGCGCCTCCTGGGAAGAAGCGGACACCTTGCATGAGGTTACCAGTGGTAATTCCACAAGCGGCGAATAAGACGGTTTCACCAGATGCTAGTTCATGAGCATCGTAGACCTTATCGGGGTCATTGATATTCATAGACTTCAGCCGGTCAAGGTTAGCTTCCTTGCTTTCGCCAATCAAACCAGTCTTGACGATGGCTGGATCGTAAATGAGTTGACCTTGGAAGTGACCACCCAAAGCACGCATTGCGGCGGCGGAAATAACGCCTTCTGGGGCAGCACCAATTCCCATCAGGGCATGAATGTTGGTTCCAGAAAAACCACAAGATATAGCTGCGCCTACGTCACCATCAGAAATCAGCTGGACTCTTGCTCCTGCGTCCCGAATTTCTTTGATCAAGTCGTTATGGCGTTCACGCTTCATCACCACGACAACAAGTTCGTCGATGCCTCTATCTAGACACTCAGAGAGAATCTTCAGGTTTTCAGTGGCAGATTTGTTGATGTCCACCTTGCCCTTGGCAGCTGGGGGAGCTGCGATCTTCTTCATGTAGAAGTCTGGCGCAGCAAACAAACCACCTTTTTGGGAAATTGCCAAAACAGCCATTGACCCTGGTTGACCGTAAGCTACAAGGTTAGTACCCTCACAAGGGTCAACAGCAATATCAATTTCAATCAGTTCATCGGGGTTACAGAAATTTTTGGCATCTGGCTGGCTACAAATACCAACTTCTTCCCCGATATAAAGCATGGGCGCGTCATCGCGTTCGCCTTCCCCAATCACGATGCGACCACGCATATAAATTTTATTCATCCGTTCCCGCATGGCTTCTACAGCCACTTCGTCAGCGGTATTTTTTTCGCCTTTTCCCATCCAGCGTGCGGATGCGATCGCGGCTTGCTCAACAACTTCAATAATTTCTAACCCAAGTGTATTTTCCACAAACTCTGCCCTCTCGGTTGCTTGATTTTGCGTCGTTCTAGAAACCTGTTTCAGTTTTCAAGTCTACCAAAGGGCGGATACCTGTGGGGATACTTATGGAAAATAGTATCACTATCCGCTATGTTAAGTTTTGCTTCTTTTGACTTGCCATAGCACTAAACGACACATTTTCTTACTCAGATCATATACCAAAAAGTTTACACAAAATTATGTTTTTTTAATAATTTCACTTGACTTTTGCAATGAAGTTTATGTCAAGTTGCAGTCAAAGGTATCTCTAGACCAATACAGTTGGTGATCAGTCTTTTTTCTCTCGCTCTCTAACCCAAGCACTCAATAACTGCCTGCCTCAATGCATAAACTTCTTAAGTTAACCCTATTACAGGGAAGGCTCTGCTGTAACAAAGAGCGCTCGTTACCAGGCTCAGCCTCTTGTTGAGAATCGTGCAATATTTCATCGCAACTTTCTTTTGAACTTTACCTAAATTTAGCTGACTTTGGTTGTATCTACATATCGCCAACTAATTTTCTGACCTAGGAGTGAAAGTCTGTAAACTGAGGAGCATTTTACTGTTTGTCATGGTCTGACTTGACTTTTGCAACAAACTTGGTTGCAAATTGGATTCAAACGTATTTTTACACTCTTACTGTCAAACAAAATACTAAAAAAGATTTCTGAAATAGAACCATTTTGAAGAACGGAGAAAAATTTATATGTCAATTGAAATATCAATCGCATTATTTTCTTATCTTTTGGGTGTTATTATTCAATGGGTTGGATTTAGACCAAAATTCAGAGAATTAGACGAATACGCAAATTTTCCCATAATTTGGGCAGCAAAAAAAGTCACAATGATTGCTTGCTTTCTGGAAGCTTTGACCTGGCCTTATAGTTTGATTTTAGAGAATGAACTTATCTTAGAAAAAAACGAAACGAAGTAAAAAAAACTCTGTAACGCTAGGCAATATAAAAAGCTCCTGCTTTCCTACACCCCCACCCCCTAAGCCCTGCGGGCACGCTGAGTCCCAAGGGGACACGCTGCGCGAACGCGAACGGGGAATTCAAAATTCGCTCATTCAAAAGTCAAAATTAATACTTTTGAACGCCAGGTGCTTTATGCCGGGAGACCCGTCCACCGCACTGGCTCCTTTTGACTTGATACTTTTAACTTGTTTTGCCCCTACACCCCTACACCCCTATCCCCCTGCACCCAAGCGCTCTGTTGTGCCAACCATGAATTAGGCTAAATAATAGATGGTAATGATTCACAAAAAACTTTAAAAACATTATGCTGAATTCTCTTAACACTGTACTAGGTCGCCATCCTGAGCGTATAAAAGCCAATGTTGAAATCTACACCTGGCAAACTTGCCCATATTGCATTCGCGCTAAGATGCTGTTGTGGTGGAAAGGAGTAAAATTCACGGAATACAAAATTGATGGTAACGAAGCAGCCAGAGTAAACATGGCAGAACGTGCCAATGGACGCCGTAGTGTACCGCAAATTTTTATTAACAATCAGCACATCGGTGGTTGTGATGACCTTTATCAGCTAGATACGCAAGCTCAATTAGACCCCATTCTTAGTCAGTCGGCTGTTTAGCTGGTTCCGCAATCAGAATATGTCTCTCGATTACTCAGAATATCTTGTACATCGGCAGTGGATGAGTCGCGCCTTAGACTTAGCACAAATAGCGGGTGATGCAGATGAAGTTCCTGTAGGTGCTGTTGTTATTGATTCGTCTGGAAGTTTGATTGCAGAAGGAGAAAACAGAAAAGAACGTGACAATGATCCTACCGCTCACGCAGAAATTATTGCAATTAGAGCAGCGGCTCAAAAGTTACGAACTTGGCGTCTTAACCAATGCACCCTTTACGTCACTCTGGAACCGTGTCCGATGTGTGCAGGTGCAATTGTACAGGCACGTATAAAACTTTTAGTCTATGGAGTGGACGACCCCAAAACTGGTGCAATTCGTACCGTTGCCAATATCCCCGATAGCGCTGCTTCCAATCACCGCTTGCGTGTGATTGGGGGTATTTTAGAATACTCCTGTCGTCAGCAATTGCAAGTTTGGTTTGCAAGACGGCGACAAATTTCTAACTAACGGACAGAGATAAAACTGTCCACGGGGTGCTACACAAGTCACGGAAGAAAATCTACGGTGTAACTAGCAAAGTCTTGAATGTATTCAACCTAACAGCCAGTAGCCACCGTCATGATTTCCTTAAACTCTTGCTCTGATACTCCGTGTGATCATCCTGCTACTACGCCAGAAAGTGCTAAGGTGGCTGAAATAACAACTTCTCAGATTTCTCCTTGGTTAAGTCCCTTAATGTATTTCTTGGGAGGTCATGTTGTTCTTCCATTTTTCTTTGGAGAAATTAAAGTCACTGGACAAGAAAATCTTCCTCAAACTGGTCCTGTTATTCTAGCTCCCACACATCGAACACGTTGGGATTCACTGGTATTATCGTATGCAGCCGGTCGCTGCGTAACTGGACGAGATTTGCGATTCATGGTCACGATTACTGAATGCCAAGGGTTGCAAGGCTGGTTTGTTCGACGTTTAGGGGGGTTCTCTGTAGATCCTCAACGCCCCTCAATCACAACTCTCCGTTATAGTATTGAACTTCTTGAGGAGGGCGAAATGTTAGTGATTTTCCCAGAGGGAAATATTTTTCGCGACACGAATGTTCACCCGTTAAAGCCAGGAATTGCTCGTCTGGCTTTGAGTGCTGAATCTAGTCATCCTGGGTTAGGCATAAAAATTATACCCATCGGCATCCATTACAGCGAACCTTACCCTACATGGGGTACGGATGTGAGTATTCACATTGGAACCGCAATCGATGTAGCAGATTACACTAGTTTTTCCTTGAAACAGGATGCTAAGCGTCTTACAGGTGATTTAACAATGGCTCTTCAAAAATTAAGCCATCAGGAATCACAAATCATTCCTCGTGCTTTTGCAGAAATTGCAAATACTTAACAAACACGTACACTTTTGTAACAATACCTGCTGATTGTGAAAGGGAATTGAGTCAATTTCTAAATCATATTTTAGTCCGATCAAGCAATTAGCATTCTTAGTTGAAAAACCAGAGGAATTTTTGCGTTTGTTCATAGGGGCAATTTAGGTACTATCTAGAAGCAATGGGAACCTGATTTCATGGATGTTCAGTCTAAATCAGGGAAACCGAATATGAGACTTTGTTTTGCCAAAGTTCAAAACAGAGTTAAGATACCCCAAGTTTCCATAACTGTTTTTTTAGTTACCTCTTTAAATGACCTCATGAACTCGTCTGCAACCATTCTTATATTTCGCTTCACTTCCTTAGCAGTGATAGCAACCCTGGGTCTGTTATCACCTGTTCATGCTCAAGTACAGTTACCCACCGGGTCTAGCCAACAACAACCCATTGATCCGAACAATCCAAATAACCTTCGTCCCACAGCACAAAATAACAGCCTTTTGAGCCTTGACGGAGGGAAGCGTCTCATGGCAGAGGCAAGTAATGCAGTTTCTTCCCAAAACTACGACACCGCAGCAAAAAAACTTCAAGAAGCACGAGCCGTGTTTAATCAGCTGTCTAATTTCTATCAAGAATTAAATTCTAGTTTTTCTGGAATTGACAATAAAGTTGCTGATGCTCAACGAAAAAAAGCGCTAGAAACTGCCCAAATGCGAGATGAAGCTACCTACCAGCTAGCATTGGTACATAGAGCGCAAAATAAGCCAGAATTAGCTGTACCGTTACTTGTTCAAATAGTTAAGAGTCAAAACCCCACACGTGATTTAGGTAAGAAAGCATATCAGCAGTTATTGGAATTAGGCTTTGTGGATGCTCCGTTTTCTACAGGGGCAGGTAGCGCTTCCTCCTCGCCCTCTGGTGCTTCCTCTTCTTCCCCTCAAAAGAACCCTCAAAAGATCCCTCAAAAGAACCCTCAAAAGAAATAATCGAATTACCTCTGTCCTTTGCTCACCACTGCCCCTAATCCCCACTTGTCATTCATCGAAATGATAAGATGAGATTATTGGCGATGGTGAGAAGTTTTGATGTTTGATACCGAGTTGGGTTCTGACGATGTTATTCTTTGACCAAGCCTTAGAATATCGCCGCAGGCCAAGCGCTAACGTGCACGTTCAGCGGTAGTTTCTCCTCATAAGGCACGCTTAACTGTATTTCGTTCGCTTGTCACGACAAGTTACCTCTTTGACTGCAACTTACTATAAGTCTCTATTAAGATAGATTTTAAATTGCCCAAATGCGGGAGTTACAATCCCTATTAAGCTTTGAAATGATTAGGAATTGCGATGATGAATCCGCAGCAAGTGGAAGAAATGATAAAGATACAACTGCCAGACGCTCTAGTTCAAGTCCAGGACTTGACTGGAGGCGGTGATCACTATCAAGTGACAGTCGTTTCATCGCAGTTTGCAAATAAAGGACTAGTACAACAGCACCAATTAGTTTATGGTGCGCTTAAGCAAGCTATGTCAAGTGAAGCGATCCATGCCTTAGCACTAAAAACATATACTCCCGATGCTTGGGAAAATAATCATTAGTTAAAACTAATGATGCAAGGCGAAAGACAACACCAGGAACTAGACTAAAAGCAAATCAGGAAACAAAAAGACCATGACGCCAGAACTTAAAGAGCGAATTGATCATTTAGTAAAACAAAACAAGATTTTGGTTTTCATGAAAGGAACCAAGTTAATGCCCCAATGTGGTTTTTCTAACAACGTGGTACAAATCCTAAATACGTTGGGAGTTCCTTTCGAGACGGTGGATGTTTTGGCTGACTACGAAATCCGTCAAGGAATTAAAGAGTATTCCAACTGGCCAACAATTCCCCAAGTCTATATCAACGGTGAATTCGTTGGTGGTTCGGACGTCCTCATTGAACAGTACCAGAAAGGCGAATTGCAGCAAATAGTGGAAGTAGCACTTGCTTCCTGAAATCAAGCATATTGCAGTTAGTTCTTAATAAAGACAGTCCTAGGTGCTGAGTGTTGAGTAATGAGTGATCTGACCCATCAGTTCACTCATTATTCACAACCGATTACTTAGAACTGTTTTGTTCGCAATTGTAAAGAAGTATTTCCAAAAGTTCTCATCACGGCCACGCAGATAATCACGTATGCTATAATTACCTGCGTTGAGGTACTGGTACTATTGCTAAAAAAAGCAAGATATTAATAGTAATCCAGTTCTGGTTGCGTCATTGTGAAGTTTGAAACATCGTGCAAGTAGCGATTAGCCTCCTCTTCTAAGCGATGAATCAGATACGGTTCAATAGCGTTACCGTGTTGCAGTGCGGCTATATAGCCATCCAAATACATCCGCATATCATCCATGCGATAACCGCGATTCCATAACTCGACGAAGGCGTCAGTTAGTCTTTGGTAATAGCGGATGGTTTGTGTGTCTTGGAGCATAACTGCTGTTGGAAAACTGTCTGGAATAGAGGATTGTAATTTATTCGAGTACCTAAGGAAAGTCTCACTTTCAGTTTGGCATTAACTAAAAGACGATATCTCCCCTAATGGAAAAATCTCGATCGGCTACAGACTATCTCGATCCTATTCCATAAAACAGGAAATATGATTATCAGGTAAGCTATTGTTATAATTGCCTCAAGCAATAACTTAACTGACTTCGAGAGCATGAGTACCAATCTGTAGCGCTACATCAAATATGCTTCCACCGCAAAGCTGAAAAACTTTTTTGGCAAAGGTTAGCTTATTTAGTGAGACTTCCTTGGTAAATGGCACCCATATCGAGAGCAGAGTTTGTAATCAAAAGCGTTTTCACTAAGTCTAACAAAAATTTAAGATTATTACTAACTTGGCTTTGGACAACGCGTTAATTAAACGCTTTTCCTGTATTGATATTAGTAAATATGAATCTAATAACAATTGAGGTAACAAGGATTACAAAACCTAAGACATAGGCTTTGTTACCTTGAAATTTATGCACGCTAAGGGGTCTTGCCACCGTGGGTTCGGTTTGTATTGAAATCATTGAGGGAAATCCCCATCTGAGGTCATTGCTTGGCTGGCACTTGCAACAACTGGACTATCGGGTGCATCAAGCCGCAAGTATTTACCAAGCTAGAGAAGTGTTTTTAAGCCATCAACCGACACTGGTTATTCTGGATGCCGACTTACCTGATGGTGACGGTATTGAGTTCTGCCGTTGGTTACATCGTCAACAACAGCCTTTGATTCTAATGCTATCTGCCCGTAATAATGAGGCTGATATTGTGGGTGGTTTAAAAGCGGGAGCAGATGACTACCTCTGCAAACCTTTTGGGATGCAGGAATTTCTTGCACGGGTTGAGGCACTTATTCGCCGTAAGCGCACACCTGTTGCACCAGCTTATTTAGATTATGGTGCTTTGCAAATTGATTTGGTACAGCGTCGCGTTCGCATCCTCGGGGAGTTTATCGACTTAACTCCTCAGGAATTCAGTTTACTTTACGTTTTGGCACAAGCTGGAGGAGTTCCTTTAAGTCGATCAGAACTGTTACGCCGTGCTTGGCCTGATGCTATAGATAATCCACGCACCATTGATACTCATGTTTTATCATTACGGAAAAAAGTAGAATTAGATCCCCGCCAACCTAGTTTTATTCAAACTATCCGCAATGTAGGATACAGATTTAACACGGAAATTTTAAATGCTAATATTCCAAACTCGTCAACAAAGTTACCTAAAGAAAGATTCAGTAATCAACGTTCTATACTCAGTACTCAGCGTTGAGACAGAGGAACAAGAAGAGTAAATAATTCGCTCATCACCGATAGCGTTTGCGCAGCGTCCCTCTTAGGGACTAGCGTGCCCGTTAGGCGCAGCCGTGGCGTTAGCCATAGGGCATAGATTTGAGTCTCCTCCACCAGACGCTGCGCGAACGGAGGAAACCTCCCGCAGTCGCCACAACGGGACGCCACATGCTACAAGTCGGCACAGCCGACGGCAGATGCTTCAAGCCGGGAAACCCGGACGCCAGACGCCTACGGAGGGAGACCCTCCTGTAGCGCTGGCTCTCCAACGCACTGCCTCCCCAACGCAGTGGCTCAAGAACCCCAACGCCAGATCCCTCTGTCGGGAAACCCTCCTGCTGCACTGGCTCCGCAAGGGGCTGCTCTTTGCTCAAACTTCTCTCAAAATTCAAATTCGTTTTGGACTTTTGCTTGCGTTAACTTTTCTCTTAAGTTAGCCCAACTTATTTCAGACGCTTCTTGATTGACAAGTAAGCGACCTTGTTGTAAACATAAAAGCCGTGTACAAAACTTATAAGCTACCTCTAGCTGGTGATTGATCATAACAACCGTTGTTTGATAATTTTGAGTCAACTGGCTCAAAATTTCCACCAGATGGTTAGCCTGATTTACATCTAGGGCAGAAGTCGGTTCATCTAACAATAAAATTTTTGGTTGAATAACTAAAGCACGGGCGATCGCCACAAGCTGTCGTTGACCTAAAGAAAGCTGCACCTCAGTCCGCGTTAACCATTCATCTGGAATTTGCAACTGTTCTATCCAGTGACTCACGCGTTGCTGAATTGTTTGTTTGGGTAAACCACGCAAAACCAGGGGATAAGCCAAAGCTTCTTTTACTGTCATTCCTAATAGCTTCGGCTCTTGGGATACCAGTGTCACTATGGAGCGTAGCTGCAATACAGGAATTTCGGAATACTCCTGATTCTCCAGATAAATTTTACCGCTTGTAGGTTCACTCAAACGGTTCAGCAAGCGCAATAAATAAGTTTTTCCTGCACCAGATAGTCCAACAATAGCAACGCGTTCTCCCTCAAATACCTCAAAGGAAATATCCTGTAATATTGGATATCCCAATTGGTTATCCTGACTCTGGGTTTTCAGGCTGGCAAAAAGACTGACTTGTTCTAGTCGCAGTTGTGTTTTGAGGGCAAGTTTCCCTATCTGCGTGTCTTGTTGAATTTCCAAATTTAACCTTTGTTGTGGTAATTGTCCTTTTAGTCTCACTCCAATTTAGCAAGCCGCAGATAACGGATGTAGCAAATAGTTAGTGTTTGGGTTATGCCCTTAATAACTTATTCGTTACATCCGCCGTACTGTAGATTCTCGATTGCCTACTTTAGGTGAAACTCTAATTTATGTTGCCTTGTGCTAACGCTGTGGTGATTGTCCAACCATCAACTAATAGCAGCAATAGCGTCAAAAAAAGTAAAATTAAATACATCCACGGTTGTGCTAAGGGATAGACATCTGTCGTATCTACCTGTGTCTTCTGTTGCACAAATTTCACCAAACGGGCAAACCCAACCACACGCATTGGTAGCAAGTAAGCTTTTCCTTCGTGAGTCAGGAAGTAGTAAACGATTCCTCCTTGACCAGTTGTGCGGGGTTTTAACTCTTTTACTTGAGACCAAGGTAAAGACCAGCCTTTGCGGAAAAAACGTGGCACCCACTGAGGATAAGTTAGCTGAATTCCTTGGTCATCTACAATTACACGTTCACTCAACGCTGCATACAGACCAATAAAACCGATGATAATACCCACCCATAACAACGCTGGTGGTACTGGCGCTGCTGTTACCTGCGAGAGGAAAGGTAAGGGTGTGGTAAGTGCCACATATAGACACAAAAGTGTGATCCTAATTAAAGGAGATAGTCGAAAAACAGAAGATGAAGTATCGGCTGAGTTTGCTGTCACGGCTCCATCATGATCGTTGTACTTTAAATTAATATTAGCTGCTAATAACGTGAGAGCAATTTTTCATGGCCATTTAATTAGC
This sequence comes from Brasilonema angustatum, assembly GCF_059505445.1. Taxonomy (NCBI): domain Bacteria; kingdom Bacillati; phylum Cyanobacteriota; class Cyanophyceae; order Nostocales; family Scytonemataceae; genus Brasilonema; species Brasilonema angustatum. The sequence continues at coordinate 277,445 of NZ_JCACKO010000102.1, read as the reverse complement.
GAACTGAATCGTGATTGATCATGGTAAGTACTTTTGTACGACACTCCAGCCTGTTAACGATACCCAAGCAAAGCCAAAAAACAGGACAATATTAGCACTTATGTGGATACGTCTAGCCCAAAGTCGTCTAGCATTGATGAGCAATGCACTTCCAGCAGATAGCAAAACTAGCACCACTGCTGTCAAACCAGCTATCAGATGTGGTGAGTGTCCCAAAGAACCAAAGTGACCTAAAGTGCCAATAATGCCAATCAATAACAAAAGCAGCACTAAACTTACCATGCAACTGCCGATCATATAGTGAAAAGAATGCAGCCAGCTAAGTCCTTCTTGCTGTAGTGTTCTGGCACGAAACATCCAAACACCCGTTATCACTAACAGTAAATAAGCTAGTAGCGATAAACCCATCGACCATGCTGCTATTTTCCATAGCCAAAGAAAAGAAGGTAGGTTCATAGTAAACATTGTAGATGGGACAGTGTAGTGATGGAGGCGATGAGGACATTATTAAACACAAAACAAAAGAGGGTTACTAAGTTCAGTAACCCTCTAACTAAGCAAAATTTGTTTTTTTAATCAATGGATACTAAACCAGCGACTTGTAAGGATTTTATGAAATCTCCGGTTATTGTATTAATTTGCACAATTGGTTTTTTATTGATAGGGTCCATAACTAGTCCTGAATCTGTGTCAAACACAAAACTGTTAGGTTCACTGATTGCAAGGCGATCGCACGGAATTGTATCCGATAAAATTGCACTTGCCATCATGCCGGTGTGAATTTCTAGTTGAGCTTGTCTTGGAGCTTCAAACACTAACCTTTGTCCAGGAAAAACAACCCGTTCAAAGTACCAGTTGGGAATATTGGAGATGCGAGCCACCTGTATTTTACTTGTGGCATTTACGTAACAACAGAACAGTTTTCCCGATTGCTCAGGAGGTAGAGGATCTAATATTTGAGCCATAACTGCTGAGGAGTTTTACGCCACTATTTTATATTACACCAGCAAACCTAGCACTGGCTGATCCCCAGTTGCTGTAACCCCGACTACCAACTGAAGTTTTCTAGATTATTTCTATCTTAAGATGTGCGAGTATATGAAAAATTTGTAAAAATCTATGCCTTTTACGCAATTGTACATTATGCTCCCACAAATATAATGTTCCCTGGTTCACAAAAAAATCACAAAAATTGTGATTGACGTGTCCTCCCTAATCTTCTAAACCACAAATAAAGTATGTGGATCATCCCTTGGCAAAGATAATTGGTGTTATCGTAAAGCTATATGATCTATGAAAATTATTTATATAATCTCGCCAGAGAGACTAGAAATCTGACGGCAAAGTGTGCTTATCTAATTTTCACTGCTTTCAAGAAACACAGGGGTGTAGGGGTATAGGGGAGCCAGTGCCCTTCGGGTTCGCAGTCGCCTAGGTCGGGAGACCCTCCTGCAGCGCCGTCTCACCGTGCGCGGGTTAAGCGCGTTGAGGCATGTGGCGTGAGCCAGTACTTGATGAGGGTCTCTCGACCTAGGTATCTGGTGAGACCAGCGCGAATGACGGCTTTCCCGACCTAGGCGACTGGCGGAGCGCGTTAGCTCCGGCCCCCTTAGGGGCTAGCGGAACCGTTCGGTACGGGGCCGTGCCCGTTAGGCGCAGCCGTGGCGTAAGCCATAGGGCTCAGGTTCTCCCCGATAGCCCTCCGGGGAGAACCTTCGGTTCCGCTTCGCTAACGCCAGTCGCCTGACGCCACATTCTTCAACGGGGGGAACCCCCGCACAGAAGTGGCTCCGGAGGGAGACCCTCCCGCAGCGCTGGACTCACCGTAAGGCGTGGCGTAAGCCATAGGGCGTGAAAAAGGTGTTTCTTTGATTCATAGCGGGTGGTGCGCCGTTATAGTGCCCCTGCTCTTAAGAAACACGCTTAATAGGGAACAAGGAACGCTTAACACCGAAAGAGTGTTTCTTTGATTCATAACGGGCGGTGCGCCTAAGAATGTGGTGCTTTTAATAAACACAATAGACTAATCAATAATCTGGGTGAATGTCAAGTAAAATTAAGATATAGGACAAAAAACAAAATAAACACTTCTTTAAAAGATATTGTTCTCGCCTTCCGTTGAAAACAGCAAGATAGAAGTTAGAAAATTTGTGATGGACAATCGAATTCTCTATGTTCGCCTTCCTTGTAACCCCATCTTTCCTATTGGGGTAGTTTATCTTGCAGATCACGTTCACAAGCTGTTTCCTACAATTGAACAGCGGATTTTTGATTTGGGGACAGTACCGCCTTTAGATTACGCATCCGCTCTGGATCAGTGTATCGATGAATTCAAACCCACACTACTAGTGTATTCATGGCGAGATATCCAAATTTATGCTCCTGTGGGTGGACGTGGTGGTAACCCATTACAATATTCCTTTGAAATTTTCTATGCCAAAAACCCCCTAGTGAAATTACACGGTGCTTTTGGCGGCTTACGGATGCTGACAAGTTACTATGGGGAACTGTGGCGTAACCTCGGATTAATCAAACGTGGTTTGAAACGTGCCCAAAAATATCATCCAGATATCCGCGTCGTTGTGGGTGGTGGTGCTGTGAGTGTATTTTACGAACAGCTTGGTAAAAGTCTACCAAAGGGGACAATTGTTTCTGTGGGTGAGGGCGAAACCTTGCTAGAAAAACTTTTAACTGGAACAGAGTTTAGTTCGGAACGTTGCTACATAGTGGGAGAATCTCAACCACGTACACGCCTGATCCACGAACAACCCACTCCAGTACAAAAAACCGCTTGTAACTACGACTATATCGAAAGCATCTGGTCCGAGTTTAGTTATTACCTACAGGAAGGAGATTTCTACATCGGTGTGCAAACCAAACGTGGTTGTCCCCATAACTGCTGCTATTGCGTTTACACGGTTGTAGAAGGTAAACAGGTACGTATCAATCCTGCGGATGAAGTTGTTGCCGAAATGCGACAACTTTACAATCGGGGCATACGTAACTTCTGGTTTACCGATGCCCAATTCATCCCCGCCCGAAAATTTATCGAAGATGCAGAGGAACTGCTACAGAAAATCATCGATTCCGGAATGACAGATATTCACTGGGCAGCATACATCCGCGCTGACAACCTCACACCAAAGACGTGTGAGTTGATGGTGAAAACTGGGATGAACTACTTTGAAATTGGTATTACCAGTGGTTCTCAAGAACTTGTTCGTAAGATGCGCATGGGCTATAACCTGCGAACAGTCTTACAAAACTGTCGCGACTTAAAAGCTGCTGGATTTAATGAGTTAGTCTCTGTCAACTACTCCTTTAACGTTATTGACGAACGCCCCGAAACTATTCGCCAAACGATCGCCTACCACCGCGAATTAGAAAAAATTTTTGGTGCGGACAAAGTTGAACCTGCGATCTTCTTCATCGGGCTACAACCTCATACCCATTTAGAAGAGTATGCCTTTAAAGAAGGAATCGTTAAACAGGGGTACAATCCAATGAGCCATATGCCCTGGAACGCTAGAAAACTTCTCTGGAATCCCGAACCTCTCGGTTCCTTCTTTGGTGAAGTCTGCTTAGAAGCATGGCGACGCAACCCCAACGACTTCGGACGCGAAGTTATGAAAATTTTAGAGGAAAGAGTCGGCTGTGCTGATTTAGAGGAAGCACTTTGTGCCCCCGTTGAGGTGAAAGAGAAAAAGTTGCTTGCAGTATCATAACCTTTGTCCCCCGTCAACTCTTCCTATCTCCAGCTTGCGGGGGAACATACTGTCTTTCAAATTTTTCTAAAACCATCACACTGCGTGCATCATTAATTGTCTTGTAAATTAAATCTTGGAACGCTGGATATTCTTCAGCACTATAAATATCCTTTTGGAACATTAAATTGCGCTGAACGCGAATGTATCCGTTGCCTACTTCATAACGGCTTTTGTATTCTCCAGCGGCATTTGAGAAGCTTCTATTTTCAGGTAAATGACTGATTTTATATCCAGTAGGTAGTATAATTTTGTACTCCCAACTTCCATTCCCTGCTCCCACAATCAGGGGATACGAACGCTTATTAAATCTGATAAATCCGCGCAGCGATTGTGGATTTATCGTACTAATCCCAAAGGGCGTACTGAAATAAATTTGTTTGTCTATACTGACGGCATAAGGGCTAAGCCATTTGCCCTTGAGTGTCACAGGTTGATCTAGATTATTGAGATCACTAGTTTCTAGGCTACCACTGCCCCCTTCAGGAGTTGCAGCAAGAAGTTTATTGACAATTTGGTCTAGTTTATCGGAAGCAAAGTAGCGCCTATACAAACTGTTAATACTTCCGAAGTATTGCACTTCACTTTGCCCGTTGATGCTTCCATCGTTAGCAATTGTGATTGTACTAGTCATGAAATAGCGATTTTGATTAGCAATGGATTTTGGCGTGTATGCAGTCAGACCTTTTTGTGTTGCCATCACTACAAATTTATTGTGTAAAGAAACATCCAGTTGTCCAAAAGATGCATAATTATCAGTCGGATTTGCAAAAATCTTGTAATCAGGTAGATAAATGATTGCATGATTAAACTGAGAACTTGTTGGTAATGGAACTGTTTGATATATCGAACCCCAGTTAACTAACACAGGCACAGAATTAATACCTTTCGCTTTTAGTAAGGTCTGCATTAAAAGCACATAATCTTTACAATCTCCATAACCATTTCGCAAAATTGCTGTAGAAGTATGGGGTATGTAGCCTGCAGATTCTGTCAGGTAAACGGCAACATATTTAATATTTTGAGCAACCCAGTTATAGATTAATCGTGTCGCTTCAATGCCTTGTTTGTCTCCTGTAATTTTGTCTGCCAGCTTTTTAATTTCTGGTGTCACCACAGCCTTGTCGTGCCAATTCCGCCAAACGATTTTACCCAGTTCCTCCCAACTATCAAGATTGGAAAACACAAAGATAGAATCAACATCTGTAGGATCAACCATGTCATTTTCAGACTGACGGGCTGGCTGGTTGGCAATCACAGCCGTAATTATCCTGCGATCGCCTTGAATTTTATCACTCACCACATAAGCACCCCGCTTTTTCCAGCGCAGTTTGAGTGAAGTTGGTATGGAGATTTGCACGGTTTCCTTAACCGATGACTCTCGAAATGATGGAGTCTCCATGTCGCTAAAGTCAATTGATGGCTTTTTCTGAGTCAGTTTCCATTTAACGAAGGTTTGGCTACCTACCATCAGTTTTGGAAACACCACAGTTGTTGTCATACTGTTGGAAAATCCGGGTGCATCCTGTGACTCCTGGCTTGGGCGGGTGAAAATATTTTCTTCAGTGACTTTGACTTTTTCCCCATTCGGTTGAATCACATAAGCCTCAACTAATTCCAATGATTGAGTGTCAGGAGAATAACTCTGGCTTGCCCGCTGCCAATCTTCAATTCCCTGTGGAGTTAGCAAAGTCATCCGTTGGGCAATCACTTCTGTATAGGTGTAGTCTAGATTGACCTGGTAGTGATTCTCATAGTTGTCCATTCTGGCATTTTCAACCACTGGTTTAGCTGCTGGAGTGGTTGGCTGTTTTTCCGTGGTAGTACCTGCTGTTTGAACTGGAGTTTGAACCTTCCCGTTAGGAGTTTGGGAACTTAAAAGCTGTCTAACCTCAGTGCCATAGGCTTTCATAGGCACTATACTTAAGAATATGCCGTAAATTAAAGTAATATTTAGTCTTAGTATTTTTTGGACGAATTTCATTAGGAATTTTCGTATTTTTTATGGTGATAAACTTGTCAATAGTAATACACTATCCTCAGTTGTCTTCAATCCTGTTTTTTGTAAGCGCACAGCGCATACCAATCCCTATGCCTACGGCTTGCGGCACACTGATCACAAAATCACCATTGTAGTCCTCAGTGCATTGGCGTAGCGTAGCCTTTAAACAGTAAACTAAAAAATAATTGGCGCAAACTTCAGATCAAATTCAAAACTCAAAACTTTCTCCTTTGTCGTTGCTTAGCGTCTTTGCGTTTCATTTGATTAAATACCATGTTACAAGGCTCAATTTTACAAAAGCTAGAAGCAGCTCATCGCCATAGTAAAAGACCAATTCAATACGGTGTTTACTACAAAAATACCTTGGTTTCCTTGTGTCATGCTCTGGAAGACCACATTTTGACTGACGACAGTACACCTTTAGTCATCACAGCCTTCCAACAAGGGAAATGGTATTTGCAAGAAGCCGAAAGATATGCAGATATTGCTAAAAAATCCGGTCAAATCGCGATCATGGCTTCCCTGGATACAGGCTTTGCTGAACATCCCACAAGCCAGTTGCCTAATGTGAACCTGGTAGGATTAGATTCAACTGATCCAGTGGCGCAGGAATGGCACTTGATTATTCTCGCCCCAGGATACACAGCAATGGTAATTTGTCAAGAACTTTCAGTTGCTGATTATGGTTCTAGCGGAGTACCTGCATCAGATGTAGAGCGGAAATTCTACGGCTTGTGGACATTTGAGCCAGAGTTAGTCAAAGAAACAGCAGAATTGGCAATTTCCCACATCGGAGAATATAACCCAGAACTGGCACAAAAACTCAAGGCACATAAACAGGCAATTCAGTCGCGTCTTGCAACAGCAGAAGACTTGAGTGCAGTGGTTTCTCGGGTAGTAGATTACCTCCAAACAGGGCAAGTGAACATTTCCGTGCCTACAGCAACTCGCCATCAAGCGTTGGATGGTAACCTGGTTTCCAACGAAATCCAAGCATTTTTACGGATGGCGCAAATTATTGATGCTACTGATACTACCAATCCAATGGCAGCGGCACAAGTGGTAGCGCTAGCAGAAACAATGGGGCAACTTTTGGATATTCCTGCATGGCAGATGAAACGTTTGCGTTTTGCAGCTTTGCTGCACCGTATAGATCCATTGCAAAGAGTAGAAAGCGTTCTTTCTCCTGGAACTTCTACACGCTACCAAGAAGATACACCCACTTGTGCCTTGAGTTGTCCTTTGGTACCAGGAGCGCAAGTTCTGCGAACTATGCCACAATTGCGAGCGATCGCCCAAATTATTACACATCAAACTGAGTACTGGGATGGTACAGGTGAACCAGCCGGGTTAGCTGGAGATGAAATTCCTTTGGAGTCGAGAATTCTCGCATTAGTCGCGGATTTCCAATGGCGGCTGAATCAGAAAGAAAATTCTTTAGATAATCGCGAGGAGATATTTGCTCAAGCTTTAGAAGAGTGCAGGCAACTGCAATCCCATCGCTTTGATCCTAAACTTGTAGATACATTGGCTTTATTAGTCATGGGTTTACAACAAGGACTGGATGTACCTGTGATGACACCCAAAGCTAGCACTAGTATGTGGCTACTCAATAGCAGGTTAGATAGCGAAAGCAAAACTAGTGAGCAGATTCGCAGTTACGGCAAATAATCATTTGATACAAAAGCTCACAGACGCTGAGAAACTCTTTGTACCTTTGTGTCTGTGTGCAAAATTTAATGATCTTGATAATCCATAATTTATATGAACATAGAAGAAATTCGATTAGGAAAACTCAAAAATCTGCCAGGAACAAATTTAGAGGACGAAGATTTATCAAATGCTGATTTAAGTCGCGTTAATCTTGCTGGTGCTCACCTTGTTGGCACAATTTTTACACGTTCCAAACTCGAAGGTGGACATTTAGAAGGTGCTAATTTGATGGGAGCCAACCTCGTAGAAACTGATTTGCGCGCGAACCTTATGGGAGCGAACTTGATGCAAGCAGATTTGACAGGCGCTGACTTACGAGGTGGGAATTTGCGTGGTGCTAATTTAATGGGAGCAAGACTGAGTCAAGTATCGTTTATCGGTGCTTTCTTGAGTGGTGCCAATTTGATGAATGTTAACTTGCAAGGTGTTGACTTTCGAGGTGCTGACTTGCGAGGGGCTAATTTGACTGGGGCGAATCTTAAAGGTGCAGACTTGAGTCGCGCTGATTTACAAGGTGCGTTGTTGAGTGAGGCGAATTTGGAAGAAACTGACTTGCGCAAAGCCAATCTTGCTGGTGCGAATTTGACGGGTGCTAATTTACTTTGTGCTGAATTAGACGGTGCTAATTTGAGTGGCGTGAATTTGGAGAGGGCGTGTTTGGTAGGGACATCGGTTGAGAGAGTTTCGTGAGGAAAAAGTTATGAGTCTACAGGAAGTTCTTAAGCAAGCATTGCAGCTTTCAACAGTGGACAAGGTGCGTTTGATTGAGCAAATTGCTCCTGAAATAGAACGCGAGTTAATCGACAACCCGTCTACGCCCCGTAAATCATTGTGGGGTTTATGTGCCGATTTGGGACAAGCACCTTCACAATCTGAAATTGATGCAGCCCGCACTCAGGAATGGGCTAACTTCCCATGCTGTACTAGCAGAAGTTCCATTTGATCGACATATAGCCCAAGCTTTGCGTTTAGTTGAGCGCACACAAGTGCCAGATTTACCAGATCGTATTGTCGCTGCTACAGCCTTGCATCTGGGAGTGCCAGTGATTAGTCGGGACAGCAAAATTAAACTATCCAGCATTAACACTATTTGGTGATGGAGTACTTTGTCTGTAACCCAGCAAAACTCCATTTTTGATTATTCAAATTTTCACTACCCGCCCCCTCATCCACAACGCCAGCCCACCCAAAAACACCAACCCTATTACCGCTGCCAAAGGATTATCATTCACTCCCGTTACCCAGTCGGGAACTTGACGAGAATATTTCATCAATCCCCCAACATTAATAATGTAGTATCCCCAAACTAAACCACCATGTAAACCAATCGATAAACCTAGGCGTCCCCTGGAACCCCACTTCGCCCATACCAGTGTTAACCCTAGCAACAATAAGCCAAAAAATTGCGGGGAGGTGCGAATGACTTCTGGCAGTGGTTTAATAAAGTGGGCGATCGCAAAAATGGTGGCATCTGTCCAAAGTACGACAGGGGGGGTATAATCCCGCTGCAGTTCATCCAATATCCACCCCCGGAAAAACAATTCCTCTGCAAACGCCACACCCAAACTGGTAATTAACCCTTCTAAAACAACTCTGAGCAAAAAAATATTAGGTTTTTGCCACACCAACCAACCCAGGAGTCCTTCTAAACTAAATAGAATCAGAATGGTAATCAGCCCAATAGCCAAGCCACGCAGCAGTTCCACTCCATTGAGGCGTGTTCTTTCTAAACCATAGTGCCGAAATATCTGTCGCTGCTGGTATACATATTTGTTCCATATAGGAAGAAGCACGAAAAATCCAATTGCCAGCGGTACCATAGTCAAGATAGTGACTAAATTGGAATCATCTACCAACAAATAAATAGGTACGGCTATGGGCAACCATATTCCCACCAAAGTTAATATAAAAGCGCCCAGCCTTATTGGGGCAGGGCGTTGGCGTAAACGGAGTAAAACTTTTTTCAATTCAAATAGCCCAACTATTCCTCAGGCTCAATTGTGCTGGTCAAACCATGAGTTTTCAATGTTTCGCAATAGAACTCAGCGTGTTCTTGAGCGCAAGTAATCACTAAGGCAAACCCATTGCTATGCGCTTCCATCATAATGCTGACAGCCTGAGGCTGAGTAAGATTTGGCACTGTGGTTAATAGAACTTCTACCACATGCTCCATAGAGTTGTGGTTATCGTTATGAAGCAAAACGCGATACCGAGGCGCTAGCTTGCGGGATGTTGAATTCTTCTGTAAAGTTTCGACAGACACGGCTCTTTACTCTTTTTTGGCTGAATTAGTACAGCACAATATTTGTCAAAATATTGCTTAACACTTATTTATCTATTTTATAGCATACTCATACAAATGTGGGGTTAGTCAAAATTTTTGCGCTTCTGGGTTGATAAGTGCATGGCTTTCGTGTGCGTTGACACCTTATTCTCTTAAAATTAATGAAAATATAGTTGTCGCCTAAACTGCATGAACATGACTGTGGAGTTTCAAGCAGGACAAATTGTGTACTTAGAGCATAGCGACAGGAGGCTGTACGCAGAAGTCATTCAAGTAGTCGTTTCCCGTCAGTTGTGTTGGGTACGTCCTTTGCTGCTGGTCGCCTTCACTCAAGAAATGCCGCAGATCATTGACCTGCGAGATACCTCTGATCTGCTTTGGTATGTGAATGTATTTCAGCCTGCTTTAGACACAGAAGTGATCGGTTTTTTGAGTCAGGTTTTAGCAAAAGAACCAAAACCTGGAGAGACAACAGAAGCTAAGCAACAACGAAATCAGTTTCTTCACGACATTTGGCAAGCACAAAAAGAAAGTTCTGAGTCTTGAGGTGCAAAAGTGCTTTGCTCAGGTGCGTAGTCGTGAGTTGACGGCTGATCTATCGCTTCATGCATTGCTTGAGTGATGTGAGCAGGCGTTGGTTTATTTGGGTCTGCCTCAATACGGTTCAGTTAAGACATTTATTTGTTGAGGCGGCACCAGGAGTAGGGAGCAGGGAGAAAACCGATCCACATGAAGAGCGTTTCTCCCCCTCCCCCTGCTCCCGAGCGTAGCGTGCTCCCTGCTTGCCTTGCTCCAGCTTTCTCGCCGCGCAAAGCGCTAACACGAGCAAATTTCTTATCCCAAGCGTATTGGGGTCTGCCTTTGCTATATGAATGATGTCAACTCCCTGAGCAATCAGTTGGTTGTGTGTGTGCTCAATTTTGGCAGGTAAGGAGGAATTTTTTCTAAACTTCGAGCAAACTGTATGGCAATGATTTCTGACTAATGCAAATGTGAAAGCACTCTCTTTTCAGTTTCTTTTCAGTTTACGCTTTGCCATCAGCCATAGACTTAACCTTTAGAAAAAGTATCAGTAGTGACAATATTCAAGCTTGAGTATTGGTACTACCGTTACTGTAGTTTTTATTTTATCTCCTATTGAAGTTCGGTGACTACTATAGTCTTTACTTAATTTCAGTAAAAAGCTATCAATCCAAGCACTTAGAATAAACAACCTGCACTTGGAACCAACTGAACACGACCAGCATCCATCTCTGCCATTAAGAGTTCTAAAGCTTCATAGTCAACGTCTGAAATATAACCCAGTTGTGTCAATTCTGAGTTGATTTCATTTTCTATTTCAGGAGTCAACTTTTTTATATCAAGAGCTTTTTCTACTAATCGACGAATAGAGTATTTTGTTGTCATTCTGATTACACCCAGTTTATAGGTAATCATTATCTATGGTATCATTTGATATAAAGAGTGATCTTAAACTGTCTGTGTAAGCGATCAAGATCACAAAAATCTGGAAACATAGTGCTTGACCAAAGAAACTTTGCTAGGTGAAAAATTTTTGGAATGCTTACTCTTAAAGAGTTTTACAAAAAATATACCTAGCAAAGTTAGCTTGGTGGACTAATAGCTCATTGCTGCTTCAACTATCTGCCAATTATCAACAGACTTATTGCTCAAATGGGAAAGAGGCAAGTAAGTAGGGTTGTACACGTCTACGTTTTAACCCACACGGCAAAATCCGGTCATGGGGGCATTTTAACGCGACTAATCGTGACGTCAAAGCAGTTAAGAAAGTAAAAAGGCACCGCAGTTGTTCAGTACGAGTGATGAGGCGGATAAAAATCCTGATCTGTTGTACCACAACAGTTGCACACCTCATGTAAAGATGCTGCTTTGAACAACGCGAGGGTTTGGATATTCCATAAAGGAACTATTCGCTCACTGCGGGGGTTTGTGTGTCTTATTTTTGAGATAGGTTTATCAACGAAGTGACTGTTGTAAGGTTAACGCTTCCTCTAGCAATTCAATCGAAGTATGATAAATAAAAATTTTAGGTGTAATTAGCTGTTTATCCTCGCCTCTACGGCAATTTGTGAAGATTATATTTTCCTAAATCTAAAAAAAAAGTATATTGAAACACAGTTACACTAGGGTTTTTGACAATCTTTAAACAATAACTCTATAGCAATAAAGATTCAGCAAAGAGAACTAAGACGAATGGTCGATGTGAGAAAAAAAAGTTTATGGTCAAATACATCTAACCTTAAAGTTCAATAACTTTAATAGGATCTAACGATGCAAGTAGTACTAGACTATCCAAAAATAACTGTTATTAGTCCTCAAGGTTGCCTAAATGCCACAAACGCTTTAGAATTCGAAACAAATATCACAAAAGCACTATCACAAGATGGTATTTCTTTGTTACTCGTAGACTTAGAGTATGTGGAATCCCTAGACAGTGCGGGTTTAATGGCATTAGTGTCTGCGCTCAAGCTATCTCAGAAACTAGAACGGCGCTTCAGCCTGTGCTCAGTTTCACCCTGCTTGAGAATTATATTTGAAATGACTCAGTTAGATAGGGTTTTTGAGATATTTGAAGGGAAAGCGGCATTTGAAGCAGCTTGCTTCCCGATGCAATAAATGAGAGTGAACTCATGTCTAAAAAAGTCTTAAGGAAAAATAAGTGGCTCTGTTGAAACACCTAAGAAATGCTAAAGTTAAAAGTGAGTAGCTGTAATTAAGGTAGCTAAAAGATAGCACAGTGAGTGTTGCAGTTGAAAAGTTAATCACATCGGATATAGTAAAACCAGCTCGTTACTTAGGTAACGAGCTCTTAGCAATTCATAAGCCTTGGTATACGGCAGAAATCCATTGGGTTCTAACATACCCGGAAATTTATGAAGTGGGCGCATCCAATTTAGGACACATTATCCTTTATAATATACTGAATGCCCAACCGCGTCAGTTGTGCGATCGCGCTTACCTACCAGGATCAGATCTAGCAAGAAAACTACGGGCAACAAAGACACCATTGTTCGCCGTAGAATCTAGGCGAACACTAAGCGAATTTGACATTATAGGCTTTAGCCTCAGTTATGAACTCGGAGCAACCAACATTTTAGAAATGTTGGACTTAGCTGGAATTCCCTTAACTTGGCAAGAACGCCTGGAAGTCAAGACAAATGAAGCAGGGGGCGCAGAGGAAAACAATATTTCTTCATCCTCTAGTTACCCCCTGATTTTTGCAGGGGGACAGACAGCGACATCCAATCCGGAACCATACGCTGACTTCTTCGACTTCTTCGCCTTAGGAGATGGTGAGGAACTGTTGCCAGAAATCGGCTTAGTCTTGGAAGAAGGTAAAAAAGCAGGACTGAATCGTAAAGAATTGTTGCTGGATTTAGCGCAGATACCAGGCGTCTATGTTCCTCTGTTTTATGATATGGCAGAGGATGGGTCAGTTCATCCTAACAACCCAGATGTCCCAAAACAAGTTGTGCGGCGCATAGCAAGCCCAATGCCAGCTTATTCTATAGGGTTAGTTCCCTATATCGAGCCAGTGCATGACCGCCTGACAATTGAAATTAGGCGTGGTTGTACTCGTGGGTGTCGCTTCTGCCAACCAGGAATGCTGACTCGACCAGCACGAGATGTGGAACCGCAAAAGGTGGTGGAAGTAATAGATTCGGGAATGCGGCAAACAGGTTACAATGAATTCTCTTTACTATCCCTAAGTTGTTCTGATTATTTATCCTTACCAGCAGTGGGGATGGAAATTAAAAATAGGCTAAAAGATGAGAATATTTCTCTTTCTTTACCAAGCCAACGAGTTGATAGATTTGATGAAAATATTGCCAACATCCTTGGTGGTGTAAGGCAAGGAGGGCTGACTTTTGCTCCAGAAGCAGGAAGTCAAAGGATGCGAGATATTATCAACAAAGGTTTGACGAATGAAGAACTGCTGCGGGGTGTAAAAACAGCTTGGGAACAAGGATGGGACAAAATTAAGCTTTATTTTATGATTGGCTTGCCAGGTGAAACTGATACTGATGTGTTAGGGATCGCAGAAACGGTAAGCTGGTTACAAAGGGAGTGTCGAGCCAAAAACAGAAGATCACTGTCATTTAACTTAACAATCTCTAACTTTACGCCCAAGCCCCATACACCTTTTCAGTGGCACTCTGTTTCTACTGCTGAGTTTAAGCGCAAGCAAGACTTACTGCGCCAAGCATTCCGCCGCATCAAAGGCGTGAAGGTAAATTTCACTGATGTCCGTATTTCAGCAATGGAAGATTTTATCGGACGAGGCGATCGCCGCCTAGCCCCGGTATTGCGCCGTGCTTGGGAATTAGGTGCAGGCATGGATTCTTGGTTTGAAAGTGTAGAAAAAGCATTCAGGGCTTGGGAACAAGCCATCTCGGAAGCTGGTTTAGATTGGAAATATCGCCTAGTGGAGAAGGGTGAGTGGAACTTGTTTGCAACAACAGCAGACAAGGAGAAAGAAAAGGAGGAAACGAGCAAAAAAGAAAACCAAGCATTGACTGCCTGGATCCCCTGCCTTGATTCACCCCTGCCTTGGGACCACATTAACACTGGTATAGAGAAAAAATGGCTTAAGGAAGATTTGCAACGCGCTCTAGAAGCAGCAACTGTGCCAGATTGCTCTTTTGAAAGTTGTTCTCACTGTGGCGTGTGTGGCACTGACTTTGGTCATAATGTTGTGATAGAGCCGCCTTCTATCCCAGAATTTGCGGGTGAGTTTGTCCCAAATACGACCAAAGTACAACGGCTGCGTGTCTGGTTTGGTAAGCAAGGGGGTTTGGCTTTAGTCGGACACTTAGATTTGATGCGCTTATTTGATAGATCTGTGCGACGCGCCGGATTGCCAATTTCTTTTACTGGTGGGTTTCATCCAACCCCTCGCATTTCTATAGCCCATGCTTTGCCTTTGGGAACCACCAGCAGTGGTGAAATTGTAGATTTTGAGCTAACACAGCTAGTTGACTTGGAAAGTTTTCGCCAAAAATTAGCTGATGCTCTGCCATTAGATATTCCCATATATCAGGTGCAAGAGCTAGATTTAAAAGCAAGTGCTGCAAACCAAGCTCTAGAAGCTAGTGAGTATCTCATAACCGTGGCTTGCCTTATTGAGGCCACACCAGTACAATGGCAAGGTTGGGTCGAAACCATCAAAGCCAAAGATGAGTTTTGGTGGGAACACACAACTAAGTCAGGCAAAACTCAGTTGGTAAATCTGCGCGATCGCTTATTTGAGTTAGAATTAGTAGAGTTGCCAAAACACCGAGATCATCAGGATGAACCTGTAGTTATCCTGCGATATGTAGGTAGCTGTCGGCATGATGGGGTGCTGTTGCGTCCCGAACAAGTCCTGTTTATGCTGGAACAAGTAGCAGATACAGAATTCAATCTGCTGCAAATTCACCGGAATCGGCTGATTTTGGCAGTTTAGTTTTTTGGGGGCAATTTGCTAGTAATTGCCCTGTTGTAGTACCTTTGGGTAATTGATTTTTAACAAGGTTGCGTTAGAATGGAATCAAGAGAAATTTTCTGGCGCTGCATTGAGTGGACTGATTCACTACCCTGATACTCAGGGCGCAAAAGCAAAGATATTAGAGTGAAACGATTAGCGGGTTTTTTATCTAAGACAAACACCAGGCAGATTAATAACACTCTCTTTGAGCTCGGCTCGTGAATTAGCTTTTCCCCAACAGTAGGCTCGCTGGCTTCTCTGATTCTATGATTTTTAAAATTAATTGAATGCCCAATCTACAATTTAGGTAGTCCGAGTAACGAGTACCGAGTGTTGAGTCACGAGTGGCGAGTGCTGAGTGTAAATAACCCAGTACTAACCCTTCAGGTATCTTCTCCATCAGACGCTAGTTTGTAAGTCCCAAAGGAATACGCTGCGCTTACGCGCCAAGTGTTATGACCAGGGGAACCAAGCTAGTTCCTTTAACCGGACGCCACATGTACCGAGTATCGGTACAGCCGCAAGGGCGCAGTGGCTTAGGAACCCGCAAGGGTGGACTGGCTCCCCAAAGGCGCACAGCCGCAAGTAACTCACAAAACGCCGCTTGCTATAACCGCTTGAGGCAAGCCAGTTTCCAAGGGTGGGGGAAACCCTCGCACTTTCATTAGCTCCCCAAAGGCGTAGTGGCTTCTCAAAACTCATAACTCAGAACTCCGCACTTTCCAGCGATTGGGTATTGCATCAAAAATTAACCACAGACGGTTCATTAAATTGCTTAAATAATATGCAACCGTTCTGGATGGATCAGGCTTGTGAACGCAGTCAAGCGCCTAAGTAGCTTTCTAAGTTTTTTGTGAGCGCAACTTTTACCAGCAGCGCATAAGCAGGCTTGTAGCGGCCAGAGGTATAACAAACTGCCAAGTCTATTAATGCTGCCAGTTTTTGAGGACAATAATTGAATGCCAAAACAAATTATCATCGCGGAACAGCATCAAATTGCTGCAGTATTTTCTGAAGACCAGATACAAGAACTCGTAGTAGCCACAGGACATCACCAAATAGGTGATATCTACCTAGGAGTAGTGGAAAATGTACTACCTGGGATAGATGCGGCTTTTGTTAATATAGGCGATCCAGAGCGCAATGGGTTTATTCATGTCACTGACTTAGGGCCCCTACGACTGAGACGTACAGCAGCGGCTATTACAGAATTATTAACACCGCAGCAAAAAGTATTAGTACAAGTGATGAAAGAGCCAACAGGTACTAAAGGACCAAGGCTCACCGGGAACATTACCTTGCCAGGACGCTACGTTGTACTAATGCCATACGGTCGGGGAGTCAATTTATCACGGCGAATTAGGAGTGAAAGCGAGCGTAACCGTTTGCGTGCGCTAGCAATTTTGATTAAACCAGCAGGGATGGGTTTGTTAGTTCGTACCGAAGCCGAAGGCAAACCAGAAGAAGCGATTATCGAAGATTTAGAATTGCTGCAAAAGCAATGGGAAGCAATTCAGCAAGAAGCACAATCAACGCGTCCCCCAGCGCTCTTAAATCGGGATGATGATTTTATCCAGCGCGTACTGCGAGATATGTATGGCGCAGATGTAAACAGAATTGTGGTAGACTCCAGTACTGGTTTGAAGCGAGTGAAGCAGTACTTGCAAAACTGGAGTGGTGGACAAACACCGCAAGGGGTGTTAATAGATCATCACCGCGATCGCGCACCCATTTTAGAGTACTTCCGCATTAATGCTGCAATTAAAGAAGCTCTCAAGCCCAGAGTAGACTTACCTTCTGGAGGCTACATTATTATCGAGCCGACAGAAGCATTAACAGTGATAGATGTCAACTCTGGTTCATTCACGCGATCAGCAACAGCGAGAGAAACTGTTTTATGGACCAACTGCGAAGCCGCCACAGAAATTGCTCGTCAGCTGCGGTTGCGAAATGTTGCAGGAGTGATTGTCGTTGATTTTATTGATATGGAATCGCGGCGTGACCAACTGCATGTTCTAGAACATTTCAACAAATCACTAAAAGCAGACAAAGCTCGTCCCCAGATTGCCCAACTCACTGAGTTAGGTTTAGTAGAACTCACTCGCAAACGTCAAGGTCAAAATATTTACGAATTGTTTGGTGCAGTTTGTTCCACCTGCGGCGGTTTAGGGCACATTGTCCATTTACCAGGAGAAACTGAAAGCCGACCCCTCGCACCAACAGAATTACCAGACCGCTTTGCATCCTCCTTGCCTTATAAAGAACCACGTCTGCCAGTTACTCGACCGACTGAACCACGAGAAACCTTGGAAGGATATGGGGAAGCATACGAGAGTGACAATGATTTGGCTACTTTGAATCTAGTCAATCATCCCAGCTACCAAGAAATGACTGATAGCAGAAAGCGTCGTACCCGCCGTAGTACTCGCATAGAAAGGCTAAATGGGGGAAATGGCAAAGATGAACCACGGGTTGGGGCTAATAACCCTCTGGCGTTTCTGAACGAGACAGACTTGGAAATAGATGATGAGCCCGAACTTCCCACCCCATCAGAAGTTTCCTCACCCAGCATTAGCAAACCTTCTTGGGGTAGTGACAGAGTCATCGAACGTAGCCATAAAGTAGTGACAAAGGTAGAGCCAATCAAGCCAGTGGTAGAACCACCGGAGATTGTAACTGTAGAAATGTCGTCTCAAGAACAGGATGTCTACGCCCAGATGGGAGTTTCTCCATTGGAAAAATTGAGTCGGGAGGTCAGAAATCCCAAATCTGTTATTATCAACGTCACCCTGCCTGGGCACAGTCCTGCAACAGCAACTGAATCAACCTCAGAATCACCTGTATCTAGTAGAGTCACTGCTGTAGTCACACCCGAGCTACCAACCGAATCAATTCCAGAAACGACATCTGATGTATCGGGTGATGTATCGGGTGATGTATCGGGTGATGTATCGGGTAATGTATCGGATCTTCCCGTAATGAGAGAAGATGAAAGTGAAGTAACCAGCAGCCTAAGTGATAAGCGCCGCCGTCGCCGTCGTTCTTCCTCTGTGGAGACTGATACATCAACTGAATCTGAAAGTTAAGAAACTTATGATTAAGACGGAGCAAACTGTCACTTCTACTGGGTTGTCAGCACCCAACACACAGATGAAGTGGCTAGATTTTTCCATGCTGTCAACCACTCAAGGGCTGATTGCAGGTGTGGATGAAGTGGGACGAGGTGCCCTGTTTGGTCCTGTGGTAGCAGCAGCAGTGATACTACCAGATAGCGCTTTATCACAACTCATTACAGCTGAAATTAAAGATAGTAAAAAGCTATCCAGTTCTCGAAGAGTGCGGCTAGCGCAACAAATCTGTGCGCTGGCTATAGACTGGAAAATCGGTTTTGCTTCAACAGCTGAAATTGACCAGATGAATATTCTTCAAGCAACAATGCTAGCAATGAAGCGGGCTGTTCTCAAATTAAAGGTGCAGCCTTCTTTGTGTTTAATTGATGGCAATCAGTTAGTAAAAGACTTGCCACTGACACAACAAACGATAATCAAGGGAGATGAGCGCTCTATTGCTATTGCCTCTGCTAGTATTATTGCAAAAGTTTGGCGTGATGACCTTATACTTCGCCTCGCTTCTAAGTATTCCATGTATGACTTAGAACGTAACAAGGGTTATGGAAGTCAACGACATCTGATTGCACTGCAACAGCACGGACCCTCACCATTACATCGCAAGTCCTTTCGTCCTTGTCAAATAACGATACTTAGTTGTGCTAAATAGAACTTATCCATAGTTGTTGATCACAACTACTTTATGTACTTTGGTGCTTCTATCAACACAAACACCTTTTATTTCCCCGCAAACGTATATTTGGAGCTAGTCGATCCTACGAATGTATTAGATCTCTCCATAAATTAAACATTAACCTAGACAGCACAAGGGTTTGAAATTAGTTTTCAAAGATGTCTATTGATTTCAGTCAACAGTGTGACATCTGCATAAGTCTCTGTACATCTGTAGTTGATGATAATTGTGTGTTCATAAACACTAAAACTTTTTCATAATTGCTCTGGTTTGAAGAGCGGCATACTTTTATCCTCAAGCGCTTTTTCTCGCGTTTGCAATGTCACCCAACGGCAGTAATCTCCTAGAAGTTGATGTAGTAATCTTTGCTTAATTGTTAGCAAAACACTTTTGAGCAAACCATTGCCTGTTGCTTCTAGTATTGGCTTAGGCGTATAGCAAAATGGTGGGGGGAAGTCTACCAACACTTCTAAATCGGCTCTTCCTTTGATCACGGTGCTAGTAACTTGCGGTTCTGGCAATAGATACCCTTTCAAATTCAATGTAAAGCGCTGGTTAATATACTCTACACCAAGGATTTCACAATTTAGCGAGCGTAGATAAATCGTTCCATTTGATTCAGCCCAGACTCTCATGTCTACAGTTGGTTGAATACTTAGTGACATAAAGTTCAGAGGACGCATTTTCAACCGAAAGACTTCATCGGAAAGCTGTTGGATACGGCTAGGGTCAACTAAAGCGTTAACCAAGCGTTGAGGTTGACGTAAGTAGTGCTGAATTGGAATGGGCTGTTCTGGAATAGCAATTTCGATTGATTGATAGGCAGTAAATCGAGTAGACATGAGTTTTTTAAAATATCTGTTAAATAATTGTAATATTTTCTTAAACATTTGTGTTCGTCATAAGTCATAAGCCATTAGGAGGGAGCGCGGTTGATTCTCAATTACTTGTACTTATTGACATATAAACCAGCCTATGCATGCAAAGCAACCTTCGGTACGAAGCGCCCCAGCAGACTTTGGCGCTCTTGCAACGCGCTCCGTTCATTACTCATTTGTGTGGAAAGAAGTTTATTATGTCTGATAACAAGTCACAACACTCAATATAAATAAAATTCCCTCCATCCACTTGATTGCTAACGTCAACTGACTTCACGCGAGTGGTCAACTATCCACACAAAACTAAACTTTATGAATCTATCGATTGCACACTTAGGACCTCCAGGTACTTACACAGAACAAGCCGCTCTTTTTTATCTCAATTGGTTGACGAAAAATACGGAAGTTGAGGCTATGTTATGCCCTTATCCCAGTAATGCTCAGACATTACGAGCCGTTGCCCAAAAAGAGGCACAATTGGCTGTTGTACCTGTGGAAAATTCTATTGAAGGCAGTGTGACCATGACACTGGATACATTATGGCAACTAGATAGTTTGCAAGTTCAGTTGGCTGTGGTTATGCCCATTTCTCATACATTAATTTCTTGTGCTCAAAGCTTAGAAAATATCAAAACAGTTTATTCTCATCCACAAGGCTTAGCACAATGTCAAGTATGGTTGGAGAGGTTTCTCCCCAGTGTAGAGCTGATTCCAACGAATTCCACCACTGAGGCGCTACTGCAACTCAAGCAAGACTTAACTGCTGCAGCTATTTCATCCCAACGGGCAGCGCAACTCTACAACTTGCCAATAATAGCTAGCGGGATTAACGACTATCCCGGAAACTGTACTCGTTTTTGGGTTGTCAGTCAAAATCATTTACCAATCTCCCATCCCACTATTTTAGAATGTCCTCGTCACACATCCATTGCTTTTAGTGTTCCTGCTAACATACCAGGAGCGTTAGCGAAACCTCTACAGGTATTAGCTCGTCTAAGTATTAATCTCAGTAAAATTGAATCTCGCCCAACAAAACGTTCTCTTGGGGAATACCTATTTTTTATTGATTTGGAAGCAGACGCATCTCAACCACACGTACAATCTGCTTTAGCAGAAATATCTTCTTATACAGAGATATTAAAAATTTTTGGTAGTTACAATGTTTTACCAATTAACGCTCTTAGTAAAGCAGTTAGTGGTTAATATTTAGTTGTTATGAAACGACTAATAACCACTAACGACTAACCATTTACAACTCACAACTTCTGATTAAAGGTGTCCTTGAGAACGGTACGAGCTGCCAAGTGGTTACGAGTAGAAGTGAGAATTTCTGCTTCCCGTTCTAAACGAGCAGCAGTATCCTGCATTTCTAACAATGTCTGCTGCTCTGTAGCAACACCATAAAGGTTACTTGCTACCCAGTAAGATAACTCTGTTGGTAAATTTGGCAAATCTTCTGGCAGTTCAATGTTTTGCTCAGTTAACTTAGCTGACAGACGCACAACATCTGTGAGTAATTGTTCAACATCAGTAGCCAAAGGTCGCAAATTTGTTGTTGGAGGGTTGTCTGAAATCCACTCAACCAAGCCAACTCGATACGGCTTTTCACGGACATACTTTAAAAGGCGAAATCTTTGTTGACCCAATGTCCACATCTTTATTCGGTCATCTGGTAGTCTCTCATAATGAACAATTTCTGCACAACAGCCAACGTTAGCAATTGTGCCTTTCATAGGATCTACCATCAAAACCCCGAACCTGCGATCGCTCTCCAAAATTGTATTCATCATAATTCGGTAGCGAAATTCAAAAATGTGCAGGGGTAAGGGTCTTGTTGGAAATAGAACTACCTCTGGTAACGGGAACAGAGGTAGTTCGCAAACTGCAATTTTAGAAGAGGATGTCATTGTTACCTTGGTATAAATTTAATCTTAAAAAGCTTTTATTCTCTGCTTTTTCCCGCACTTTTTCTATATTCTATCATTTTGATTTTAATGCTAATAAAAAGCCCCGAAATATATTTTTTCAGGGCTTTGTTATAATTAATACAAAAATTTTTCTGTTAGTTGTTAGTAAGCTAGTGCGTTTCTACTGGGCATACCCGGAAGGGTTGTTAGTTTTTATAGCAGTTGCCAGGTAGATTAGGACATGAACTAATGAGAAAATACGGAAACCACCAGACTTTCACACGCCTATTAAGCGTTAAGCGTTCCCTGCTATACAAAGTAAACTAAGCACTAGCAAATAATCAATTGACATTAGAGCTTAACTTCGATGTCTACACCGGATGGTAGATCTAGTTTCATCAAGGCATCAATGGTTTTAGAAGAAGGTTGGTAGATATCGATAATTCGACGATGAGTACGGGTTTCAAAATGTTCTCGTGAGTCTTTATCTACGTGGGGCGATCGCAACACACAGTAGATTCGGCGTTTCGTAGGTAAAGGAATTGGTCCTATAGCTGTCGCGTTGGTGCGGTTTGCTGTGTCTACAATCTTCTCGCAAGATGTGTCCAGCAAGCGGCGGTCAAAAGCCTGTAAACGAATTCTAATCTTTTGCTGCTGTAGAGTTGCCATCTTAAATTTTCCAGGTTCTGATGAGTTGTGATTTTGGTATTAGGGACTAGAGACGAACGATTAGTAAACAAGCTTTCCAATACCCCTTGAAGGAGTGCGTCTGGAGTATGCGATTGTTGTAACGCGTTCATGGACACGAAAAGAGCAGAGCGGTTATTATACCATCTCTGCTCCTTTTTTAGTTAAGGTGCAAAGGTGTTACTTGACGATTTTGGAAACAACACCAGCACCGATGGTACGACCACCTTCACGAATTGCGAAGCGCATTCCTTGCTCAATAGCGATCGGGTTGATAAGTTCCACAGTCACCTTGACACGGTCACCAGGCATCACCATTTCGGCAGCACTACCATCGTCAGCAGTGAACTGTTTGATTGTGCCAGTCACATCGGTTGTCCGCACATAGAACTGAGGACGGTAGCCTGGGAAAAATGGAGTTTTGCGACCGCCTTCTTTTTCTGTTAAGACGTATACTTCACCTTCAAATTGTGTGTGCGGGGTAATCGAACCAGGCTTAGCCAGAACCATGCCCCGTTCTATATCAGCTTTCTGTATACCGCGCAACAGTATTCCGGCGTTATCACCAGCCATACCTTCTTCGAGACTCTTCTTAAACATCTCGATACCGGTTACGGTGGTGCTGCGAGTATTTCTAATACCCACTAGCTCTACGTTGTCGCCGATTTTGACTTTACCCCGTTCAATACGTCCGGTAGCTACGGTACCACGACCTGTGATGGAGAACACGTCTTCTACTGCCATCAAGAAGGGCTTATCTACGTCGCGTTCAGGAGTGGGGATAGAAGCATCTACGGCATCCATCAGTTCGTAGATTTTATCTACCCAATCATTTTCACCTTTCTGTGTCTTGGGATTCTTAGTCATTACTTCCAACGCCTGTAGACCAGAGCCTTTGATAATAGGAATATCGTCACCAGCGAAATCGTAGTCAGATAGCAATTCTCGAAGTTCTAGTTCTACAAGTTCCAGGAGTTCTGGATCATCCATCAAGTCTTCTTTATTCAAGAAGACAACCAGATTGGGAACACCAACCTGTTTTGCCAGCAGGATGTGTTCGCGGGTTTGGGGCATAGGACCATCCGTAGCAGCAACTACAAGAATGGCTCCATCCATCTGAGCAGCACCAGTGATCATGTTTTTCACATAGTCAGCGTGCCCAGGACAATCTACGTGAGCATAGTGCCGCTTCTGTGTTTCATACTCAACGTGAGCGGTATTGATGGTAATACCCCGTGCTTTTTCTTCTGGTGCGTTATCGATTTGGTCGTAGCCTTTTGCCACAGCTTGACCCATAGCTGCCAAGGTCATGGTGATGGCTGCCGTTAACGTGGTTTTACCGTGGTCAACGTGTCCAATAGTACCGATGTTAACGTGGGGTTTATTCCTTTCAAACTTTGCGCGTGCCATTAATGCTAATTTCCTTTACTAACTAACCGTTCCCTTTGCTTTTAGCTATGATTGCCTCAGCCACGTTGCGAGGCACTTCTTCATAGTTGCTAAACTCCATTGAAAAGATGCCCCGACCTTGGGTCTTTGATCTGATATCAGTGGCGTAGCCAAACATTTCTGCTAATGGAACTTTAGCAGTTACTTTAGCAAGACCCTGCTCAGATCCCATCCCCTCAATTTGCCCACGACGGGAATTGAGGTCGCCCATCACATCCCCAAGGAAGTTTTCGGGAACTTCTACCTCAACTTTCATCATAGGCTCTAACAGGACGGGTGCTGCTTTCATCACAGCTTCCTTCATCGCCATTGAGCCAGCGATTTTGAAAGCCATTTCTGAAGAGTCCACATCGTGGTACGATCCATCAATCAGCGTTGCTTTGACATCAATCAGCGGATATCCAGCAAGAACACCCGATTCGCAGCTTTCTTTCATTCCCTGTTCTGCGGGTCCAATGTACTCTTTGGGTACGGTACCGCCAACAATTTTGGAGACGAATTCAAAGCCGGTTCCTGGTTGTCCTGGCTCCAAGTCAATTACAACGTGACCGTACTGACCTTTACCACCGCTTTGGCGGATGAACTTACCTTCAATTCTGTTAACAGGCTTGCGAATTGTTTCGCGGTAAGCAACTTGTGGCGCACCAACGTTTGCTTCCACTTTGAATTCACGTAACATCCGGTCTACCAGAATTTCCAGGTGTAGCTCTCCCATCCCTGCAATCACGGTTTGGTTGGTTTCCGGATCGACATTCACACGGAAGGTGGGGTCTTCTTCCGAAAGAGATTGCAGAGCTTTGGACAACTTGTCCATGTCATTCTTGGTTTTGGGTTCAACCGCCACCGAGATCACAGGCTCAGGAATGAACAGGGATTCCAGAATCACTGGTGAAGCATCAGCAGAAAGTGTGTCACCTGTCAAGGTATCTTTCAATCCCAAGGCGGCTCCCAAATCACCTGCTCGCAGTTCTTCTACGTCCATTCTGTCATCTGCTCTCAAAATTACTAAGCGAGAAATCCGTTCTTTCTTGTTCTTAGTAGCATTGAGGACATAGCTGCCTTTCTTGAGAACACCAGAATAGACGCGAACGAAGGTTAGGCGACCGTAGGGGTCAGCCATAATCTTGAAGGCAAGAGCTGATAGTGGTTCATTGTCGTCGGCATGGCGCTCGACGGGTTCACCATTTGGCAGTGTACCTTGAATTGGTGGTACATCAATTGGTGCTGGCAGATAATCTACTACCGCATCCAATAGCAGCTGTACGCCTTTGTTTTTGAATGCCGAGCCGCAAAGCATTGGCACAATCTTACCTGTGACGGTGCCTTTACGCAGAGCAGTACGGATTTCGTCTTCGGTCAGTTCTTCGCCGTCGAAGTACTTGGTCATCAAGTCATCACTAGTTTCCGCTACTGCTTCAATCAATTTGGAGCGGAACTCTTCAACCTGACCGACCATATCTTCGGGGATATCTGTTTCCTGAATATCCGTTCCCTGGTCATTGTTGTAAATGTATGCACGCATCCGCACCAGGTCAACAATACCCTTGAAGTCGATTTCACTGCCAATAGGCAACTGAATAGGAATCGCATTTGCCCGCAGGCGATCGCGCACTTGATCGTAAACCCTGTAGAAGTTAGCGCCAGTACGATCCATCTTGTTGATAAAAACAATGCGAGGCACTTTATAGCGATCTGCCTGACGCCACACGGTTTCTGTTTGCGGCTGCACGCCACCTACAGAACATAAAACTGTAATCACACCATCCAGTACCCGCATGGAACGTTCCACTTCAATCGTGAAGTCCACGTGTCCTGGAGTATCAATAATGTTAATTTGATGATTTTTCCAAGTGGTACTAATAGCAGCAGCAGTGATGGTAATTCCCCGCTCTCGCTCTTGTTCCATCCAGTCAGTTACAGCGGTTCCTTCATGAACCTCACCTATTTTATGAATTATCCCAGAGTAAAATAATATTCTCTCTGTCGTCGTTGTTTTGCCCGCATCTATATGCGCCGCAATACCTATATTGCGTACTTTCTCTAGCGGGTTCGTACGTGCCACAGCTGCCTCCTATAGTTTTCGCCTCATGATATCTTGTATATTACACTTTGTTAAGATATTATACTCTTACGGAAAACCGTCTTTTCCTAAGTAAATATACATTCTTATTGCGCTACAGTCACGATATATCACCCGATGTTAGACGCGCCAAAGCGCGTCTTTGCATTAGTAGCGATAATGAGCAAAGGCTTTGTTTGCTTCTGCCATCCGGTGCGTTTCTTCACGTTTGCGAATCGCATTTCCGCTTTCGTTTGCAGCATCCATTAATTCATTTGCCAGTTTGCTTGCCATTGTGCGACCTGGTCTTGCCCTTGAAAACTGTACTAACCAACGTAGTGCTAAGCTTGTACCGCGTTCCGCACGCACTTCCATTGGGACTTGGTAGGTTGCCCCACCAACGCGACGAGCTTTGACTTCTACTAAAGGCGTCGCATTACGCACAGCTTTTTCAAAGGTTTCCAACGGATCGCCACCAGTCCGTTCCTGTATTGTTTTCATAGCAGCATAAACAATGCGTGAGGCCAGAGATTTTTTACCATGACGCATGATTCGCCTAGTCATCATGCTGATGAGGCGACTGTTGTATACAGAGTCCGGTGGAACCGGACGCTTTTTAATAACACCACGACGAGACATACTTAAACCTTTAATTCTGAATCGGGAGACTACATGCTATACGTTATCGAACACCGGCATTTTTCAACGCTAAATCCCGTCGTTCAATTTTATTCAGAAGTGTAACTGCAATTGCAGCTACACTGACTGACAAAAAATGCTGTCCTTAACAAGAGGAAGCGACAAAATTATATACTGCGACTGACCCTACTTATTCAACTCCCACAAGCAATACACGATTGCTTTGAGTGTTATTTTTTAGATCTTTTCTCAACAGATTGAAGGCTATTCGTCAAAGACGTGCCGAAGGTTTAGTTAACGATTCCAAGAGTTACCTCCTGGAGTTTCCTGCTTTATCCTCTGAAAACTCGACGAGCAAAACTAGCATTTTTACCCGTCACCCCCAGATCGATTTAGCAGGTCTTTTGATTTAACCTCCACCAACTGCCTTAAGACAGAGGATATGGAGTAGCGCGTACTTTGAGCTTTACATCGGCAGATACCGTTTACAGTCCTGCTAGACTTTGTGTACTAGTTTCACGCCTCGTCTGCCTGACCGACCGATGGGTGTTACCAGAAAATTTTATCGCGCTTTTATCGCGACTCTGGGCCAAGTTTGGCGCAAACACAAACTCATTTTTAAGAACAAGCCTTCCTGCTCAAGCAACGAAATCTTACTCTAATTTGTGTCAAAAAGCTCTCTGTTCTAAATGAGAAACTGTTAAACAGAACATAGTGCTTGATTTCACTTAGCAAAGCCAATTGCTATGTCCTGCGCTATGGGCAATATTTTGACTCCTCGAACCATTGGGAAAGCTAGCGTTAAGAAGAAGCAATCCGACAAAAAGCACTTATAGACTTAGAGGTTATCCAAGTTTGGAAAAGTGTTGTTGGTGTTTAGAGCATTGATGACTCATAGCTATTCTATTTAGCCTTAACGCGCTTAGTTCCATACTTGGAACGACCTTGCTTGCGGTCTTTGACTCCGGCTGTATCTAAAGTTCCACGGACAATGTGGTATCTCACGCCTGGTAAGTCCTTAACGCGACCGCCACGAATCATCACAACAGAGTGTTCTTGCAAGTTATGACCAATTCCTGGAATGTAAGCTGTGACTTCAAATCCAGAGGTTAACCTTACCCTTGCGACTTTACGTAGAGCTGAGTTTGGCTTTTTCGGTGTGGTCGTATATACTCTAGTACAAACGCCCCGACGTTGAGGGCACTGCTTTAGAGCTGGGGACTTGGTTTTCTGACGCGCTTGTTCGCGTTCGTTACGTATTAGCTGCTGTATGGTTGGCATGAGTTACAGCGCGAGAAGCTGCCTTTAGTCTAAGTTTTTACAAATCCTAATTATATCTTTTTTTGTGCTTTTGTGTCAAACTTGTTGGGGAATTAGTTATTGAGTTGTAGAAAAAGAGTTACCACATTCACAAGTCGCATTTGCTATAGGGTTGTAGAAGCGAAAGCCACCGCCCATCAAATCCTCTGAATAGTCTACAGTCAAATCGTTGACGTGTTTTAAGCTTTCGGCATCTATGACAATCGCAATATCATAACACTCAAAAATGCGTTCGTTGCTTTGGGACGGCACCAAAGCAGTGTCACCCGAAGAAGCGCTGCATTCTGGCTCATCACCTACTTGTAGCGCTTCTTCAAAGGACATATCATAGTACCATCCAGAGCAACCTCCAGGTTTAACAGCCAAACGAAACAAGACATTTGGCTGTTGTTTTGATTTTAATCGCCTGATTTCATTGGCGGCAGATGGACTCAATTGGATCATAGAAGCGGCAAAGCAATTTAAAAACCTATTAATGAGAAACTCGGTTTCTTAAAGAAACCGAGTTTTTTCAAAATAGCATATTTTGTCTGACTTTCGCTTGCTGCTTATTTCAGCCTAAACTGCCTAACAAGCAGATTTTAAATTCGTGCTTTGAAGGGCTATTGTTGATTTTTTTGTTCAGCCCGAGCATAGTCATCCTGGTAACGGACAATGTCATCTTCTCCTAAATATTCCCCATTTTGAACTTCAATTAACACCAAAGGAATCACACCAGGATTCTCTAATCGATGGGCTGTACACTGGGGTACATAGGTTGACTGATTATTGCTGAGGAAAACTTCATTATCACCGCAGACAACCTTGGCTGTACCACAAACGACAATCCAATGTTCGCTACGGTGGTGGTGCATTTGCAAGCTGAGGCGGTGTCCAGGCTTAACTTCAATACGCTTAATTTTATATCCACGGCCTTCTTCTAAGACGGTAAATGAACCCCAAGGACGAAGCTCAGTTGCAGCGACACCTCTTGGCGTGACAGATGGCGGAAGGGGCAATGTGTTAGTTTGTGTTGCTTCTTGAATTTGAGCCATATTTACCTCATGTTATGACACAACAGACTTTCAGTACTCTTGAATCATTGAAAAAGACAAGGCGTGACGTTGCTTTGGTGGAGATGAGCAATCCACGCCACCTCTGGCAAAGATAACACGCATCAGGTGGAGGAGTGTTATCGATCACCTCTGAAACTAGTGTGTCTACACCAAGTCTTCATCAAGTCACATGGCAACTTATTCTCAACTTTAAAGTTAAGGAGCAAGATTAACAGGGAATAGGGAACGCTTAACGCTTAACAGGGAATAGGGAAATCCCCCAATGCACTACTTCCTCTGGACTCCAGGCGGCGAGAAGAATATACCAATACCGTTGTGAACGCGAGCAACAGTATTAGGGGAACGATCAAGCAATTGTCCTCCCAAGTAAAGACTAGTAGAACTGCCACCGTCCAAATTAAGAGCATCGACACAGCCCAAGAACTGCATGAGTTGGGCATGTTCTGCTAGGGTAGGTCCTCCTCCACCGTCAACACGGTTGTGTATAGCCGCAATAATCAAATTTCCTGTGGTTGTTGTACAGATACCACTGCGAATAGCCTTTTGAGTCATAAAGGCGTTGCTAAATTTTTCGCTCTTGCCATCAAGGACTATTTGACGATTTTGCAGTAGCAGTGGTCCTGCTCCTACAATCTGGGAGTAACGGCTAAAAGCTACAGGAGCAGTGGAACTCGTTATTGTTATAGAGGAGCCAACAGGTAAGGTAGCAGCATTGCTCGTAGTGTTACCGCGTAATGTTAGTAAATAGCCATCTTGTGGTATTGGGACGGCAATTTCACCACCTTTACCTCCTGTTAGCTGATTGATAATTTGGTTTTTCTGGACAACAAAAATGATTTCATTGTCAGTTAAGGGAGTGTAGTTTGCTCCCCATGCAGCAGTATAACGAGCAATACCGCTTTGAACGTAGCCACTATTGAGAGTTAAAATCGGCAACTGTAGATTGTTGTTACCTACCAAAGTTTCCAACAAGTTGAGACGACCAATGTAAAATTGCCCAGAATCATTCCAGGCGATCGCTCCTCGGTTAAGAATTGGACTTGATAACCACACACCATCCCGACGAATTGCACCCAGAGGTAATTGATTATTACGGTTAAAATAACCGCCGTTAATTGCTGCAACTGCTGAGTACTGTTGTGCAGTTTGAATCAAAGGAGCGGTACCTATCAAGCTGTTAGTCGTTGTCGAGATAGGTTTCACTTTGATCCCGGAGGTACGAGGATTTATTTCTAACCACACAACAGGAAAGCGTTCTTTACCTAAGTTGACAAACCGCTGTCGCCAATTCAACCCTGGTGCCCATGTAATATTTCTTTCCACCATCGCATCAGGTCGAATTTCAATAATCAGACGATTGGGGTTAGCTACAGTGCTGATCCGAGGAGTTAAACCCAAGGGAACCCCCAGATGGATGATCGTTTGATTGTTGACTACCTCTACCTGTTGTATTAATCCTGGAGATGAGGGAGTTGTTAATTTGTCTTGCCCTACTTGCCCTACTGTATTTGAAGGAGTGTAACGTTGTGCCAACACTGGATTGGCTATTCCATCAAGGGTAATGATCCACTCTCTATTTGGTGGCGAGGTAGAACGTGGAGGTGATGAAGAAAGTTGTGTAGAAGAATTTCCTTCTTCCTCTATTTGAGGTTGAGGTTTTTTGATTGGTAGCCCTTGTGTGATTTGCCAAAGAGTTGGGCGATCTAAAGCTACGATAATGCGAGCGCCTGTATACTGCCCAACCAGGCTACGCCTGGTTGCCCCGAATCTCCGATTCGGGGAACCCTGTTCTGGAAGAACAGGGTTGGCAGTAGGGCGTGCTTCGCGATCGCGATCGCGCGACAGTTGCTTATCCTGAGAAATATTTGTGACTTTCGCGCTTGGTGTTGTAACTATTAACGTGTTATTGACGACTTGCATCTGCCATTGGGCAGTTTTTGCAAAATTCGTAACGTCTAAATATCGATATCCACTGGTTAATACACTACTTAACACTAGTGGTTTCGTATCAGATGAAAACCACTGTATTGGTTGCTTGTTTGGATTGCTGCTATCTAAGAAATCTACCCCGAATAATTGCCGAACTGCTGCGTCACTCAGATGAATACTCAACGAGCCTGTTTTTTCGCGTTGCTGCAACCAGGCTCCAGAAAAAATGCGACCATTGAGAGAAATTTCGTTACCATAGGAAATTACCCCGCTTAAAGCAGGAGGTGGAGGTAATGGTTGCTCAAAAGAACTCACAGAGGAAGTAGCACCCTGTTGAAGTTGCTTTTTTTGAACAAACTGCTGTTGAGAGACGAGGAAACGAGGAGAAGTCTCTATGTCCCTGTGTTTGTCTGTCCCCTTGTCAGTTTTTAACAAGAACTGCGCTTTTGCATTCATACCTGTAGCTATTAAGCACAGTAGTGTCACAAGTATTGGTAACACGAAAACCATGACATACCTGCCATTGCTTTTATTGACAATAGCACTGCAATGTTGTTGGCATTTTGAAGTTGGTATTTCTCCCATAATTCGGAATTTACTTGGTGGAAACAATTCCTTAAAGTATTAAATTCAGGGTATAGCTTTCGCTCTCGTTACAAGGCACAGCATTGTAACGGTGTTGCTTTTGAGTATCGGGAAAACTTTGTAGAACTTAATATACCCACTACCTCGTACTCGTCACCCACTTTTAACAAAGAAGCTAAGTACTTCAGTTGTCAAAATCAAAAAAGAATGACATGAGTTTTGCTCTCGAACGGGATGTGATATTGTATATATGGGCTTTTTATCTCTTGAAAACAATCAAAAAATTTGTTTAAGTACAACTATTAATCAGGACAAGCGCTAAGTGAGATCAGTGCTCGTGATCTATGACAGCAGCTTTAGTTGCCAAAACTAAAGTGATGGAATTGCCCATGAGCGCTAAGAGTAGCAATGCCAGTATTGTCATGCTGCTAGCAACACAATTGACAACAAGAACCTCAAAAATTTAGAAAACCTCAGAATATATAGGATAGGAAGGATAGGACATTGTCAAATTAGTCTATAGTGTAATACGCTGATTTTGTTACCAAATAACGATAATTCTAGATTTAAAAGTCGTGAAGACATATGTTGAAATGTGTTTCAGGCAAGCGACACAAGGCTAGACCTGGAAACTAGCCTTCGCCCTTAAATCTGAAAATTTGAGGAATAGAACTATAAACAAAAAACTGCTGGGGCAAAAATAGTCTCCTTTACTCAGCATCAACACAAAAATAACGAGATGATTTTAACACGGGATAAGCAAAATGGAACCCGAAGTTAAAATTTTTTTTCCCTAATTTTCAGTCATTCTGTTTTTCTCCATATCTCTTCATTCTGATTTAGCAAAATTTTCCCAACAAATGAAGTTGTAAAACTCGTAACCAAGGCCTCAGGGACAGTCTATGAATAAAAAACGGATGAATCAAGAAATGACATCAAATGCTTCCTCAGGGTGTAACTATCAAGGACAAAGATGGCTCGTAGAAGAGCGAGATGCTTGTGGTGTGGGTTTTATTGCCCATCGCCAAAACTATGCCAATCATGAAATACTAGAAAAAGCGTTGGCTGCTTTGACTTGCTTGGAACACCGAGGCGGTTGTAGTGCAGATCAAGACTCTGGTGACGGTGCGGGAATATTAACTGCGATACCTTGGACGTTGTTCCAACAAGATTTTGCTACGCGCGGGATACAAGTTCCCTCTACTGAAAATACTGCTGTGGGGATGATATTTTTACCGCAAGATCCACAAGCAGCGCAAACAGCGCGTACAGTTGTTGAGGAAATCGCAGAGTCGGAAAAATTAACTGTACTGGGCTGGCGAGTAGTCCCAGTGCAACCAAAATTACTAGGGGTACAAGCAAGAGAAAATCAACCTCAAATTGAACAGATTTTCTTAGCCTCCCAAGACAAAAGCGGTGATGAACTGGAACGTCAACTCTACATCACCCGTCGCCGAGTAGGTCAAACCATTCGCAATACTATCAACAGCAACTGGTCAGAAGACTTTTATATCTGTTCCTTGTCTAGCCGCACAATTGTTTACAAAGGCATGGTGCGTTCAGCAGTATTGGGAGACTTTTATCACGATTTAAAAAATCCGTCATACACAAGCGCTTTTGCTGTTTATCACCGCCGCTTTAGTACCAATACCATGCCCAAATGGCCCTTAGCTCAACCGATGCGGCTTTTGGGACATAACGGCGAAATTAATACTCTCTTAGGTAACATCAACTGGATGATGGCGCGAGAAGCGAGTTTGTATCATCCAGTGTGGAGCGTTGGCGCAGCCTCTCCGAAGGAGACTCGCATCAATGAACTCAAGCCATTTGTCTACATAGACAATAGCGACTCAGCCACTTTAGACAACGTGTTCGAGTTGCTGGTGCGTTCTGAACGTAGCCCATTGGAAGCCTTGATGATTATGGTTCCAGAGGCTTATCAAAATCAGCCCCAGTTGCGTAATTACCCAGAGATTATTGATTTCTACGAATACTACAGCGGTCTGCAAGAAGCATGGGATGGACCAGCATTGTTGGTGTTTAGCGATGGGTGCAAAGTTGGTGCAACACTGGATCGTAATGGCTTAAGACCAGCTCGTTACTGCATTACCAAGGATGACTACATAGTTGTGGCTTCTGAAGCAGGAGTCGTGAATATAGATGAAGCCAACATCCTGGAAAAAGGTAGACTTGGTCCTGGGCAAATGATTGCTGTGGATTTAGAAACTCAAGAGGTGCTGAAGAATTGGGAGATAAAGGCGCGCATTGCCAAAAACAAACCATACGGCGAATGGATACGCCAATACCGCCAAGAACTCAAATCTTTAGTCAATGGTAAGTCGTCAGCAGTTAATGGTAATGGCGTCAATGGTAATGGACATTCCACAAACAAAATCGAAAGACTTCCCTTGCTGCGACACCAAATTGCCTTTGGTTACACCACAGAAGATGTGGAATTGGTGATTCAGCCAATGGCGATCGAAGGTAAAGAGCCAACTTTCTGTATGGGGGACGATATTCCCTTAGCAGTATTGTCTCAAAAACCCCACTTGCTTTATGACTATTTCAAACAGCGCTTTGCTCAGGTGACGAACCCTGCGATTGATCCCCTTAGAGAAAGCTTGGTTATGTCGTTGAAAGTAGAACTGGGTGAGCGAGGTAACATACTACAGCCAAAACCAGAATATGCGCGCAGAATCAAGCTGGATTCACCAGTGCTGCTTGAGGCAGAATTGGAGGCTATTAAGTTGTCGGGATTTGCGACAGCAGAATTATCTACCATTTTTGAAATAGCTGCAGGTCCAGAAGGATTAAAAGCAGCAGTGCAATCTTTGCAAGCACAAGCCGCTGAATCGGTGCGAGCAGGAGCTAAAATACTTATCCTCAGCGACAGGATAAGTAATGGCATTGATACTGAATACACCTATATTCCGCCTCTACTTGCGGTGGGTGCAGTACACCATCACCTGATCCGTGAGGGACTGCGGATGAAAACATCCCTCGTCATTGAGACAGCGCAGTGCTGGAGTACACATCACTTTGCGTGTCTGATTGGCTACGGAGCAGGTGCTGTTTGTCCGTATATGGCTTTGGAGACTGTGCGTGATTGGTGGTTTGACCCGAAAACCCAACAGTTTATGAAAGGGGGTAAAATCACTGAGATGAGTTTGGAACAGGCGATCGCCAACTATCGCAAAGCAGTAGAAGGTGGTTTGCTCAAGATTCTCTCCAAAATGGGGATTTCCTTGCTCTCTAGCTATCAAGCAGCGCAAATTTTTGAAGCAATTGGCATTGGGCAGGATTTATTAGAGTTGGGATTCAATGGGACAACTTCCCGCATCGGTGGAATTAGCGTTGGTGAACTCGCTCAAGAAGTGCTGGCGTTCCACAGCAAAGCTTTCCCTGAACTGACAACTAAAAAGCTAGAGAATCTGGGGTTTGTCAAATACCGTCCTAACGGTGAGTACCATATGAACAGCCCAGAATTGGCAAAAGCACTGCACAAAGCGGTTGATGGCAAGAAATACGACCACTACGAAGTTTATAAGAAGTACTTGCAAAACAGACCACTAACTGCGTTGCGTGACTTGCTGGATTTCCAAAGCGATCGCTGCTCCATTTCCATTGAAGAAGTCGAGTCTGTCAGTGACATTGTTAAACGCTTCTGTACTGGTGGGATGTCGTTGGGAGCATTGTCACGGGAAGCCCATGAAACTTTGGCGATCGCCATGAATCGCCTTGGTGGTAAATCCAACTCTGGGGAAGGTGGGGAAGATCCAGTGCGTTACAAAGTTCTGGATGACGTAGACCAAACAGGTCACTCGTCAACCCTACCGCACTTAAAAGGATTGCACAACGGTGACACCGCGACAAGTGCGATTAAGCAAGTCGCGTCAGGACGCTTTGGTGTGACGCCAGAGTACCTGATGAGCGCCAAACAAATTGAAATCAAAATCGCCCAAGGTGCAAAACCAGGGGAAGGTGGACAGCTTCCAGGACCAAAAGTCAGCCCCTACATTGCGATGTTACGGCGTTCTAAGCCTGGAGTGACGCTGATTTCACCACCACCGCACCACGACATCTATTCCATCGAAGACTTGGCGCAGCTGATTTTTGACTTGCACCAAATTAACCCGAAAGCTCAAGTATCGGTGAAGTTAGTTGCAGAAATTGGTATCGGTACCATCGCTGCTGGTGTGGCGAAGGCAAATGCTGATATCATTCAAATTTCTGGTCACGATGGCGGTACAGGAGCTTCTCCACTAAGTTCTATTAAACACGCAGGTTCCCCGTGGGAACTCGGTTTAACTGAAGTCCATCGTGTGTTAATGGACAATAGCTTGCGTGACAGAGTGATTTTGCGTGTAGATGGTGGCTTAAAAAGTGGCTGGGACGTACTGATGGGCGCATTGATGGGCGCAGAAGAATTTGGCTTTGGTTCGATCGCCATGATTGCGGAAGGCTGCGTTATGGCGCGGATTTGTCACTTGAACACGTGCCCTGTGGGCGTTGCCACCCAAAAAGAAGAACTGCGCAAGCGGTTTACCGGAATGCCAGAACACGTTGTCAACTTCTTCTACTTTATTGCTGAAGAAGTCCGTAGCCTCCTAGCAAAACTTGGCTACCGTTCGTTGTCAGAACTTACTGGACGTGCTGACTTGTTGAAGGTTCGAGAAGACGTACATATAAATAAGACAAATGCGCTGAATTTAGATTGCTTACTTCAATTACCAAACACCAGAGAAAATCGTAGTTGGCTCGTACATGAGCAAGTCCATAGCAATGGCGTGGTTTTGGATGACCAATTGCTTGCTGATTCAGATATTCAAGCTGCCATCCGCAAGCAATCTTCTGTTAGCAAAACAGTGACGGTGGTTAACACCGACAGAACTGTTGGCACACGCTTAGCTGGGTTCATTGCTTCTAAGTATGGTGACAATGGTTTTGAAGGACAAATTCACCTGAATTTTAAAGGTAGTGTTGGGCAAAGTTTTGGTGCTTTCAATCTTCCCAGTATGATTCTCACCCTTGAAGGAGAGGCAAACGACTATGTTGGTAAGGGAATGAACGGTGGTGAGATCATCATCAAACCCCCAGCAAATGCCACTTATAACTCAGCACAAAACGTGATCATTGGCAATACTTGCCTTTACGGTGCGACTGGTGGTGTCTTATTTGCCAGAGGTTTAGCTGGAGAACGTTTTGCTGTCCGTAACTCCAATGGAACAGCAGTGATTGAAGGAGCTGGGGATCACTGCTGTGAGTACATGACTGGTGGTGTGGTTGTCGTTCTCGGGATGGTGGGACGCAATGTTGCAGCCGGGATGACTGGCGGATTAGCGTACTTCTTGGATGAAGATGGTTTGTTCCCTGAGTTAGTCAACAGAGATATAGTTAAACTCCAACGAGTTATTACCCCTACTGGCGAGAAACAACTACAGGAGTTAATCAAAGCTCATGCTGAACGCACCGGTTCACAAAAAGCGAAGATGATTCTAGAGAATTGGCAGGAGTTCTTGCCTAAGTTCTGGCAATTAGTTCCGCCTTCTGAAGCGGATAGTCCACAAGCTAATCCTCAAGCTGTGGAGGAAAAACAGCTTAGTTCAGTTTAGAGTGATTGAAGGCCCAAGTCCACCACTTGCACACAGAACCCCAAAAAAGTTTCTGTGTGCAACCCCCTTTTTGGGCTGAGGTATTGTCCCCTAAAAATTTCGGCTAAGCCCCGCACTTCGTCATCCGACCAACTTGATGATCGTCGTTTTTCATACTCTCTGGCTTCTACCTGCCCCTGTCTGGCTCCAAATGTTTATATTTGTGATTAAACCCCCTCAAAATAACAGCCCGCCTGTTTTCTGGATTACATTTTTGTAATGTTAGCCAAAGGATAATGAATTTAAAATCGAGTTAGCAGTTTGAATTCATGCGCTTGTGCCCCGGAGTGTAGGCGATGCTCCAGCAGGGAGCGCTAGCATTGCTGATCGCCATACTGCTAAGCCTGTTCTTTCAGAACAAGCTACCCCGAATCTCCGATTCGGGGCTGTGGTGACCGACTTTGCGCAGTAAGACGCGCTAAGCGATCCCGCAAGCAAGCCGCAAGCGTCTACGCAAAAATCTGCTTTTCGGTTGAACAGCTCAAACTCGATCAGATAACTCGATAAGTCAATTGCAATCAACTGGCAATACAACTCACCAGCCGCGAGTTTAATTGTCTTGAGTATCTAATGCGCTTTTGCGGAGGGACTTTCACCCGAACCCAAATTCAAAGAACACGTTGTTTTCTAACGAGTTTTATCTTTCTACTGACTTTCTTATTATTAGTGGTTAGTAATGGCTAATAATTATTTAGTATTATTCTTTTGTGATGCTGTTAACTGTAGTTCTTGGTCTTGGATTTCTAATAGTTCTGGTATAGTGACAAAGCGATAGCCCTGTTTCCTAAAGTCGCTAATAATTTGTGGTAAAGCTTCGACAGTTCTGGAGCGATTCCCACCACCATCATGCATCAATACAATTCCACCTGGTTTAGATTCTTTCATAACGTTCCTAATTAATTTTGGTACAGGAGGACGACTGTAGTCAACGGAGTCAGCAGACCACATAATCAGGGTGTAATTTTTGTTTTTAGCATAAGCAGCCACCCCATTATGCATAATTCCACCAGGTGGTCTAAACAAAGTGGTTCTCGCACCTGTGATTTGATAAATTAAGTCTGTTGTGCTTTCAATTTCATAGGCAGCTGCCTGTGGATTAAAATAGTGATACCAATGATGCCAGGTATGATTGCCTATAACGTGACCTTCAGCCACAATTCGCTTCGCTAATTCTGGATGGGTCTTTAGGTTCTGTCCAATAACGAAGAATGTACCCTTTATATTGTTTTTTTTCAGGATATCCAGCACCTCTGGAGTAGATGTAGCCCAAGGACCATCATCGAAGGTAAGTGCAATAACTTTTTCCCCTTTCTTCAGTTTTGCATTCTCAACAACTGCACCTTTAAAGCGCGATGGTACATCATAGGAAAATCCCTTTGTTTTTGCCTCTTCCTGCCAACTTGTTAGCATTCCCGCCTTGAATGTCTCCATGCGCTGTTGAGTTTCTACTTTCGCTCCTGTATCCTTCACATTCGTAGCTTGTTTTTTCTGAGTATCAGAAGTGTTAGAATTGACAGGCATTACCAAACCAACACTTAAACTGGCGCAAAAACAAACTAGGGCAATTAGTACTCCATGTGACCAAACATACGATTTGTTAGTTTCCACGTCAAAGCTCCTCGGGGTGGAATCATGAGTTATGTGTTTAAGGGTGTGCGACAGCACATTTTATCTCAATCAGAGATACGTAGGTGTTTTCTGATAATCCGAAAAATTTAAATATAGATTAACAGAAATATAAAGATTAAGCCGATAAATGATACAGCTTTAGAGGAAACCAGGATGATCTCGCTTTAAACTAACATATCTGGTAATAATTATAAGTATGATGATTCTTTTGCATAAATAATGTTTTGCGTTGTCTATTTTGAAGTATCAGTTACATAGAGAATACTGTATATTCTACTGCTAAAGCTTATTGAAGACAGAAAAAAATCTTAATTTTTTAGTATATTCTCTGTTATCAATCATTAGCCCGATGAAAAATACTAGACGCCCGAAACAAAATAAAGTTTCTTATTGTCAAATATATATTTTCCCTTAACGCAGAGTTTGCTGAGAATCATATTTTTCTCAGTACAGCTATGGAAATACTCATGTTTGGGCTAGGTAATTTATCAGTTCTCAATCATTATTAAGTCATTTTAATAGTGAATCTACAGTTACGGAATCGTTTGGATTGTTACTTCATTGTTATTCGACTTTCAAATTTATGTTTTCAGTAAAAGTACGGAAAATGTGAAAACTGATACAACTAAATTATGTTTAACAATCAAAAAATCTGTACTTATTAAAGCATATTATGTGGTGAATACGATGTGATAACATATACTGAAGCAACATTTGTTGTCTGAAAAAATCTTTGAGAAAATTCTATGAAGCTAAGTTTAGATAGAGCTAGGGTTGGCACAAATACCGCAGTTAACTCAAGGATAATGCCAGTAAGGGTGAAATCACCTCTACTGCCTTAGTTAAACCTGATTACGGAAAACTTATTTAACAAACAAATGTACGCCGTCCTGGTGGTAGCGCAGCTCAAATAACTGAGTTTTCTTGAGAGACTCTACCAAGTTAGTCGCAAACTCTCGATCACTTAGCCAGCCAGGATGATTTACATTCAATAGTATATAGTCAAACTCTGCCAAATTAGTAGGTGGTGAGTTAGCGCTTGTCAACTCGACAACTGGTCTATGTGTTAAATGTGGGGCAATCTCAGCAGTTGTCAAAACAGATCCTTTTGTTTGCACTAGGGCAACTGCTTGTCGTGTGGCTTGCCAAGTGTCCAGTGAATTTAAGTAAATAGACCAGAAGTATCCGTATTTGGCTAAAGCTAAGAATGCGACAATTGACCATAATATGATTTTTCGTTTGTTGCGTAACCATCCCTGACCTATCGCAAGGCTGGAAATAACAGCTAACACAAGAAATGGAACTGCTGGAAGAGAATACTGGTTGATCAAGTTTTTTTGCGTTGAGAACTGACTCAGAAGATTGATCCCCAAAGTGGGAACCGCAGCAATCAAAGGCTGCATTGCTTGCACAGAAAGTCCCCAAATCACAGGTGCTACTAAAAACAGCAGATATTCTAGGTTATCTAATGAAAAAACCTGTCCCAACACAAGTCCTGGATTGAGTAGTAAATTTTTAGCAATTTCTGAAAAAGAGTTTCCCAAATAAGCATACCGACCAATATGACGTTCCACAGACGCCGCTTGGGTACCAAAAAAAGGGATGACAATTTTGGTTGCGATCGCAAACCAACATATACCGCTTACAAGAGCGATCGCACCGCATCGTCGCTTCTTTTCAAACACCAATAGCCAGACTCCCATTGCTGCAACTGTTATAGATAATACAGCTTTACATGCCAGCGTCAGGAAGATACATAAACAAAACCAGGCAGTGCGTTCCAGTCTAGCGGCTAAAACTGCCCCTAACAATGCTGGCACAGCTATCACTTCTGGGTGAAAATCAAAGAGATTAATATTGAACACTAATGGATACAGTAGGTACACTGTAGCAACTGCTATGGTTTGCCCAGTTCTAAGACCAGCATGACGCGCTAGATGCCATGTAGGTAAGATAGCTAATGCTAATGCTACTGCTTGTACTGCAAACAACCAGTAAACACTAGGGTATATTTTGTAAAATAACGCTAAGACATAAAAAATCAAAGCGGCATGATCACCAAGAATATGGAAACCAAGAAAAGAAGAAATAGGTGATTGGCCTTGGCTAATTAAGTAAACTGCCTGGTCAAAAATTCCTAAGTCATAAGCATTTGACTGGAATAATTCATGTCTTAAAATGCTGCACCCAAAAAAAACGAACGCACTCACGCCAATCATCCAATTTATAGGACTAGGCGAAATCAGTTTTTTCATCATCACTCTACTTTCCATCTACCCTACCCAAAGTTTTTGGGCAAATCGAACAGCAAAGCTTGCAAGTAGGATAGTAAAAAACAACAGCGTTAGGTAACCCCAGCGAGGGTAGCGAGATAATAATACACCGAGAGCGACACTTGGAGACACAATACCGTAGACCAGACGACTTAAAGAGATAGTACCACCAGATGCTAGTAACAAACCTATACCGCAGAAGCCATAGATAACAGTGACTGGAGTCAATTGAGCGCGCAATTGCCATAATAAGTAGGCACTACCGAAAACAGCAACTATGTTAATCAATGGATCGCCTGCTAGTATCCACAAAAGAAAGACTAAAGCGGCAAAGCCATAATCAAGTTTTGCAGAACTTAACTGTTTACGGAAGTAGCATAAACAAGAACCGATGGCAATAATCATCGTAAACAATAGAGGATGCAGGGGGTCTTTGATCCCGCCATGCTTCCAATTCAATGTCCCGATAGTCACTTGCATCAGCATTTTCCACCAACCCTGCCAATTAAACCCAAGCGTTGGTCGCCATCCCTTTTGTGCATGGAGAAATCCCAAAGGGTCACCAAATTGAATCGCACAGTATATGCTGAAAAGAACTAGTCCAGCAGCGGTGGCAAAAGAGGCAACAAAAGCAATAGGAGGTTTGCGTTGTTTCCAAGCTGCCAAGGCAAACGCCGGGATCAATGCCATCCCTGTCGGACGCGTTGCTGTTGCCATTGCACCCCAAAAGGCAGTCCAGCCATACTGTTGTTTATCAAAAGCTGCCAAAGCTGCTGTACTCAACAGTAAGTATAGCCCTTCAGTGTAAATGACTCCTGCAAATAGCGATAATGGACACCAAGCAACGACAGCTGTTGTCCACCGCGCTGCACTTTCACCAGCTTGTTCCTTAACCCAAAAGTATAAAAAGTAAAGCGCCGCCAAAAAAGCCAAATTGTTGAGTAATGTTCCTGCCACTTCAAACGGCAAGCCCAAGTTCATTAAAACTCGGATGATTAAGGGAAACAGGGGAAAGAAGGCAAGGATGTGTGACTTGCCATCATTAACAAATTCATATCCGGTGGTGGCAATGGCGTGGTAATTTCCACTATCCCATGCATCAAACACCTCCCAACCAAAAGTGGGGGTTATGCCTCCAGGTGGTGTTGGTAATAATGGCGCAATCAACAACATCGCAGTCCAGATGAATAATCGACTCACAAGCCATGTCGTTGCTGGAAACAGTAAGGGATTTACCCATAAAACTTTGCTTGCAGATATTAGACCTTTAGCCATAAGCTTGAGTGTTTCTAGAAACTGCTCCTTCCTTTCAAGTTCCTACATATTCAGGGCTGATAATATGTAATGTTCTGTTATACCATTTTCGTCTGTATAAGTTTTTGAGTAATTTTTATTGATATAAGCTGTGAGTTGACTATCACTTTTGATTTGTCCAGTCCACCTATCAAGAATGATTTGCTCAGGACGATAGTTCTGTAAGACAGCAAGTAGTTCTTCTAATGTCAAATCTCCTGAGTTGAGTCGTTTGTACGACATTACCGCCATTTCTGGAGGAACGCGTAAACCAGCGTAAAACGCGTAGATGGGGCGATCTGTAAATACCCATTGGGTAGAACCTTTGTATTTTAATACAAGCTGCATGACTTCTAAGTTCTTAGGGGGTCTTCCCTTTGGATTTGGAGGAGTCGCAACCACTAAGACAATCAAAAGCACTACGCTCAGAAAGCGTGCAGCAAAGACTGATTGCCCGAATAAACTAAACCACTGTGATAGCAGGACTGTGAAAAGGGGTGGTTGGTCGCTCCAAATTTGGGTATAAAGAGAAAACCCTTGCGAATAAAGAAGGGTTTTGATTAAATTCAGACTAATAGGGAGACCCCTTCGGGGAATACCTCCGGTCTCGCTGCACATACGCCAGATGCCTGGCTGTCGGGAAACCCTCCCGCAGCCGGTTGTCGTCACCTCCAAAGAGCGCTGTCTTACCGTGCGCGGGTTAAGCGCGTTGAGGCATGTGGCGTGAGCCAGTACAGCATTAATGTGGGGGACTACTAGTTATGTCCCCTACACCCTTACACCCCTAGTTTTTGACGTTTTATTCGGTTGTGGGGTGTCCAGTCCCGGTCTAGCCTTCCGGGTATATTTTTCCTAATTAAGACAAGCGTTTAAATCTGTGTCCTATTTGTAACCGCGCATTCAAGTTTTACCCTACCCAAAGTTTTTGGGCAAATTTAAGAGACAGTCTGACGAGTAAGATAGCAAACAAACCCAGACTTAAGTATCCTTGGCGAGGATAGCGCGATAGGAATACACCAAAAGCTACACTCAGTGACACAATACCGTAAGCCAAACGACCCAAGGATATCGTACCTCCGGAGGCAAGCAGCAAACTGATCCCGCACAAACCATAGATCACAGTGACTGGGGTTAATTGAGTGCGTGAATGCCACAACATATAAGTGCCACCACAAACCATAACTGCGTTCAGAAAGTTATAGATGAACCAATCATTTGCTAGTATTAACAAGCAGATTGATAAACCATAAAAGCCGCAGACAGCAAGAGAATTAAGTTGCTTACGGAAGCGCCACAAACAATAACCATAGCTGACAACAACCCCAAGAAGTAGGAGATGCAGGTAGTTATTTATTGAGAAAACTTTCCAATGGGATGTGCCAGCAGTGATTTGTAATAGCATATTTAACCAACCCTGTCCATCAAATCCTAGGGAGGGTCGCCATCCGCGTTGTGCATGGATAAATCCAAAGGGATTGCCAAATTGAATTGCAC
Source organism: Brasilonema angustatum (assembly GCF_059505445.1). Lineage (NCBI taxonomy): Bacteria > Bacillati > Cyanobacteriota > Cyanophyceae > Nostocales > Scytonemataceae > Brasilonema > Brasilonema angustatum. Next base: position 233,545 of record NZ_JCACKO010000102.1, on the reverse strand, counting down.
AGTACAGGCTAAACAAAAGCACTCCGATTGCACTGCCACACCCAGCAACGTAAGCCATCAAGGGTCTACGCTGTCTCCATGCTGCTAACAAAAATGCAGGTATAAGTGCTAACCCTGTGGGACGGGTTGCCGTTGCCATTGCGCCCCAAAGGATAGTCCAGTGGTATTGCTTTTGATCAAAGGCTCGCAAAGCCGCAGTGCTCAAGAATAAGTATAGCCCCTCAGTGTAAATAACCGTACCAAACATCGACAGTGGACACCAAGCCACTACAGCTGTTGCCCAACGCGCCTCCTTTGTGCCACAATGATCCTCCACCCAAAAATAGATACAATAAAGCGCTGCAAAAAATGCCAAGTTATTTATCAGCGTGCCTGCCACTTCAAATGACAAGCCAAGGCGCATGAAAACCCAAATAGCTAGGGGAAATAAGGGAAAAAACGCAAGATTGTGTTGTTTCCCATCATCGCTAAATTCATAACCAGATGTTGCGATCGAATGGTAGTGTACACTATCCCATGCATCAAACACTCCCCAGCCAAATTGAGGGGTAATTCCTTGCGATGGTGCGCTCAGATGTGGAACAACCAGCAACATAGTAGCCCAAATAAATAATCGGCTGACAAGCCAGATTACCGTAGGAAAAAGAAAATCATTTTTCCAGAAAACTTTTTTGATAAATATTTGAATTTCAGCCATAAGCTTGAGTGTTTTTCAAACTCCTCTGTGTATTCACATGCCTATAGCTGTAATTTGGTGTTTATTTAGTAACATTTCACACATTTCACTCCTCCACCAACATGAGTTATTACATGATAAGAAACATAGCTGACAAAGTTTCCAGCTATTTACTATCAGTAGTTAAAATTTAGCAGATATCGCTATGAACCTAGGCAGTTAGATTTAACTATATAGTCTTTCTATACAACATTTTTTTTTGCAAAGAAAAGTTGCTCTGGAGAGATGTTTAACTCATCTTCTGGTTTATAGTGCATAGCAGTAGAACTCAAGATTGGCAATAAAACATTAGGTAGGGTGAAGTTGGTTCGTTTTCACACTTTTTGAAAGATTCCCCAGCAACTTCGCCTCTTGATAACTCACTCCCCATCAGCCGTTAGCACTGACAATATCCCGTTAAGCTTAGTAGCAAATCGAACTGATTTTTGAGCCAACGCAAATCAACGCACCTTGGGTATGCTTAGCAAATGCATTCGCTTTGTTGAGGCACTTAAGCACACTTGTTGATTACAGTCCTTTACACGAGCGACGGTTGATCCCATTTTTAGAAAGAATGGGGTTTCCTGTCGTCTTGTGTAAGGTGTCAGAGTATAAGGATATAGGATAAATCAATTTATTTGTGTATCCCAAGCAATCTATATTAATGTTGTCTGTCAATCCTGAAACAATTGTGAAAGCAATAACTCTTCTTGGTTCTACTGGTTCTATCGGTACTCAGACTTTAGACATTGTCGCTCAATACCCCGATCAATTCCGGATTGTGGGGTTAGCAGCTGGGAATAATGTAGATTTGTTGGCTTCTCAGATTCGGCAGTTTCGACCAAGTATAGTAGCTATCTGTTCAGAAGAAAAGTTGCCAGCACTCAAAGAAGCAATCAAAGACGTTGCTCCCCAGCCGATTTTAATGGCTGGTGATGCTGGAGTCATTGAAGTTGCCCGCTACGGAGATGCTCAAATCGTTGTTACGGGTATCGTTGGTTGTGCTGGGTTGTTACCCACAATCGCAGCCATTGAAGCTGGTAAAGATATCGCCTTGGCAAACAAGGAAACCTTAATTGCTGGAGGCCCGGTTGTTTTACCTCTGATTAAAAAACACGGTGTGAAATTACTGCCAGCAGATTCGGAACATTCTGCGATATTTCAATGCTTACAAGGTGTTCCAGATGGAGGTTTACGACGAATTTTATTAACTGCATCTGGTGGTGCTTTTCGTGACTGGGCAGTAGAGAAGTTAGCAGAAGTTACAGTTGCTGATGCGATCAAACATCCTAACTGGTCGATGGGACGTAAAATTACTGTTGATTCTGCGACTTTAATGAACAAAGGTTTGGAAGTGATTGAGGCTCATTTCCTCTTTGGGTTGGATTACGAGAATATCGAGATTGTGATTCATCCCCAAAGTATTATTCACTCGCTCATTGAACTACAAGATACTTCTGTTCTCGCCCAACTTGGTTGGCCTGATATGCGCTTACCTTTACTATATGCTTTGTCTTGGCCTGAACGTATCTACACCAATTGGGAACGACTAGATTTAGTCAAAATCGGCAGTTTTACCTTCTGTGAACCAGATCATCAAAAGTATCCTTGCATGAAACTAGCTTATGCGGTAGGTCGGGCTGGTGGTTCTATGCCTGCTGTGTTAAATGCAGCGAATGAGCAAGCTGTAGCTTTGTTTTTAGAAGAAAAAATTCAGTTTTTAGATATTCCTCAGTGTATTGAATGGGTGTGCGATCGCCACGAAGCCAATAATCGGGCAAATCCTTCTTTAGATGACATTTTGACCGCAGATAAATGGGCAAGGCAGGAAGTTTTAAAAGTAACTCAACACTTGGAAAATCGTCCGCGTATAATATCTTTGCGATAAAAAACGACTTACAACCCTAGGTTTTCATTGTATTTCTGTTCAGCGTTCAGCTTACTCCTGAGCGCTATTTTTTTTATTCGTAATTTTTACCTTATAGCGATGTATAAGAGTATAAACATATAGTTGTGTTGTTGCTTAGTGACTTTCGTCATTTAGTTATTCATTTATATTTTATTATACGAAAAAAGTAAATTATTTTTCTTGCATAAGTTTTCTGTATAGACTTTGCGAAAAACCTATATACACCAAGAATCAAAACTTAATATATTTTTTAAAATAAGGTTTTCCGGCATACTAAATTTTAAAATTTTTTATTGTATAGTAAGCGCAGAACAACTACAGCAAAAAGCTCAAGTAAACTCAACATTCTCAGCAAAACAGTACTGAGCAATGATGAGCTTTTTGTCTGTGGAGGTTCCACGTCAGTTGCTACTTTTTTGGTGCCGACTGGGGTTGCTGAATACTGAATTTAAGGTTTTCACATCTGTAGTCTTTCAGCAGTAAGTTGATCCGACACTGCAGACTATCGTTGTGGAGTTCTACTCAAAAATGCCACTGGGGACAACAGGGAAAACCTGTGCAACGCAGTGGCTCCTTAACGCTCAGCACTACTGAATTCCTGAAGAGAGACTTTATGTCTGTCACGGTTACACTCATGAAATTTTTTCTGTTCTAATACCTTCATTGGTAAGACTCTATTTGAAATAGGTGTATCTATGTTTGCTACCCTGATTGTGTCTTGGATTGTCTACACAGTATTAAGAAATGTGGTGAGGACGACAGTGAGAACTGCGTTTATTAGTGCTACTACTGTTGTTATTTTGCATGCTGGTCTGGGAATTAGCCCTCAAGATATTTGGCATCAGATTATACAGCTACTTCAAGCGTTCTCTCAAGTCCTTAGGGTTAGGTAATATCACTTTTGGATATTGCCCGTTATTAGTCATTAGTTTTTTGTCCTGTGTTCAACCACGTTCTCATATCTCCTTTGGAGACGCTGAGTCCCAAGGGGACACGCGCAAGGGACGCGTATGGCTGTTTGGATACGCGAAGCGTAACCGCACGCACAGAACACGCGTCCTTTAGGAATCAGGCTACCGTTTCATGAAAACCGGATTTTTCCGTCCTTTAATCAAACGGATGAGTTAATTATTTTTTGATCCTGAAAGCCGTGCCAGGGCATCCATAACAGTACTAGGTAACTGACGCATAATCTTACCTCTTTCTCGATCTACTGCCACTAAAGTCACCTGAGCAGTAACGTATAATTCTTGCCTATCTGATGATTCAATTGCATAATCCCAGTTAATACGGACGCCAGTCACCTCAGCCATCCGCGTTCTTACAACCGCTGTTGCACCCAACTGAAGCGGACGGTGATAGCGGATCGAGAGTTCTACAACTGGTAAATCACAGCCCAAAGCGACCAAATCAGCATATTCGATACCGATCGCTCGCAAGCATGCTACTCGTGCTTCTTCAAACCAAGCTATGTAGGAACCGTGCCAGACAATACCTGCATAGTCTGTATGATGCGGGTAGACTCTTATAGAATATTCAAACCAATTTCCAAAGGAACTGCTTGCTGGAGTGTCAATTGCAGTGGTTGATTGCAGTTGTGGTTGTTGTGATTTTTCCTCTGACATATCAAATTTTTTGGAGACAAAGATAGATTTTCCAAATCTGGAATAGCATAAAATTACACGCATATAGTGCAATTTATTCATAAGCTAACTGACATTACTGCTCCAGATTCCTTTAAAGTTCTATGTCAAACCTCAAACTTGGTGGGTTTTGGACTCCGGTATTTCTTTAGGTGAGGAAATTTTAGACTTTGGTTATCAGATGTTAAAAAACTGGCGCTCTATCTATTATGGCTTCGTTGTGGGTTGTAGATGATGGCAGGACTCAGTTTTTTATAAGTTCTTTTTATACCTTACTATTCTTAGGCAAGTTGACCAAAAAAGCTCAAGCTTTACAATAACGATAAATTACTTTTACGAAATCAAAATTTACGCACAATTAATATTAGGCTTGGGTGACAGCCTTAGTCACTCCTACTATTGGGGACTACTCGTTTTTATCCCAAACGGTTTGTCATTGTTTGAGATGGCTTGCTGATTGACATTCATACGCTGCGGGCAATTATTAGTATGGCAATTAATTTTTACAATACTCAACACACATTACGCCCCAATGTCACAATAACAGTGGCAGCAATGTCAATAAAGCTCTGAGATAAGGTATGAAAGTTATGAGTTACGAGTTATTAGCCACTGTTACGATTTTTTAACTGTTAACTTTTAACTCTCAACTCTTAACTTTTTACTGTCTAACACCGCTTAGCTAAAAGTTTATTACCTACGCTGCTTGGTACAGGATGCTTGACTATATTGGCAAGTTCCTGCAATTGGTTGACAGCCTCTGCACCTTCTAACTTCATTAATTCGCGGTCATCCCGCATTTCCGTCCAAGTGATCCCGTAATCAGAGACTAAAAACCGAATCAGATGGTTTTCTCCCAGGCTAACCATAAATGAAGCACTATTCATCTGGTCACCACAGGTGTAGCAGGAGGCAGGATATCCTCGCCTCTCTAAGACAATTGCTAAAGCTTGCAAGTTCATCACTAAGTCTTGGACGAATTGCCGATGTTGTTGTGCTAGTCTCAAAAACATTTTTCCCTCCAAACACCACAGTTATTTGCTTCCTTTTATATTTTCTTTAGATTCTTGCACCAATTGGTATTGTAAACTATCCATTACAATTCACAGATATATATTTATGAATTGGCTACCTAGTTTAGGGTAGTCGATTTCAGTTTGGTGTGCCGTATCAAAGTATTCAGTTTGTAGATCTGAAATATCGGATTGAATTGCTAACTTTGTCTTGTTTTTACAGATTCACATCAAAGTAGATGGTAAGTCTAAACAATTCCGCTATAAGATTAACTCATATTTGGTACAAGTCAAGTCGAGAAAATGCCGAACTTGTACTTTGATCCGCTATTTTTAGGTGTACTAGTTACCCTTTGTCCCAACAAGGCAGACATACGTCTTATCAGCCTGTTTCAAGAGGTGATTATCTCGTCAAACGCCTATACAGTTGTTAAGCAATGTAAAGATTTTAAGCTATTGGTAGCAACTTCTCCATAGAATCTGAGGAAACTGGTAGATGCTCGTAGCTGTTTTTTGATTCTCGCTTGGGGTAAGTACTTAATAGTCAGGTATACGGTATATCAGCCACTTCGTTGCTCTCAGCAGTGCTTTGTCAAGAGTTGTTGAGCAGATCAAGCTCTGCAGGGAACTGCTAACCCGGAGGGTGACTATCTGTAAAAGGAAATACCCTGATCCACAATCCCAAGTGTAAAACCTAAATCGTTTGACTTAACACTGACAATAACTGAACTCAAGATAACGATGTTGCCATTTCGGCAGATATTTTTGTTACTGTCTTTTGAGTTGCTATTTATACTTTTTAAAAGAGCCATTCGAGAGAAGAACGAGTAGCTTTTTAAAAAGTGTATGCTCTTTTGAGATTCGAGATATATTAAGATGAATAGGTTTTTCACATAAAATTTACTTTCATAACTTTTCTCAGTATACTCTATATACTAGAGTAGGTTAATTTATAGTAAATAAATTCACAAAGAAAAAAATAACACAGCCAGGAAAACCTAGCTGTTGTGTTGATACTTTCAATCGTTGTCAGAAAATTATCCAAGTTAGGGTTTAGACAACTTCCCACCAACCGAAAGCTGGACCGATAAAACGAACTGTCACCCAAGCGGCTACTAAACCGCCAATGCCAATCCAGGTAAGTCGAGTTGACCATGTGACGAATTTTTCTGCTTCGCTTTTGGAGATCGGAAGCCACGGCAAGATTCTAGTTGTATCTTGACCGTATTTTTCTCCCAGTGTAGTTTTACGACGCTTTGCTTCACCCATAATCTAAAAATTAATCCCTGCTAAAGCTGATAATAGCCCTTGCTTGAAGCAATAACTAAAAAATACTGAATAATTTAGACGACTTAAGCTCAATCTTCGTCTGTGACAGAGGAAAACAGATTGGGATCAAGGTAGTTAATACGTGCAAGGGGACTGAGGGCAGCCAAAACTTGAGCACCATAACTACGGATAATCACGCGACTATCTAGCAAAGCAACGATCCCTTTACTTTCGCGCAATGGCGCGATCGCCCGTTGCAATTCATTCATAGCAATTGGCAATAAGTACAAACGAAACCAATCTTGATGCAAGCCCTTGTAGTGCGCCACTCGACCTGCCACTAAGGGATTTTCTAGAGATGGCAAGGGTAAAGTCGCGATCGCCAAAAGCTGGGGAGCAGGCAAAACCTTTTGATGCTCACGCCAAAATTCCCAGCCACTCACCAAAATACCATTTTCATCCAAACAAGTTTTTTCCACCTGTACCCGTGAACCAAACTCAGAGGCAAGAATTGTCCCCACTTGGGATTTCAGCGGTACATCCCCCACAAGCACAACTGTCAATCCTGGTGCTGTCGCACTTAAGCAAACCAGCGTCATAACTTTATGAAGAAAGGCTGGCTGAAACTCTGGCGTGTTGGGTAGGGGTAACTGGTAGGGTATGTACAATTGAATCGCTTCTGTTTGATTGTCTGAGGAAAACTTGAGGCAAGTTAACTCATCTTCCAACCCGAAGCGCTGGCGAAATATGGGGGCTTCAGTTTCTGGTTCTACAGCACTGCCAATAAACACCACAGGCTGGCGCTGCCAAATGGGTGATAGTATTTTTCCTAATTCAATGGGGACACAGTGCAAAGAAAATAAACCTTGGCGACGGGCAATAGTTGCCCAGAGTAGGGATGGGAAAGATGAGGGAGAAAGATTTTCGTTTCTGTGTTGAAATTGCTGAGCGAATTGTTTCCAGGTATCCGGTAGGCTGGATGTATCTAAAACCGAATACAGACGCATCAAAATCTCTTCTTCCGCCGTAGAAATCAGATAACATTCGTAGGGATTTGCAGGGTGCTTAAACAGTTCGTGTGTGAGTTGCGCCCGTGCAGAACGAATAACTTCAGCTTGGGCTGGCTGAGCCAGCATGAGTTGCTCCCAATCTTGTGCTTCTAAGCTCACAGTCAGTTCAGAACGTACCCAATCTTCTAAATCGTCCACTCCATCAATAATTGTGGGGATGTCACTAGGAAAATTATTATTCTTACTCAGTTGTGCTTTTAACCAAGCGGAGGGAGAAATCAAAAAGACTCCTTGGAACTCACCACCAGGCCAAGTGTCACCTGTTCTGATTGCTTTATTAACTTGCAGCCACTGTTGTAGGCGGGGTATTTCTACTTTCGTCAGTCGTTGCTGTACATCTTCAGGGGCAACAATAATCACAGGACCGTGCCACATTAATGCCGAAGCCACAAAGCTCGTGCGATACCGCCCCTGATAGCCGCAAGCTGCGCCAACTTGAATAAGGGCGCTACGTCCTACGCGCAAGGCGCGGGCCACTAACCGTGCCATTGTCAAATGATGTGGCCACGAAGGGAAACCTGCCTGCGATCGCAGGAAGTTATGTAATGACAAATGAACTTCTGCTTCAATCACACGCTTTTAATCCCATACAAAGTAAAGTGATTTTTGAGTTGCTTTTAGCCCCATTACTATTATGTTGTCAGTTTCAGGAGTGAATTGTTATGTGTTAATTGTCGGTTGTCCATTGCTGATTGTTATGGTAACCATTAACCACTAACTAGTATCCAAATAACCCACTAATTATGCCAACTTACACAGGAATCTCCAGCGAAGCTTTTAGACATCCTCTGGATCGCCAAGCTGAACAAGCGTTGCGTAATTTACCAGGATTTGATTTTATCGCCCGTAAATTTGTGGAATTTTTTGTCGAACGCCCCCAGTTAGTCTATTTAATGGGCAACACCATCCAAGTCGGGCCACGCCAATATTCCACTGTTTACCAGATCTTTCGGGAATGTGTGCGGGATTTGGATATTTATCCAGAACCTGCACTCTTTGTTGAGCAAAATCCCCAAGCAAACAGCTACGCGCTGGGGCAAGAGCATCCTTATATAGTGATAAATACAGGGACATTGGACTTGCTAAGCGAAGCCGAAATTAGGGCGGTGCTAGCCCATGAGCTGGGACATATTAAATGTGGTCATACTATTCTAATTCAAATGGCGATGTGGGCAATGAGTGCTGCTTCTGCCATAGGGGAGTTGACCTTCGGTATAGGTAATTTTGTCACTCAAGGTTTGATTTACGCTTTTTATGAATGGCGGCGTAAAGCCGAGTTATCGGCAGATCGTGCGGCATTGTTAGTGACGGATGACTTAAACTCTGTCATGACTTCTATGATGAAAGTCTCCGGAGGCAGTATCAAATATGCTAATGAATGCAGTTTGCAAGAATTTATCCGTCAGTCAGAAGACTACCAAGCACTCGATGCAGATGGACTGAATCAAATATACAAATTTTTGATTTACAATGGCGCTGGTGGTACAATGCTTGGTCATCCTTTCGCTGTAGAACGGATACACTACCTGCGACAGTGGGCACAATCAGAAGAATATCAGCAAATTAAGAAAGGTAATTATCAGCGAGCAACGGCTGCAGGTGCAGTCAATGTAGAATCACAGACCGCTCAAAATAAAGAAGTAGAAACTTTGCGCCGACAAATTGAAGAATTGCAAACGGAAATTAATCGCATTAAAAAGTCTGAGTAACAACGTATTGATGCAACTCGTTTGCTCGTCATAAACAACAATTCCTACCTTCAAACTGTAGCTTGCTTCTCGCAAGTGCGAGTACGAAGTGAGGTTAAGGTAGGAAAAATATCAACATCAGTAGAATGCGGTGCTTTCTGGTAAGTAAGTAGAACTTCAGCAATTGCTTGCGAAATTGGTAAGCCAGGACAGCGTTCCAGCCAGAAAAATTCCCCAACAGGGTTAATTTCCAGGAATACGTGGCGTCCGTCAGGTGTTAAGATAATATCAATCGCCCCATAATTTAAGCCGAAGTAACTCATCAGTTCGAGAAGTTTCTTCTGCACATCTTCTGGCAAATTGTAGGACTCCCAAGCGTTGATTAAAGCAAGTCCTTGTCGTCGCCAGTCATATTGAGCTTTTTGATTGCGTTGGGAGTCGATAGCCGCAGTGAAAATATGCTGTCCGACAATTGTTGTCCGCAACTCTAGCGCCTTTGGCAGTTTCTCTTGAAACGTCATTGGGCAGAAACGCAGTCCCTGAAGATTTTCTAAATCCTGATCTTTGACTAGGTTCGTAAAAACAACCTGTTCTTCGCCTTTATCATCGTAGATAGCGAAAGAAGAAAGCATTTTCGCAATCATTCCTTGCTCACACTCCTGAGCAAATTGCTTTACTGTTTCTGGATTATTTGTTGTTAAGGTGCGTGGGGTATCTAAACCAAGTCCCCGTGCGACTTGTAACTGTAATTGCTTGTTTTCGGCTAAACGGATATTTTGCAGGGGATCAAGGTGAAACCCTTTGATACTAGCAATCATTCCCTGAATGGTGGCACGAGATTCTTGAAGTGAGGCTTGTCTCAATTGCGCGTCCATCTTACCAGGAATTCTTGATCCAATGGCAATTCGCCGATACCAAACTGCGGAAACTTCACTTAAGTCTAACTTTTGTTCGTCAGTTGTCAGAATCAGTTTTTCACATTCTTTGGTATGGTAAGCATCTAGCTGAACTTCTGTGGGAAATCTGTCTGTGTCAAAACGAAATGCTTTTCCTCCTTGAGCTTTTATTGCGTTCATCACCAGAGGAATGCTTTCGTTGTCTTGGCTATGAGTAATGATTAAAACTGTCATATAAATCCTGATTAAAAAAGTCTTAAGTAGAACGGCGCAAAAAAACCAAAGTATGTAACGGAAAGTAAAGTTGCCCAAAAAGCTCTTCTCTTCTGCCTTCTGCCCTCTGCCTCCTGCCTTGTCATAACGACAATTTTCAACACCGACCTACTTATTTATTAAGTTGGAAAAATTTTTTATGATTTTGTGATCAGGGCGTCTGCGATAGCGTTTGCGTAGCGCCCCTTTTGGGGCTAGTGCTATTGGTTAAGCGCAAAGCGCTCAGCATGAGCGTTCGGCAGATCGCCTCAGAAATTGGATAGCCAAAATCTCGCTTTTGTGTTTGGAAATTTCTTCTTGAAATACCATCGGACAATTATCCGCTGCAAATCATCCACCCAACGAGCCTGCTTAAGACTGTCCCAAAAGCCATCTAAAGTGGCTAATGACTCTTTAGCACACGCTGCTTTCAACTGTGGAGCCAATTCTTCACCTAAATAAGGTTGCCAAATGCGACGCATCCAAACAGCTTGCACCTGCTTTGTGCTGATAGAGTTATTACCATATTCCAGCCTATAATCACTCCCAGAATTGCTGAGTTGAGCTTTGAGTTGCACAGCAAGTGGAAATTTATCTGTGTCGAAGCGGAACGGTTGCACTCCCTTTTTTAATAGGGCTTGTTCAACTCTATCAATTGTGAAATAATCACCGCTGTGGATGATTAATAAAACAACATCACGTGGTTGGTGCATACAAAGACAGCCTTAAGGCTTTATTTTACGTTATCTATTTATGTCGTCATCACCATCTGATGGATACTTGTTCGTCATAGCTTCATCACTATCTGATGGAGCCTTCTTAGTAACACCGTCTTCATTATCAGATGGAAATTTCAAAGTAGTAAATATTTCATCTTTGGCAGGCTTAGAAATTTTCCCATAACCACCATGAACTGTTTCCATTTCTTCTTCAGACAAGTCTTCACAGAATTGTCCTTCTAAATAGCGGGCGAAAAATGGCACCGCTTTGTCATTTGAAGTTTGCTGATCATTGTCAGACATATGTTGCTCCTTTGGATTTGTAAATGTGAATTGGATGAAATCTATACATGAAATTTATTGCAAAAATACAATTTATTGGTGTTTATAATAGCAGATAAACGCAGAGAATTTATCTGTTTTTCAATTCATAAGATTGACTTTTGCAATAGGTCAATTATTCTTTCTTGCTAATTATCACAATAAATAGAATGACAACAAAATTGTGATGAACTGCTGGATTTATTATTTAGATGCAACCCTGATTGAAACTTTTGACTAATCTGACTTTGACTCTGGCCAGATGTCCTGGAAAAACTTTTTCATTAGGCAATAATCTTGCTATTAGTTTAGATTCTCCGTCTGGCTACAAGTTGTTTGCCGTTCTTAATACTACCACCGATTATCCTGATAATTTTCGTATAATTATAGTCAAGACAAATAAGCTAACTTTTGTCAAATATCTTGCTTTTTCTTGTTGTAGTATCAAGCAGAAAACATCACGAAATATTTCCCCAAAAGCCTGCTCACTTTTATTTGGTTATTTTCTTTATAGCCTTTTTTGTTCACTTTGATACTATATCTGAATTGCTGAAAAGAATCAACATTGTTTAAAAAAATTACATTTTTTTCCTTTTTAAGAGTTTATTCTTCTCTTTAGAACTTCACTACAAAATTAAACGAATTTCATTTTTTACCGTTTTTAACACAATTAAAAAATCAGTTAGCTTATCTTAGTTAAGCCTAAATGTTAACTTCCGGAATTGGGATCTCAGTGATGGTTGGGATATCAAGTTTGTTTTAGTGATAAACACATTTAAACTTTTGCCACACTGTCATTTAGGGGGAGTGAGATTACACCTTTGGGCAATCTCATTCCGTAGCAAAGACACTTTATCTTGGGTTAGCCAGGTAAATAACTTCGCCATCGCAATAGAAGAGCGATCAATTTTGAGAACTTCCTCAAGCATCTGCCAGGCCCGGGCTACATTCCCAGCTTGCAGTGGAATTATTGTGGATTGCAGGCAATAGTTAAAGTAATGGCTACGGGATTTTGCCGTAATCTCGGTACACAGTTCAGATGGCAGATAACTCTGGGAGATTTCGATCGCACGGCGGATAGATATAATCTGAGTCCCAGATAATAAAAGATCGCTAGTTATACTGTTAGAATGCTCACGGAAACGCGCCAAAATACCAGGCTCACACCACCAATCATAAGAAGCGGCAATGCGTTTATACAGTTCCCAGTCAGAAGTGAAACTCAACTCAGGAAGATAGCCTCCTAGGCGTTCATGAGCTAACCGACGAATGACAACTGCCGACATATTTAATGGATTAGCCACTCCAATTTTCCACAGCCAATCTTGAGTTACGCCTTTATATTCTCCACACACTTGGCGAAAGCAAATCACTTTTTCTTTCTCATTAATATTTTCATAACCTGTAAAAGCTGCTCCAATAGACTCTGAACACCCTTCTAGACTCTGCTTTAACTGGGAATAAAAACCAGGGAGAACATAGTCATCGTCGGGAATAACATGAATCCACTGACCGCGACCGAGAGCAATACCTGCGTTCATATTTTTGATGGGGCCAATATTCTCTGGATTGCGGTAGTAGCGCACGACTCCTTTGCCGATACTGTTTACCATTTCAAACACAGGTGTCTGACTAGCATTATCCATAACCAGAATTTCCATCTCCTCTTCTCCTGGCCATTGTGCTAATACGCTAGTAAGACATTCAAACAGATAGTCAGTGCGGTTATATACTGGAATAACCACACTCCAAAAAGGTCGCGGTTTCTCACTGTCACAAACGGGTGGAATCGCTGGAAACTGATAAGCTCCGACAGTGACCTCTGTTTGGGAAATTGATGGTGTTACTGAAGCCTCCTTCGTCGTTTCAGTATCCTGGTAAGCTTCTACAGCTTTGGCGTAGTGGGGATTAATCAGCTTTAACCATTGTCGGTAAGCAGCAGCTGCCTTTTGTAACTGGTTTTGCTGTTGGTAAATCTTGCCTAAGTTTTGATAAACTTCCGGGTAGTTGGGATTAAGTTCTGGAACTTTTTGATAGCAAGCTCTAGCCTCTTCTAACTCCCCAAGTTCATGCAGCACAACCCCCAAATTGTAATGAGCTTCAACCAAATCGGGTTGTAGGGCTAAAGCTTGCTTGTAATAAGCAACAGCAGTCTTTAAATCGCCTGCTTTTTTCCGGGCAACACCCAATTTGTGATTTAATTGTGCATAGTAGAGTTGTTTTTCGCCAGACAGCTTGCCTTGGGCTTGAAGTGTATTGCCCAAATTTGCCTCTGCTTCTGTAAAGTCCGGCTTTAATTCTAGGGCTTTTTGATAGCAGGTAATTGCTTCCTCAAACAGTTCTTGTTGTTGCAGAGCATAGCCCAAGTTGTTGTAAATTGCTAGTGAGTTTGGTCGTAGGGCAAGAGCTTGATGGTAAGCGATCGCTGCTTCTGGAAATTGCTCTTGAGCTAAACGCAAATTCCCTAAACTGAACCAACTCTTGACAGAATCTGGCTGCACACCAACAGCAGCACTCAGAAACTGTTCCGCCGACTGGAGATGACCGCTCTGCAGCGCTAGCGCACCTAACCCGTATAATGCCTCAGGATGGTTGGGCTGTTCTGCCAGCACCTGACGGTAACTTTCCTCAGCCTGGGCTAGGCGATTAGCTCGATGATGCTCAACAGCAAGTTGCAGGATTGCAGAAATTCTGCTCATATTAATTTCTGCAACCCTCTGCAATCGGTTCAATCTAAGTGCATACAAGCTTTTTTCTCTGAGTTCCCGATTGCGTTTTTGCATCTCATTCAGGTCGTCGCTGACCTGGATGTATTGCCCGGACAACTCGTCATACCTACCAGATGCCAATCGCAGAACAAGCTCCACCGCTAACTCCGGCGGTACGTCTAGACCTTTTTCAAATATTTTACTAGACCAGGGAATCCACTTCTGTCCTTCGGCAGAGAATGCCACGTCTATCATTCCCGTCCGAACCGCCCCAGGGCAGATAGCAAACACACTCACCCCATACTGTTTTGTCTCAAGAGCCAAGTTTTCACTAAACCGGATTAAGGCGGTTTTGCTGACCACATAAGGCGAGAGATAAGCGCAACCTACCAACGCAGCTTCACTTGCGATATTAATGATCCTCCCTCGTCTTTGGGCGATCATGTTCGGCAAGACATATCTTGTGCACAGCAATGATCCGTGTAAATTCACTTCCATATTTCGCCACCACTCTTGAGGATCAATCTCCCAGACTGGTCCAAGTGGGGACAAAACGCCTGCATTATTGATCAGCAAATCAACAGATCCGAGTTGCTCTTCGATTTGGTTTACAACCTGCTCTACTGCTGCTTGATCAGTCACATCCACCGTCAGTGCGATCGCTCTGCCACCCGCTTTTGTAATATATGATACGGTCTCCTCAAGCTGATCCGCAGAACGCGCGATCACAGCCACTGACGCCCCAGCAGCAGCCAGAGCAATGGCATATGCTTGACCCAAACCTCGACCACCGCCAGTGATGATCGCCACCTGATTTGTCAAGTCAACGATTGCTGCTGGATTAATCTTCATACTAAATCTCCTGTTGATATGAAGGTTGGAATCTGGGAGGCTGTTAAGTAGAAATCGCGTCTTTGAGTTGGTTCTGCTTTTGGGAAATCTTGTCTAAGTTTTGATAAACTTCCGGGTAGTTAGGATTAAGTTCTGGAACTTTTTGATAGTAAGCTTTAGCCTCTTCTAACTCCCCAAGTTCATGCAGTACAACCCCCAAATTGTAATGAGCTTCAACCAAATCGGGTTGTAGGGCTAAAGCTTGCTTGTAATAAGCAACAGCAGTCTTTAAATCGCCTGCTTTTTTCCGGGCAACACCCAATTTGTGATTTAATTGTGCATAGTAGAGTTGTTTTTCGCCAGACAGCTTGCCTTGGGCTTGAAGTGTATTGCCCAAATTTGCCTCTGCTTCTGTAAAGTCCGGCTTTAATTCTAGGGCTTTTTGATAGCAGTTAATTGCTTCCTCAAATAGTCCTTGTTGTTGCAGAGCATAGCCCAAGTTGTTGTAAATTGGTAGTGAGTCTGGTCGTAAGGCGAGAGCTTGATGGTAGGCGATCGCTGCTTCGGCAAACTGCCCGTGACCTAAACGCAAATTACCTAAACTAAACCACGTCTTGACAGAATCAGGCTGAGCTTGCGAAGCAGCACTCAGCCACTGTTCGGCGCTTTGAGGCTGCCCCAACTGAATAGCCAGCATACCCAAACTGTATAAAGCTTCTGGATGGTTAGGTTGTTTTTCCAGAACTTGATGATATAGCTTTTGTGCGTCGTCTAAGCGATTGGCTCGATGGTGTTGAACTGCGAGTTGGAAGGTTTGGGCCACTTCTTGCGCGTCAAATCGTCTTGGTTTATTGACCACCTTGAGGAGAAAATCTTCCAGTGCTCTAACTGGTTTTAAGTCGCCATATAACTTGTGCTTATTTTCAGCAACTTGCTTTTTAATATATTGACGATATTCAGGATCTTGCCCAAGACGAACTGCAATTTTCACATAATCTTCTTTAGTTGCAGCAATGGTTTCTTCTATGCCCATCATTTTGAGTATTGCTAGGGTATGCCGTCCCCGCATCAAATCTCCTGGCAAGGTGACGACGGGAATATTATGGGCGATCGCTTCCAGGGTAGTATTACCTCCAGACCAACCCATGCTATCCAAGAAGACATCTGCTATGGCTGCTGTTCCCGCAAACGCGTCGGAATCTAAGCGAGGCAAAAAGATACAATGGTCTTGATAATTTAGCCCACAGTCATTAAAAGCATCATCTAACCGTTGGCGAAAGACTTCAGTAATATATTTGCCTTGTGGTGCTTCAAGAAAGACAAACTTACACTTAGGTAACTCTTTAGCAATTCGAGGAAAGACATCATCATGCTGTGGTAAATACTTGAATAAGGATTGACAGCACCAGAACATGATTTCATCATCGGCGATACCGATATCCTGTTTACTGATTGCTTGAGGTTGAATTTCTAAAGGGGTGTAATGGATAGATAAATTGGGCAATCTGACTAACTGCTCAGTGTAATGGTTTTGAGCATTTTCGGGTTCCATTAAATCACTGCTCAAGTAATAGTCAATTGTCGGTAGCCCACTGGTTTCAGGGTGAATCCAAGATCCTATTTGAATGGGAGCTAGTCTTAAGCAACCCAACTTCACTGTCATCGGATCCATCCCGAATTCCGGAAAAATCAAAATATGTAACTTGTCTTTTTGAATGGTTTCACACCATTGTTCAAGCAGAAGTGATCCACTCGTAAATTTGTCAAACACTTTCGCCGCTGTTTGAGTATGGTGATCTCGTGTTGGATCAGTGTGATACCCAAATAATTCAAACTCACTCCTATCTAGGTTTTCTACCCAACCCCTAATTAACTTCCAACAAGAATGATTGCGAAAAAATCCGGTCAAAAATCCAACGCGAACTTTTTCGCTAGGTTGTAGTTTTGGAACAGAGATAAGCTGGCTCCATTGGGGATAGCAATCCGACATCAGCCCAGCAATCATTTGTCCGTATTTGTGCTGCAAACAACGATCATTTAACCCTTGATAAGCCAGATAAAAAGGCTGTAGAAAACCGACAAATTTAGCCGCCTCTATTCTTTCTTCGGGAGTCGCTACTTGATAGTGCTCAGCTAATTTTTGGAGACATTGCTGATAATTCTTTCGTCTCAATTCAATGTCGTCAAAATTGGAATAAATAATCGGTAGCTGAGCCATACAAATACCAAGTTTGGCTGCAGCCAAATCAGGTTGGATGTTTAAGGCTTGCTGGTAATACTCTACGGCTTCTTCTAACTTACCCTGGTCGCAGAGTGCTGTTGCCAAGTTGTAATAAAACAAGGTATCGTTAGGGTCGATTTGTAAAGCTTTCTGGTAAGACTCGATCGCTGCTTCTAACTTGCCTTGTTCCTTAAGGATATTTCCTAAGTTGTTCAGTGCGATAGAGGCTATTAGGGGATTTGGGTAGAGATTTAAAACTTTTTGGTAAGCTTCGGTCGCCTCACATAATTTATTTTGCGCTTGCAATACTTGTGCTAAGGATATTTGAGCGAGAACATAAGTGGGCTGAATTTTTAAGATATGCTTGTAGAGAGATTCTGCTTCATAAAAATTTTGACACTGATGTTTATCAATAGCTTTGTTGATGAGATATTGAACATCTGATTCGGAATCATTATCCCGATTAAATTGATGGACTCTGGATTCTTTTCCAACTAAATTTAAAAGAAAATTTTCCAGTGCTCTAACTGGTTTTAAATCATGATATAACTTATATTTTTGCTCAGCAACTTGCTTCTTAATATAGTGACGATATTCAGGATCTTGCCCGAGACGAACTGCAATTTTTACATAATCTTCTTTAGTTGTAGCAATGGTTTCTTCTATGCCCATCATTTTGAGTATTGCTAGGGTATGCCGTCCCCGCATCAAATCTCCTGGTAATGTCACGACGGGAATATTATGGGCGATCGCGTCCATAGTCGAATTACATCCCGACCAACCAATGCTATCTAGGAAGACATCGGCGATAGCTGTCATTCCGGCAAACCTGCTGCTATCCATATGAGGCAAAAAGATGCAGTAGTCTTGATAATTGAGTCCGAATTCTTCAAAAGCACGGCTTAACCGCTGCTGAAAGGTTTCGGTCACACATTCGCCTCTGTTATTTTGAATAAATACAAACTTGCAACTACCTAAATCTTTAGCAATTCGAGGAAAGACATCATCATGTTGCGGTAAATACTTGAATAATGCTTGACAGCACCAGAACATTAATTCGTCATTTTTGATGCCTATTTCTTTTTTGTTTATGACTTGATGTTGAATCGCCAACGGCGTGTAATGAATCGATAGATTGGGCAACCTAACTAACTTTTCTGTATAGTGTTCTTGAGCATTTTCTGGTTCCATTAACTCACTGCTCAAGTAGTAGTCTATTGTTGGTAACCCACTTGTATCCGGGTGTCCCCAAGATGTGATTTGAATGGGAGCTAGTCTTAAGCAACCCAACTTCACTGTCAGCGGATCCATCCCAAATTCTGGAAAAATTAGGATGTGTAACTTGTCTTTTTGAATGGTTTCACACCATTGTTCTAACAACAATCGTTTTTGAGTAAATTTGTCAAAAACTTTCGCTGCTATTAGAGTTTGGTGATCTTGTTTGGAACCAGTATGATATCCAAATAATTCAAACTCACTTCTATCCAGGTTTTCTACCCAACCCTTAATCGGGATTTTCCAATTAGAATGATTGTAAAAAAATCTGGAAACAAAACCGATGCGAATTTTTTCGTTCGGTTGCAAATCTGGTAGAGGAATAGCTTGGCTGTATTGGGGATAGCGATTCGATATCAGCCCAGCAATCATTTCCCCATATATTTGCTGTAAAAAACGATTATTGAAACCTTGATAAGCCAGATAAAAAGGCTGTACAAAACCGACCGCTTTAGCCCCCTCTGTCCTTTCTTCGGGAGTAGCGGCTTGATAATGGTAAGCCAGATTTTGGAGACATTGCTGATAATTATTTCGCCTCAACTGAATGTCGTCAACATTGGAATAAATAATTGGTAGCTGAACCGTACAAATGCCAAATTTTGCTTGAGCATAGTTGGGTTTAAGGCTTAATGCTTGCTGATAAGACTTCAACGCTCTTTCTAACTCGCCTTGTTGCAGCAAGACATTTCCTAAATTGTAATGAGCCTCAGCATAGTCAGGTTTAATGTTCAATGCTTGTTGATAGGACTTTAATGCTGCGTCTAGGTTGTCCTGTTGTAGGAAGACACTTCCCAAATTATTATGAGCTTCAGCATAGTCAGGTTTAATGTTTAATGCTTGCTGGTAAGACTTCGACGCTGTTTCTAACTTGCCTTGTTGCAGGAAGACATTTCCTAAATTGTAATGAACATCAGCATAGTCAGGTTTAATGTTTAATGCTTCTTGATAGGACTTCAACGCTGCGTCTAACTTGCCCTGCTGCTCAAATAAACTTCCTAAATTGCAACTTGCGATCGCGTAATATTGGCTTTCTAATTGGGGTTGAAATTGTAATATTTGTTTATATAGCGATTCAGCTTCATCCAATTGACCTGACTGATGCTTCTGCGTCGCGATTACGATCAAAGATTTAATGTTAGATTCTAAAATCTTTTCAGTATTCATGGCTGTACCCAGATGATATCGAGCTATTTAAAAAGCGATGGCTTCGCCTGCCCTCTGCGCATATACGGGCGATAGCTTCGCTGCTGCCTTCGGCAGATCGCGCTTATAGCCTCAAATTTCCTAATTAAGAAGACAATAGGTTGGATCAAGGATCACGCAACCCAACAGAACAAAAATCAGTGCTGATTTATGTCTTGTGGACACGCTACGCGAACGTTTTTCAACCAACCTACAAGTTCTATATTTTTTGCCTTAACTGAACTCTATTGGCTTATAGTCTCAAAATTTTCCGATAATGGCAATTCACTACAGCAATTTTTAATACTAAATCTATGTTTGAGAGGACAATTAGTCGCTAAAAACCCCAAGTAAACACTATTGATTGAGAGTTAATCTGACTGGAATTTACACCCGCAAGCAGTAATTTTCCTTCAGTCCATCCACGCTCAAAATCGAAGAGAAGACCATCCTTGGTATCGGTTATGTTACCTTGAGAAAACATATCTTTTAACCATTTCTCAGGACTTAGAAGAGTCCAGTTTTGGAATACTAGCTTATCGGTACCAACCTGGAAGTCTTTGATGATGTCGTAGTCACTACTTGAATTATCGCCACCTTTGAAAACAAATTGGTCAGAGCCGTCGCCACCAACCAACACATCACTACCACGACCACCAATCAGGATGTCATCGCCGGAACCACCACTGAGTTTATCATTACCCTCATCCCCATATAGCCGGTCATTGCCTGGACCTCCTTCGAGGATATCATCACCTTTGTTTCCATCCAGCGAATCATTTCCTAGGCTGCCATATATTTTATTAGGACCATTGCTGCCACTCAGTTTATCGTCTCCAATCGTACCATATGTGACATCTTTTCCCAGATTGCCGATTAAAGTATCCCCCAAAAAGGTAACGGCAGTGGCCTCAACTTCCACTATAGTTATGTTGGTATCCTGCTTAAACGTCTGCTGGTAAGTTCCACCATACTTGCCTGTGAGGGAGTCTTGCCCATTGTTGCCATTAACATCACGAGTTTGATTAGGAGTGGCAATCTTGACATTGCTACTACCGCCAAACTTCAGTTCGCCAACTTTTTTAGAGGAAATTAAGTTACCAGTGATGCCAAAATAATCTAAGACTTTGGGTTTACTGGGATCTTTGGTGTCTAACACCACGAAAGCAGTTTTCGATTTAGCCTCGTTATATTCAGCATTAGGATTTTCAATTTCTTTAGCTGTCAGTGCGACATCTGCTGAAAAATCGAAACGGAAAGCAAGATTTGCCTTAACTGCAAAATTAGCAACGACTTTAGTTTGACTGTTGGAAC
Organism: Brasilonema angustatum; assembly: GCF_059505445.1. Classification (NCBI taxonomy): domain Bacteria; kingdom Bacillati; phylum Cyanobacteriota; class Cyanophyceae; order Nostocales; family Scytonemataceae; genus Brasilonema; species Brasilonema angustatum. The sequence goes on along the minus strand of NZ_JCACKO010000102.1, from coordinate 212,519 downwards.
TTCCTGAATACGGACCATCTAAACCAATCCCAGTACTGTCATTGAAGAGCACAGAGAAAGTTGGGTCATTGTTGAAAATAGCTTTAGCGTCACCAATAGCAGTAGCTACCCCACCGCGAACCAATGTGTCCGCTTGGGAGGCAGTCAAAAAAGATGCTGAAGGTTGACTATAGTTGAACAGAGCAAGAAGCCCTGTAGCGTTAGCAAAATTAGGGTTGGGATTAGGAGTTGTATTGATTGGTTGTAAAAATACAGTTTCTGATGCCATGAACTTCAACTTTTCTCCAATTGTAAAGTTTGTCTGCGAAATAACAGCGATAGCTGAGTGCAGATGCTCCCTGGCGATTTTTGCTGTAAAGATTCCAGAAAATAGCAGTCCTAAATCATAACCCCTACGGGCACGCTACGTGTAAGTCCCAAGGGGACACGCTGGTTTGTATGCCTACGGCACGCCTTACGGCTAACGCATGATTGCGTGCGCTTTGCGCTTACGTAAAGATGTTGTTAATAGCTCAAAATTGCACAAAGTTAAAGTGCAAACTGTTCTTATTCCCTGTTAATTACCACAAGAAATAGAACTATAACCAGATTGTGAAGAACTGCTGGAATTCTTATCAGATGAAACTTTGACTGAAACGCTTTGAGTTATCTGAGTTTGACCATCACCAGATGCTTTAACAAAATGTTTTACTTCGGCAACAACTTTGCCATCTGGTGAGACTATCCGTTTAACGACAACTTGCTCATGCTGTTCCATAATTATACCAACCGTTTGTTGTTTCTTAGACTTCTTGCAAATGTGCTTTTAGTTAGCGATACGCCCTTGGCGCGTTTGCGCTCCCTTGCGATCGCCTCTGATAACTCACCTTTTACGTCTTAGTTGTGATAGTCTCAATCATGAGTCTGTTATGTTGACGAAAAATTTATTATGAAAGAGCCAACAGTTTTTGCCTGAGGATTGTTTGCAACTAACGTAACAGAACGAGATTTAGATTTGCCATCATCTGTTGAGACTTCATATCCGACAACTCCAGGTTTACTGATTTTTTTCACAACAGAATTGTTATCAGAACTTACCTCTGTTACTTCGTAACCTTGCAATTGTGGAAAGAAATTCAACAAATCAGCGAATTTCAATCCTCCTGTGATCTGAATATCTTCCTCAGTTACTACTTCACTAAAGTCCAAGTCAGAAATTTGTAAATTACCCATTTTACACATTCTCCAAATCGTTGAAACTTAGATACTTTTGGTAGGTTCGATAATGACAAGTTGAATTAAGTTGAAACAGAAGAAAGAGAAAAAACGCTAGTAGCAGAGCTACTCGCAGAACTACCGCCAGAAACTGCAGTAGCTTGAACATAACTGCTAGCCGAAGGACTACCAGTGCCAGCAACTGCTTGATTTACAGCAAGAGTACCAGTGTAGGTTGAAGAACCAAAGGCACGTGCCAAATATGCAGTAATTGCTAAAGCGTTCCCACCACCATGTAAATGCATGGTATTTTCTTCAGAAACAGAGTCTAAATAATCGAGATCCAAGATCAACATTGCTTTTCTATCTTTTTAATTCACTTTTGACTGACTTCATCAATAAATAGCAGTTGGACAGTTTTCCTCTCAAATAGAAAGATACTGAAAGTTTTATCTAGAAAATGATAAAGCTTTCAGCATGTTTCATAATTTTATTGACCCAAAAGTGTCAACATTTTATACCCCCTTATGGAGTAGAGACTATCTGGTGGCAGCAGCTGTTAAGGTACCAGCAGATTCAGAACCTGCACCCCCAATCACAGTGTTGGTGACATTAGATTCAGTATATGAGTTGTTACCTTGAGCAGTGTTGTCATAAATGTTGACAGATTGGTTACCTGTAACAGTCGTAGCGACATTGACAGTAGAACTGATGTTCTTTAGCGCAGTCAGATTAATAGTAGAGCTAAAAGTTTGTGTCGAACCTGTGAACAGGTTAACGTTTTTGCTGAGGCCTAAACCACCAACAACTTCAGCACCTTCAACGGTTTCCAAAAGATTCAAATCAGAGATAATCATGGGGTTCCTCCTGGGAAGTTATGTTTTTTATTTTTGTTCTGGGAATTTGTGTAAGCGTTTTTTTGCTTACATTTATAAATATACAATATTCAATTTAGAAGTCAACTCTTTTTATGAATTAATTTGATATTTATTTCTTATGTATTTGTAAAGAATATTCTTGTTTCAATTGGTCTTATTTATATTTTTTATATGGCTAAAAATAACAAAATAGCCAACACACAACTAGTCGTATCGACTTTAAAAATAAATACATTTTGTTTTTAATAAAGTTAATTTCTCACTCCAATTTCAAGTCAGTAATGTTAAGTTTTTTCCCTTTTGTAATGTTTTTAATCGCTCATGCTCTTGTTTGTTATGCTCATAAAAGACTTTTAGCTCTTTTTTCTAAAAAAGAAACCCTTATGTCCTGCTACATAAAAGTAGGATAAGTCGCTAGCAAATTGGTTAGAAAGTTAGAAATTTTTTACTGAATAAGGAAATCAAGCTTGCTTAGGTAGTTCTGTTGATGCTTGAAAACCTACATCTAAATCAAAATCAGTAACGATTTCCATCGATGTAATTTGTTCCTTCAACCAATGATCAAACAATTCCTGCTGAATTTGGTCACGCAACTGCTGATCCAAGATAGGTTGAACAATTTCCTCTACCCAAATCAAATAAACTCCCTTGGAGGTTGAAATCGGCTTGAGAGGGGACGGTGGAGTAGCAGCAAACACAGCCGCTGCAATCTCTGGTCGAAAATCTTTACGACGTCGTATTCCTTTATATCCTCCAGCACGTCGAAGTTCAGGCTGTTGAATATATTCACGAGCTATTTCTTGGAAAATGATTTCGTTTGATTGCAGAGAATAAAACAGTTCTAGAGCTAAGTCTGTGTCATCTAAGATGACTTCATAGGTGGCAGCACCAACGTAATTGAGTTGGTTTTCATAAAAGAAGCGTTCTACATGTGCAGCAAACAGGTGATGAGCTAACTTAGTGGCTAGTACCTTGTTATGGATCAATTGTTCAAACTCAGGCAGAGACAGATGATGTTTTTTGAGCCAGTTCCAAGTGTCTTGAGCTTTGACAAGTTTTTTTGCAAAGCGTAATCTATCTCCTTCCTGTTGAACTTCTTGTTCCAAGACTTGAATACCTGCTTCTTGGGCTGCCGATGCAATAATTTTTTGGGTTGCGATCGCTTCCACAACATCAGGGATTTGACAAGAAAGCTTCAGACTCTGAATCAGGTCTGAGGACGAAATGGTCAAAGGTTCTGACACGAGACGATTCTCCTGGGAATTTAAAACAGTTACCAGTTACCAGTTACCAGTTATCAGTTATCAGTTATCAGTCATCAATTGCTTGATCATTGTTCACTGTTTACTGTTCACTGTTGAAGTTGACTTTTGACTAAACGTTTAAACCACCTTTGTGCAATTTCTTAAATGGATCTAGGATGAAGTCCATGATACGCCGGCGGCGGATAACCACCTCAGCGGTTGCAGTCTGTCCAGGAATGAATTGAATACGTTTGTTGCCATTCTGGATATACTGTTTATCCAAAGTAATTTCTAACTCAAAGTTTTCTACATTCCCTTGAGGCGTTTGGGTAACTTTGGAGTCTGGAGAAATCCAATTAACTTTTCCTGACACAATCCCATACTCCTGGAAAGGATAAGCATCAAACTTGACTTTGGCAGGCATACCCGCTTTTAAGAAGCCACTGTGCTGGTTTGGTATCACAGCCTTGAGTACTACACCAACTTGTAATGGTGCAATTTGAGCAACTCTCTGACCTGGTTGTAGTACGGCTCCCGGCTTGGTAGTGGGAAATTCAAAAATCACACCATCAATAGGCGATCGCACCACTCGTTGCTGCAACTGAATATTTGAGGCTGTTAATTGGCTTTGAGTTTGGGAAATTTCCGATTGGACAGAGTCAATTTGTGCTTGCAGTTCTTTGAGTTGTTCGTCTGCTTTGAGTTGTGCTAGTTCACCTGTATGAACCAGGCTTTGATAATTGCGTTGTTCTTCCTCCGCTTTGAGTTGTGCTTGCTGGATTTCAGACTGAGCTTGCTGAATGGTTCTTTGATAACTGCTTTGTTGTTCTTTTAAGCTCGACTGAGTCTGAGCAATATCAGATTTCGCTCGCAGAAGGTATTCGTAGTTTTCCTTTGCGGACTGTTGGATTTCCTCAAAACGCTCTTGTGGCATGACACCATCTTGATAGGCTTTTTTATAGCGTGGGACTTTTTCTTGAGAGGCCTGAAGACGAACTTCTGCTAACTTATAAGCTGACTTACTAGAATCAAGAGCTTGCTGCACTTGGGCTACTTTCGCCAGTTTTTCCTCTTTCTGTAAGTTATAAACGGATTTGAGAGCATCTAAATTCCGTCGCGCCTGGTCCACTTGAGACTGCTTTGCTAAGAGTTGAGCTTGGTTTTGTTGTTGCTGAGTATGCACAGAAAGCGTTAATTGATTTTTGAGTAGCTCTGAGCTCTTTCGCCGATTTTGCAGTCCGTCCAACTTTGTTTGAATCTGGTTAACTTCAGTTTTGAGAACCTGTGAGTCCAGTTCCAATAAAACCTGACCTGATTTTACAGTTTCGCCTTCTTTGACCTTAACAGCAGTTACACTTCCACCCACTGGACTATCTAATTTTTGGGTTGCACCTTTGGGTTCAACACGTCCTCTAGCACTCTCTGTCTCATCAACCTTTGAGAACATCGCCCAAGGTAAGACAATCAGTGCAAAAGCTGTCAACAAGTACAGCGAAGAACGCGTCCAAACTTTAGGTAAAGCATCTAACAGTTCTTCGGTTCCGGAAAACCAATTTTGTGTATCATCTGTTGTTTGTGTCTGCTTAACTGACTCAGTAGATTCCGCACTTTTTGCTGAAGGAATGTAGTTTTTCTGCGGATCTGACTGGGGCGGAACTCCAGATGAGGGATCACGAGATGTGTTTGGCATAATTTTGGTTGGAGGTTCGCGATTTGCAGTGATCACTTAGGTGATCACTGCTAACTGTAGAAACTTAACCTACATGAGCAAGCTGTTGTTGATTCAGGTAGTAATAATGTCCTTTTTTAACGATTAATTCGTCGTGTGTCCCACTTTCGATCAAGATACCCCGATCTAACACCAGAATTAAATCAGCGTTGCGGACAGTGGAAAGGCGATGGGCAATAATCAGACTCGTCCGTCCTTGAAGAATAGTTTTCAAGTTGTTCTGAATGATTCGTTCGGATTCCGCATCCAGGCTACTGGTGGCTTCATCGAAAATTAAAAATCGAGGATTACCTAGCAAGGCGCGGGCGATCGCCAGACGTTGGCGTTGTCCGCCAGAAAGCATCCCACCACCTTCACCAATTTCGGTGTCGTAACCCATTGCCAGCTGTTGAATAAATTCATCTGCTCCAGCCAAACGTGCTGCTTCAATAATGTCTTCTAAAGATGCTTCTGGATGGGCGATACCAATGTTTTCTCGAATTGTACCACCAAACAAGAAAGTATCTTGGTCTACCACACCCATTTGCTGTCGCAGGGATTTAAGAGTGATACTACTGACATCGTGACCATCGACTAAGACCTTGCCTTCGCTTGCAGGATATAGACCCAACATTAACTTTGACAAGGTTGTTTTTCCTGAACCACTGCGTCCCACCACGGCAACTGTTTGTTCCGGCTTAATTTCAAAGCTGAGATTTTCCAGGACGTTTGTCTGGCTTTCTGAGTGATAGCGGAAAGTGATATTATCAAAGCGAATGTGACCGCGCATCTGACGCAAAGGCTTGCGGGGTTTAGTTTGCAAGTCTTCTTCTGGTTCTGCATCCAGGACATCGTTGATGCGTTCCACAGAAATCACAATTTCTTGGAATTGATTCCACACCACGCTCAGTCGCTTGAAAGGGCTAAGGACATTGCCCAATAACATATTAAAAGCAATCAGTTGTCCAATGGTGAGTTCTTGATGAATCACTAGTGATGCCCCGTACCATAGCAATGCCGTATGCATCACAGTGTCGATGGCAGCACTAATAATTTGCAGGTTATTGCCAATAATCTGTGCGCTAAAAGATTTTTTGATCAAAGTATTCAGCAATTCTTCCCAACGCCAGCGGACTGTGTGTTCAATTGCCATTGAACGCACAGAACGAATACCGGTGAGGGCTTGAATCAGGTAACTGCTTTGTTCAGCGCCTGCATTGAAAATCTCTCTGGACATCCGACGCAAGATGTTTGTGGAAGCTAGTGTCAGGATAAAAAATGGCGGTACAGTCATTAACCCCAGAAGTGCCATCCGCCAGTTATACCAAAACATCAATCCTGCATAAATAACCACCGTCAACAAATCCAGAATGATTGACAGCGTTTCGCCAGTCAGGAAGTGTTGAATTTTTTGGTTTTCCTGGATGCGAGAGACAATATCTCCGACGTAGCGGGACTCGAAGAACGATAAAGGTAAGCGTAGGGTATGTTTGATAAAACCTACCAACAGTGCAATGCTGACACGGTTTGCTGTGTGCGCTAAAAGATATTGCCTTAAGCCATTCACAGCGATGCTGAACAAACCAAATATGATCAACCCAATACAGACGGCGTTTAATGTAGAGGTGCTACCCTGAACAATGACTCTATCAAAAAGCAGTTGGGTAAATAAGGGCGTGATTAGCCCAAACGCCTGAATCAGTATTGAAGCAAAGAAGACTTCCAGTAGTACCCAAGTGTGGGGTTTGAGTAGCTCAAAAAACCTCCAAATGCCTGTGCTGTCTTCTTCTGTTTCTTTTAGTTGAGTTGTGGGTTGCAGCAATAAGGCATATCCAGTCCAACCTGCCTGAAATTCCTTTGGGGTGAGAATGCGTTGACCAATCGCAGGGTCACCCACAATCACTTGCTTTGAGGTAATTTCATAGAGGACGATGTAGTGTTTGCCTTCCCAATGGACAATCGCTGGTAGGGATTGTTGTGCTAGTTTATCAAAGCTAGCTTTGACGGGACGCGTTGCAAAGCCAACATTTTCGGCGGTGGCGGCTAAAGCACTGAGTGTTGCACCAGACTTGTTGACGTTAGCTGACTCCCGCAGTCGATTCAGATTTAAGCGTTTGCCCCAATAGCGTGCTATCATTACCAGGCACGCGGCACCACAGTCGGCAGCACTTTGCTGTGCAAAAAATGGGTAGCTTTTGGTTATTTGTCCCCATGCTTGCCCGACCTTGACTTTGGGAGTTGGAAAGTAGGGGCGTGATTTTTTTGGTGGCTCTTGTTTTGTTGTAGCTGACTCCTTTTGGGGAAAAGGGATGACGTTTCCAGAAGGAGTAATTTGTTCTAGTTTTGATTTGCGAGGACGTACCTTCTGTTCTTGAGGTGCGGGTGAACCTTGTTCGGGTTCTACCAACTGTGCTAATTGCTGCCAATGTTCACTGACTGTTTGCCATTGTGCTTCTTTGAGATCGTAGGCGATCGTTGGCTCAATTGTTTGCCAATCTCCCTGATCTGAGTGTGTAATAATTTTCCCTGGTGTCAGACTTTGACCATTTGTATGTCGCAGTTCTCCTTTGTACACCAGCCACAATTTACTATCTTTGGGTAGCGATATTTTTTGATTGCTATCCAAGGAGTGTTGAGAAAAATAAGATAAGCCTTTTAGTATTTCTGGTACATCTTGTGGCGGGCACTCGATTTGCGAATTTTGCCGACATCGCAGTAGTAAGTCCCATAATTGAGCGCGTTGCAGTAGGCGATCGCCAAAGTTGGGATTATTATCTATCAAAGCTTTTAATATCTCTGGTTTGAGATAGCAAAGCTTGAGGTTCGTTGAAGCTTTGGCAATATATGGTAAGAAGTCTTGTTCTGGAAACAAGGTGGCTTCTCCAAAGCAAGAACCTGTACCTAAGGTTGTGATTAAGTTCTCGGCGCTATCTAATAGTCTGACTTTGCCACGAAGAACTATATAAATTCCGGCAATACTGTCTGTTGTTTGCCAAAACTGCTTTGTGGGTGCTGGTTCCAGGATTTCTGCCTGTGCAATACACCCTGCTAGTTCCTGTTGTGAAACAACCTGCTCAAAAGCACCAGCAAGTTGTTGACACAGTTGCTGCAAAAATTCTGATGACATTTCGTTTCTTCCTCCACAACAATTCAGTCTTTGGTCTCAACTAAACTGGTTGACCGTAAACTACACTCTCGTTGAGCGAGCAGTTGCAGAGCAGCATAAACCCATCTATCAATAGTGCTATTTAAGCTTGCAAAAGCTTGCCGTTGAGTTATCTGGTGTAACATAATATTAGTTAACGTCAAAAAAGTGGGCAGATGAATCCGCTGCAGCTGTTGCAAGTTCCCGCGCAAAGGGTTGACAGCCACATACTTAATTAGTCCTGGGAAGCTAATTAATTGTGTGTTTGACGTATAGCTAACCTTGGGAGCCGCTCCTCTACTGTTATGGGGTTTAGGGGGGCTATCCCCAGGTTTATATATACTTTGATTCTCCTATATTCCGGTTTCTGGGGTAACCGGAACGAATAGAGTAATCAAAGAGTTGCAAACACATCAAATTTATATGAATTTAAAGAGAAAGCTATAAAGACGCACTGACTAACAAAGCGAGAATAAATTTTATTAGTAAATGGCAGTAAGCATCCCTGAGTCAACCAACTGAAAAGCATGGGTGTTAGATCCTTTACAAAAAACAGTATGTTGTTAACATTCTGTTTGACAGTATACAACCACTCACGTTGCCATGAGTATAAGGACTCCTTTTTAAGTATCCTGCAAGATAACCGCTGTATTTTAAATGAAATCAAGAACCTACCGAAACCTAAGAACTCATGAAGATATGGCTGAGCGAAGTTGTTAGCCTGTCTGGCTGAGCGTGAATTCTGTTTACAAGGAACTTATAGCTAACTTCAGAATCGAAAAACAGTTAACTTTGGTTTCAAAACAGTATAAATTCGTTTTTTCGCTGGGCTAACTAGAATTTGCTGACTACAGGCAAGACTACAACTCTTACCTGCCGGCTAAAGCGCTGCTAGTTTGCTCTTCAATCAGGAATATGAGTTATCAGACTTGGAAGTGATAAAAACAACTTCAGGAATTAATCTAGCACACTTCTCCAATGAAACTACCAAACAATTTATTAGTAAATTTTCGTACCTCTTGTCAAGAGTCCTTTATAAAAAATTCATTTTTGAGCTTTTCTTTTCAAGAACTTTATATGAAACTTATCAATTCTTCAATTAATTTTTGTATCAAAAAATATTTTTATGTAACGATGTACAAGATTCATATTGTTTTTTAATAAATTTAAATAATAAGAAAGAATAAAATTGTAATATAAAACACACATTTTACGGAAAAAGTGAAAAAGAAAAAGTTGTAACGGTCAAATTAAACACAAAAAAACAAGTATTTTTAATACAACTATCTAAAGTCTGAATACAGTTTCCTACTTTAGTAGGATTGACAAAGGAAATATTTAATAACCAAAGTAAAATATTTACTAGGCTGGATACATTATTGACTTTAAAATTTCTGTAAAGTCCGATCAGTACAACTATTTAGAATCGACTTTAGGCAACTAGGCAGCATTAGCAAGTTGATTTAAAAGCATCTCCCACTGTTTTGATGAAAATAAAATACACTCAGGTTGCACAGTGGAGTTGCTGAAATATTTTGCTTGCCACAAATGCCGTCTGACAAATGCCAGTACGTAATAATTAGTAGTTTGTTTTTTTTAATACCAAATAGCCTGATTTGGTTGCAAACTAATTGAATCAGATAAGTGTAGCGCCATCAAACACACCAATCAAAACAAGCCGAACAAAGCGGGAGTAGTGGGGGCGATAGCTTCGCTGCTGCGCTGTGCGCAGAGTTTTTAGCTTTAACCGAACCGTATTAAAACAAAAACTGGAAGCTGACTTATCGTTTGAGCTTCCAGTGATTTCTGCATAAATTACAAGTAAACTTGCGCAGTGACAGTCCTATTTTGGGAGGAGTAGGATGACACTTACTCACGCACAAGTAAGAAAAAACTATAAGTTCTACAAGCCTTGACAACAGTCTGGTGTTGCTATTTCATTTTTCACACTAAAAGTTCTGTCAGCTTTGCTACAACCTAGAATAAATTAGGTAGCAGCCTTAGATCTTTGGATTGGGGGAAGATACCACTCCAATTTCTCTTTGCTGAGACTTTTTGTGAAAAAGAACCACCATTAGCAACTTTGGATCTGTTGGTCTACGTGTAGAAGTTATATACTCTATAGGAATCCGGTTTGATTTCTGAATTGACTCGTAGAGGTAGGGAACGCTTAACGCTTAACGCTTAACAGAAAGTGTACTTAGCTTCGTCAAAAATCAAATATGAGTCCTATAGAAGATGCTGACGATTTCGGCAACAGATTCGACATATTTAACAGTCAAGAAAAATTATTTATAATCATTTCTTCTCTCCTTTAGAATAAATTTTAAGCATCAATCGATTTCTTTGATGTTATTTATAATTTATACAAAATAGGTTGTATCAATCTGCCAAAGTGGCATATTTTAAAGAAAAAACTGTCAATTATCTAAATTGTGTACTTACTCATCAAGTTATGCATAGCACAATATGGATCAGTTATAGTCTAAAACTTAGAGAAACTCTAGATTTTTAACCAAGTACGTATCAGCTTACCCCGCCCTCACGCACACCCCTGTGTTAGCCAAGAAGAAGGGTACTCGGGGTTTCCACGTTCGCAAAGTAGCATGCCCTACGGGCATAGAGAGTTGGGTATTAGGGGACAGGGGTGAGGTTTTTGATCCGCAATTTGGGTTCTTAACTCAAAAAACCGCCATGCTGTAGATATTAAATCAGCATGGCAGATACTAAACAACTCAATCGAGTGTCTTTGAGAATCTATTGACTCCAGCAATTGTGTAATTGAATTCACAGAATTTTAAGGGAAAAGATTAACTTGTTCTGAAGCCATTTCAGGACTGGTGGATTCATATTCGTGAACTTATGTCGTTAAGCACTGCTCCAAATTACCACCACGGATTTCTGTTTATTTCTTACCAACCACCTCAAGTAATGGTCTATCTTTAATTTTGCTGAGGCAGCTAGTTGATGTAATCTGGCTTTGGGATCTTTTGTCAGAGGAGATATTAGCAACTTTGAGATTTTCGTTTTGCTGTTGATTTGACCTACTGACATGAGAATTTTCTTTGAGCAATCGGTTGTAGGTACGGTAGGGAATGTAATGTAGAGGATTGTAGCCTGCAAAACGTAGCATAAGAACACAAGCCCAGGAATACTTACCAGCAAGAATTGCCTCAACGACTTGGTCGAATTGTTCTGGAGGAAGTTTTTTATCTAAGTGGTGACTGCAAGACATATTTTGATTCATAGTGTTTGTGTTGTTGTGAAAGTGAATTAGCTGATCAGTTTCTTTGGTTATTTGTGTTCAATTGAAGGTATATCAACTGTTCTTGCCTGTTTGCAGATATTGCATTGCTTTAAGGGAAATATCAGTGATAGGGCGATAGGGAACTATTTTGCAGTGGCTGGGAGTTTTGCTGTTGAGAAAACAGATGTAGCTTTTTTTAACTGGTACTGAAATCGACCTTTCTAAATGCATCAAGATTGATTTGCACTTTTTTATTTTGCAAGTGAGTCATTCCCATAACCAATTGCTGAATCTGCCTTTGGTTTAGTCGTTCTGTAGGCTGTGTTGGCATTTCTGCGTTTTGTGGTTCAAGTTTATCTGATGCTCTTAAGCCAGCTTTGTTCTCTTCTGCTCTGGCTAATGCACGAGTTTGGGCAAGTATTCGAGTTCGAGCCATCAAATCTTTGATGTGGTTGAAGTGTGTTTGGTCGGGTGCTAAATCTTGGTTTTGCACTTCAACTTTTGAAAGCAAAGGCTCTGTGTCAAATTCTGCAACAACCTGACCTGTTTTGAACTCTTGAACTTCTTTAACTCCAGTATTAAGGATTTTGCTCAGATCTTGTAGCTGAAGTTTGTGAGGCGAATCTAGTGCTACAAATTTTTCTCGAACATGACTGACCTGTTGAATCTTTCCTGTCCACGCCCAAACAACAACCGTTGTAAAAAAAGTTATGCTCCTCAACGTGACTAAATGAGCAACGGTTAAAGGTAGTTGATCAAGCAATGTCTCTAAGGATGTAGACCAATATCCTGCATTTTTATTTGCTATCTGAGGCTTTGTAACCGTCGGGAAGCGTGACTCTATAGGTGCTTTTGGTAAAGCCTCTTTTATTGAAGTTAAATGATTTCCGTAGATGAATGCTGTTTGTGAAACCGAATCACAGCAGGGATACAACTTATTAAAATTTATTCCTGTATTCTCTGTTGTGCTTAAGGTTTCCACTGCATTTGACCTGATGATACTGTTCATGATCTGTCCTGATGATCCCAAACCTGACTTTCTATTCAAGTCTTTTTGCTGCTAAGCCGGAATGATGTTATGTCTCGATGAAATTCAGCAGCTAGTTTGTAAAAAAGCAATTTCTACAGACGGACACAATACAATAGAGGGTTATTAAACTTACAATTTTGATTTCCTGACCACTCAGTTGCTGGTGAGTTATCGACTGTAACTTTTGCTTACTTTACCAGAGAAATTAATTTACCATATCCATGTTATATATCTGCTCTGACAAATTTTCTAGTGGCTTTCAGTAGATGCAATTTTATCTTTTTAAAATTTTACTCCCCCCTAATTAAGTTATTTGTTTCTGTTACAACTAACTTCCATTTTTATACCAAATAATTAGGATCCGTTAAGTAAAATCGCATACTTTTTAGGGTTTATCAAAAAAATCAAGCATCCCTAATCCTTAATCCCCATATTCGTATTTATACTATTTTTTGGCGTAAATGTCATCTCCTAAATTATTTTTTTTTCAACGTTCTTTCGATTATGTTTCTAGATTAACTCAATTTTATCAACTTTACGTTTTCTGTCTTAAGTGTTAGATATTAGGGGGTAATACCCCTCATACACAATGAAGAGAAAGCTTTTATATCCTCAAGAAGTATCTAGATTTGAGATGTGAGTAAATGTTCTAACACTTTCAAAATATATCAGTAAAAGTAGCATTTAGACAATCTTTACTAGAGAGAAATCGTGATATTTTTTTTTACAATTACCGGAAAATATGTAGATCTCGTTATCTCACTTAAGATCCACCACATAGTCAAATTTTAATTTTCAGAGGCAAATGCAAATCTACGATGAGTTTGTTATGGACTTGGCACAAAAAATCTTAAATTAATGCTGATCTCTACTTATGAAATGACATATTCATGGTAAAATTTTAAGACTTTTCAGAGATAGACAGTCTTAATTACAACCAAACACTGTCTAAGGTATTTGAGAAAGCAAAAGTAGCATACTGCGACTGTGTAGATTTCTTGAATTTTTCAGTCAAAAAGGAGAAGTAGTACAATATGCTGCTCAGTAAATTTCAAAAATACTTGTATTTCTTTGGAATTTTGACGCTACACAGTTCAGTTGTTTCTTAGTACTGAGTAGGATGTAACGAAGCCGTGTAGAAGGGAAACTATTTCACACCAATCACACGCCATTTGCTATCCTTGAAACCCTTGAAGTATGTTTATGACAGCCTACACTTTGGCGTAGTCTGTCTGCAGGAATTACACAGACGTACTGGCGGTGGCTAGCCTTCAGGGTAGCAAGTGGCGTATCAAGCAACGATCGCGACTAACATTTACCACTACAACAGCTAATCATCGCCAGATAATCTGCACCACAATCTAATGAACTCTGTTGTTGAATAAAAAGATAGCGACGCCATAACCGGATCATTCAAGGGCACAGATGAATTACCTGTTGGTAAAAATCAATATTTGCTATGGTTTCAGTAGCTTTTGAACTCTGAAGCTTGGAAAGAACTGCTGTTTACCTATAAATTTCTGTTCTCAGTGAACTGTTCACGACGAAAATATGTTCATCGTTTCATCTGTGTGTTTAGAAAAACTGGACAATGTTGTTTGGTGTTGAAGCGAAAAGATTGAGAAGCCTTTCAAAAAAGATTTACAGCAATTTTGAATTGAAAGAAACTCCCTACCCGGAAACTTGTCATCTGTAAACATTTCTCTACATTACTAGTTTTTCATGTATTTCAAGCTACTAGTTTTTAGATTGTTCAACAGTAACTCCTACTTCTAAGCCCTTAAAACTCGGCGTGAATCGACATATTATAAGAGCAGTCCTAAATAATACTTCTGGAGTTAGTAGCTCAAGTCCGGAAAGAGGTGAAAAAATATTGTCTGACAGATAAAAACGACTTGAATTCTTAGGTATAAAATGTTAATTTTGCATAGAAAATAGGCACCAGGTAAAAATCCCTAACCTGTAACCTATGGCTAATCAATGAGCAAATAAATTGCCCAAATTGCCATAGCACGAAGATAAGTACTAGCACGGAAAGTACCAACAACAGTGATAGCTTCAGGTGTGCGGAATTGTAGCCCATTCTCGTAAATTTGCTGCACCACAGCGTATGCAATCCTAAAAGCTTCATCCTTCATTTCCATTTGCACCAAAAAAGCCGCCAACCCAAAATTTATTCCCGTCCAAATCTCCAAGGGATGAGTTGCATTGGGGTTCTCCGGAGAACCATCAGGACGAACACCGTTAGCAGCACCGAACTTCCCATCGTAAAACTTGAGGAAACAAGCATCGTAAACAGTTTTCAAAGCAGAGAGGGCGCACTCAACAGGTACAATATCCGGTAGACCCAACAAACGAGCATAGAATTGCCCACATAACTGGTCTGCCATAACCACATCAGATCCACTTTCACTATCCAGTCGATAGTATTGCCCATTCCAGAGTTTTTCTTGGTAAATAGGGCGAGATTGTGCAAGCCAAGTTTCGTAGATAGACTTTTGTTGAACCAATTCCTTTATGTCAATGGATGCTTTCCAAGGGCGATCGCACTCCTGTGTAGAGGTGTTTTCCTTTTGGTCTATGGAGTTTAATAAAATATCGCAAATGGCGATCGCCGCCTCCATTGCCGCCAACCACAACCCACCACAATAAGCGCTGACTCCTACCAAGCGCCAGTCATCAAAAGTTTGGTCCGGTGCGCCAGAATTTTCCGGAATACCATCACAATCTTTGTCAAACCTTTTCAGGTAGTCTAGAGTTTGCACAACAGGATTCCAACACTCTGCCAGGAATTCCACATCGTCAGCACCTGTCAGCAGGAAGTCTCGGTACACTTGCAATACAAAATCACAACCTAAATCTTTCCAAAGATTGCAATCTTGATAACTTGTATAATTTGTTTTTTCCCAGACGTGTTCGTTTGGTGCACCTAAGTCGTGAGGTGTTGCTCCTGCTGCTTTACGAACTGCCATTGGACTTTCCGCACCAATCACGTAATAGTAGCCAATAATACGGTGTGTCTCATCACAACTGGGAATTGCTCGTGCAAAGGCACGTATCACCGCCTTCTCCAGTTCTGGAAACAGCATCAACAGGGCGAAAGAACCGTAAAGCCGCACATCCAAACTTTCATACCAGCGGTAATCTAAGCACTCTAAAGAGGCAAACTGACCTACAGGGTCGCGATCGCTTGCCGCACTCCAGAGAGTTCCACCACTCGTCAGATCATAAAGCTCATTAAACAGAGCCATTTTGAACCAGTCTGGCAAGTCTTGGCGCTCAATAATTGGCTGTTGCCAAGATTGAATCTGTTGTTGCCAAACATGATATTCTGCTAAAGCGGTGGATGCTATTGTCCAAGCATTCTTTCCACTTCTATCAAAAAAGTCCGTGTATCTGCGGTAATATGTAATCCCGGCTGCAAATTCTGTGATCGGCAAATCCCAAGTCAGCGCGAAGGGAATTTCCAGAGTTTCGCCCGGTTGAAGAGTGAAGCGTACAGCAAGAGCCACTCCTATCTGTTCACCTTCTGCTGCTGGAGTATCATCCACGTGATTAGGCAAAGAGCCATCCTGGGCGAAGCTTTGCCAGATTTCTTCCCCAGTCCCAACTGGATTCCAACGCGTGTGGTACTGGACTTCAACATTCGGTTGTTTGCGAGTAGCAATGCACCACTGTCCCTCTCCTTCTTGAGGAGGTTCAGTCATATTAACCCGCTCCAACAACAATCCAATACTTTCACTGTTTTCAACGAGCTGATTAAAGTTATCCAGACTTTCGCCTAAACGTGGCTGATACTCATAAACTGGGCTTCCATCATCCCGCACCCGAACCAAAGGAGATTTCACAGCATTAGTAAACCAGCCAACCATATTTTCCCAAGTCAGCATGATACTAAGACTAATAGGTGCATGAGTCGGGTTGTGTGCAGTCCACAGAAACACCGCGACTGGATAGCTTGCTTGTTGATAATTTTCTGCCCAAATAGGAGAGAACTGCTCGCAGGTTAATTCTGCTTGAAACACCCCTTGATAAACAAACCAGCTACGAGGGTATAGGGCGTGATAAGTTCCCGTTTGGGATTGGGCTGATGAGGGAGATGAGGGAGATGAGGGAGATAAGGGAGTGAGGGAGTGAGGGAGTGAGGGAGTTATTTCTCCTGCTGCTTCCCCTGCTTCTTCTACTTTCTTACTTTCCGGATACCACTGCCATGTTCTAAGGCTTCCGTCTTCAGGAGGTTCAGTACACAAAGCGCAGGCTTGCGAGGATGAGCCAAAAGATTCAAAGACACTGAATTGACACGCGGGGATGTTTTTGAATACATGTTCACCGCCATCAATGTGCCACAAATTAAAATCTCCCCGCGAGGAACGACCAATACAACCTGCACCAAAACCGCCCAAAGGCATACCGTGCCAAGAACCATCATCAATATTGCTGGCATAACGGACTGTGTAAGGTTTGTCCCAACCTAAACCGATGGGACGACTCCAAGTGCAAGAGGGAATTACGGAAGATGGCAGTTTTTTCATGATTGGATTATACAGCGTTTAGGTATCCGTTCCCAGATCTGTAAGTAATGTCGAAATTTTTTAATTGTCTTGCTCTACCTCAACAATCACTCGTAAATCAGCTTGTGGCATCAGCCGCTGCAAAATTGTAAGATGACCATCAGCATCACTGCGGCTGCGGAATCGATTTATCACAATTCGCTCAGTTGGTGAAACCCAGTGAACAACAGCCCACGGAGCAAGTGCTGTGCGGTATGTTTTGGTTTGTCGCTTTAACAAGAAAACCTCCTATGACATCCATAAGACATTAATTGATACAGTTCTCATCAACAGATTTATGTCTGCTTATTTTGTAATCGATAGATACTGTTGTTATAATCAGCAGATGCTCAGATTTTTTACAAGCATAATTTCTGCACCAGCACTGACAACACGTAGTGCCAGACAAAAGCTTACCTCTATTCACACAATTCATACTTGCATGAATGAAGCGATGAACATGTCACTTTAACAGTTATCACGTAAGGTTTCGGTCAGTGGTAGCAGTTCTAAGTCACTTGCCTAGTTTTAAGGTTTCTCTCAAAGCAGCAGGTTGTCTCACCATACGCATGCAGCGAGTGTGGCAGACGGGTGGCACTGATTTAAGGAAAAGGCAAATATTTATGCAAGGCGCTAGTTGGTAGTGCTTGCCTGATAATTATCTTCCAACTCACACGAAGACGTGTTGATAATTTTGTCTTTGAACGTGCTAATATGTACGTCAACAAGCAACCAGAATCAACCTTAAAAACTTCAGACAAAAACAGCAATCTAGTCTAGAAAAACTAGAGGCATTGGTTGAATCTAAGTTTTCTTGTTATTAACTATTGCTAACTGGAAAAAGTCCGACGATTTGATAACGCAACTATGTGCCTCCTGAGTTAGGAGTTTCTTTAAAAACCCTTATTAGAGCTTCTCAACTAAATATTAAGAGCATTTTCGACAAGCCACTATCAAGATGGTGTCTTGCGACAGACTAGTATACTTGCATCAAACCAAACGGAACTCGAAACCCACCGCCAAAGGTACTTTCTGGCTAGTGATAGATTATAGATTTTGTAACTACCTGCAAAAACAAACTCTCCAATAAACTCTCTAAATTGATATTAGACCCATATTGCTCATATCAGAGAGAGGGGTTTGAACCCTTTTTTGGAAAAACTCCGCAACCAATGCCGAAATCCCGAAATTATTTGTAAACAGAACGGGAATTGCTACAAAGAAGTACAGATTAGCTAATGTCAACATCTCTGAGCAAAATCTACCACTACCG
Organism: Brasilonema angustatum; assembly: GCF_059505445.1. Taxonomy (NCBI): domain Bacteria; kingdom Bacillati; phylum Cyanobacteriota; class Cyanophyceae; order Nostocales; family Scytonemataceae; genus Brasilonema; species Brasilonema angustatum. The sequence continues at coordinate 194,250 of NZ_JCACKO010000102.1, read as the reverse complement.
CGTTCATCGTCCATATTCACATGATGCTCCCCGATGATTTGAATTTTCTTGTTCACATTTACATCCCTAAAAAAGAAGAACAGGAAAAAAGAAACTAGATGAAAAAATTTAACATCATTACTAGTTAAATCTTGTGCAAGTTAAATTGACCAAAGAAATCCCCAGGTGACAAGCCTGGGGAGGATGCAAACCATGAAAGCATAACGATTTGTACTGATTTAGTATCGTACAGTACCAGACTGGTCGTTAATCGAAAAGAGGAGTTTTAGCTTTCTGATTGCTTTTTGGTGCAATAACCTATTAACAGCTACGATACTGCTCACAAAATCAATATGGTTGCCAAAATGCCAAATTAGGCGACCGAAACATCAGACCAGAAATCTTATAAAATGTGGGTAATGACCCCCTATACCCGATACCTCTACTGTCAGTTACAGTAAATATGCAACGGTCTTATTTCAAATCCAACAAGCCGTTTTCTTTCAACTTAGGATGAAAGCGAATTTGTGTTTGTAAACCACGTAATTCTAAAATTGCTATGATTTCAGCCTCTACCCTACGTGCCACATTTTTAATGATTTTAGTTTGCGCTATTTCATCATTCGCAGGATTGTTATAATTTGCCTGTTCTTCAGGCGTCATGGTTGCTTTCGCATCTATCGGTTGCGTCCACTTGTCTTTTTTCTCTTGATTTCCAGTAGGAACAGTGCCATTTTCAGCAATCCAAGTTTGCTCTATCTTTTCTAAAATCGTACGATTAGGACGTTCAATTGTTTCAGCTTTCACCCAATAACAATTTTGTGGTTGACGTACTAAGTGCTGCTTTAAGCTGAGATAAACATCACGGGAATATCCAACAAATTGCAACACTTTTTCTTGATCAAAAATTGCGTAGACTCCAATTTTACCTTGCAATTGTTCAGGTAATTGACCGTCATCGTCAATATATGGAATGTACTCGATATTGGCTAAAGAAGGAATATTTATTTCTGTTGTCATAAAGAAAGTTCAAAACGGTTATTAGTTAGGTTTAGTAGTCATGCTTGCTGACAAAACTCATAAGTAATAATAACTTTTCTAGAAATTGCATAAACGTATTTGATGTGCAATGATTTGTTAAGAACTGAAAAAAGATGGAGTATTGAAGACATTCTACTCCCTTCTTGCCACAAAATTACTTAAAAGCGACAACGGTGAGACAGGGCTCACCAGATACCTAGTAGGTCGGGAGAGCCTCCTGGGCGTACTGGCTCCTCGGCAGGCGACTGCCGCTCTTCCGTCAGGCGAAGGCAGGCATACCCGGAGGGTGGGTGAAATCGGAAGCCTACACTGTACAGAAAGTATGCAGTGTAGGCACTTCACAATAACCTGTTCTACAACACTTGCAAAAGCTGTTTAATTTTAGTACCTTGGCGTTGCTTGAATTCTGTCGGAAAATTTAAATCAATGACAATCCTGTCATCTATCTCTTCTTTCACCACAGAAATTTCAGCAACCAACTTACTAGGTGAGGGGTTCCCCTCCTCTCGACTCAAGAGCAAACCAACAAGTGGTTTGAGATTTCGCATCTTGTGCAAGTCCTCTTGTCCAAGCAGTCTATTACCTGATTTGGATTTTTTACTCCGCATTTCCAGCCGTAAACCTGTTACCCCTAGTTCTGTGGCAATTCCAGGGAAGAAATGACCATCCCAGTAAAGTTCACTAACGGCACTCACCCGTTTGCGTACCTGGTTACGGATGATGGGTTTGAGATCCCGAAAAGAGCGAGTCAGACTAGTAGCAAGGAAGCCAAGGGAACTGATTGGTTGGTCTACAGACTCCCGCTTTTGGGAATACCACTCTCGCACATCAGAATACAAAATCAGGATTAAATTATCCATTTGGGCACGGCTAGGACTGACAAAGTCAATTGCCAAAAGCGTCTTTTCATCACTTACAGGAGAAACTCGCACAACCCGCGCGGTGAGGGAGACGCGAGCAGTAAAATCTCCCATGATCTCAACATCAACTTCATCTGGTAAATTAGGCCAAGATTCTAAAGAAATCAACGCTCCTGTTTCTGAGATATTGACTGTTTCGCCCCTAAATGTGTAGTTACCACTAGTAATAACGACATTAAGGCGTCGCTGCAAACGGTGAGAAGCACGCACTTGGGGCTGTTCAAAGCCAACCAGCAATGCTGCGATCAGCAGAATCAAATTAAAACCTGACCACAAGGTATTGACTAAAACTGCTTGCCAATCCTCTGGACGAAGTAGCAACCAGTAGGGAACAGCAAACAAGGAAGCGCTAACAAACACAGTGACCACTATCAAACCACGCATTGACTGCCAGTCAAAAGTACGTTTGCTAATATTCACTCCTTTGTCAGTCACGTTAAATGAACCAAGTTTGGGGTTGATCAGCGCCAACATCGTCACCCACCCCGCTTGGAAAGCCATAACAAATTCAAAAATTTCGTTCCAAAAAGAAAAACGGACGTTTTTGTAAATGATATGGTTGGTGAATAAAGCCAGAAGAATGTGTGGTACGGCGTATGCCAGAGTTTCCAAACCTAGACCTCGGATGGGATTGATACCAAACAATAAGAACAAGGTGGGAACAACTGCATACACCAGTCGAGGATACCCATACAAGAAGTGCGAAGTTGCACTGAAATAACAAATCCGTTGAGGAATCGTTAATTTCAGCCAGGGATTAAACAGAGGGTTTTCCAGTCGCAGAATCTGCGCCATACCCCTAGCCCAGCGCACTTGTTGACCGACATAGGAAGAGAACGTATCTGGCGCTAACCCAGCGACCATGATTTTGTCGTAATAAACAGACTTGTAACCGCGAGAGTGCAACCGTAGTGCTGTGTGACAATCCTCTGTCACAGTTTCAACCGCAATTCCCCCAACTTCCAAGGCGTGGGACTTGCGAATTATAGCTGCTGAACCGCAGAAAAAGGCAGCATTCCAAAAATCATTGCCTTTTTGCAGCACTTTATAAAACAGTTCATTACCTACGGGGATGCTACCACGAGTGAGCAAATTGCGCTCAAAGGGGTCGGGATTATAGAACCAGTGGGGAGTTTGGACAAACGATACCTTTGGATCATAGAAAAAGCCTACTGCATTCAGCAGAAATTGACGCGAGGGGATATGGTCGCAGTCTAAAATCAAAACTAAGTCACCATCAGTTTTGTTAAAGGCATTGTTGATATTACCCGCCTTAGCATGCTTGTTGTTGTCCCGCGTCATGTGGATACAACCAATTTCTTCACACATTAGCCGTATCTGTTCTCGTCTTGCCCGGAACTTCTCTCGGCGCGGGTCGTTTTCTTGGTACCTTTCTGGACGACCATCATCTAAGACATAAATCATTTTTTTACCAGGGGCATAATCGCAAGTGATTGCTGATAAAGCAGTCTTGCGAACAATTTCAACATCTTCGTTGAAGGTGGGAATGTAAATATCGACATTGAACCATTCTTCTTGAGGAATGTTGGAAAGGTCAACCGCCTGACGCTCTTTGATTTTTAGAGTTTGAAAATAAGCCAGCACCAAGGTGAGAACAGCGTACAGTTCAGCAGCGTACAGAAATAAGCAAACAATGCTGTTAAGCAAGCCATCAAAGTTAAGAGTGTAACTTGTGCGATAAAACAAATAACGCAGCGTTGTTACCAAACTCAGCCACACCATAAATAAGTGATAATACTGGCTAGTTTCCGCAGAAGACTCTTGATCCTCGGCTCGCATGATCAATTGACCAAGTATTACCAAAAACAAGCCAATGACTGCTTGCTGCCAGATTCGTAGGGGGGCAATAATGAGTGGAACTGAAAGAACCAGAAGCAGCAAAACAAGCCACTTAAACTGTTTGGCACCGACATTTTCTAAAGCGCGGTCAAAAAATCGGGGCGTGAGATCAATGAGCCATCGACTTAAGTTGAAACGCCCTCTGGGAGGGGAATTTGATGAAGAAGACATTTTTCAGTTTTGGATTTTAGATTTTCAAATTGGGATTTGAACCGCAGATAAATGCAGAGAATTATTTGTTATATCCGCGTGCATCGGCGGTGACAATTAATTTCTATCAGCACCAGCAAGGCGCTTGAGATACAACTGAACAATTCCATAAAGTAAAAGCGAGACACCTACAATACCGATAGGTAGCAGGAGCCAATTTTCTTGCAGCAAGCGCGATGTCTTACTTAGTAAATTGGTATTTTCTACACGAGTTTTGGAGGGAGCACTACGGATAAACTCTAGTTGATAATCGCCTGGATCGTAGGGAGATGGATTGTTATTATCGCTACCAACTAGCACTGTATCCTGTTTTAATTGGAAGAACAATGGATCTTGCTCAACGACTTGCCGCACTCGGTCTAAACCGGTTTCTGTCTGAGCTGTTAAAGCCAAAATGACGTGCTCGTTACTCCACGGGGAAACAATTTGCTTAATCAAGCCTTGTGAATCCTGTGGAGTTTGAATCGTACCTTGAGCTAATACGCGAGAGAATCCTTGACTCAAGTTAAAGCCAGTGGATCTAAAGACTTCCGGAAAAGGAAATTTATCCCGCGTACCAATTCCCACAAGATGGTCATTCTTGCGAACTGAGTCAGGAATTGATTCTGGCGTATAAACCTGGAATTTGATAGACTCTGCTTGACTCAGCCGTCCCAAACGCTCGCTCAATGCGAGCAAGGTGAGTATATCTGTATTAGATGGGTTTTGTGGCAAGACGATCGCCGTTCTAGATAAATCCTGAGGTGCAGCAAACGGAAAACCAAATTGCAACAACTTTAAATCTGGAAGTTGTACAGAGGTTTCCCGTTTTAAATCGAAGCTTGTATCAGCATGAAGTGTACCTATTAACTGTTGATCTGCCGCGCTCAGACATTTTTGCTTGTCAAATGGTTCTTTGGGATTCATCCGGAAGAACACTTGGAGTTGAGCACTGGAGTGCAACAAGCTTGCTGGTAAATCAACACTCAAGGTTTGGCGGGTTTCTCCAGAATCTGAACTCAGACGTGCACCACCAATATATCTACCGTCGAGTAACACTTCAAGCGCAGAGGTTCTTGTGTTCAGCTGTGGACCATAGCTGTAAACTAGGTTCATGGTACTGCCACGCAAAAATCTATCATCCGGTAAAGTGCGGAAATCAATTGTAATAGGTGGTGCTGCTGAACCATGTACACTCACATCACCAAAACCTTCATTATTGAGTGGAGTTCTCAGGTCGCTAAGTCTAAAACTATTTTCTTCTGGAGTATAACGAGGCCATTGTCGAGGTTCAGGTGTTGTCGCTTCTTTAACTTTATTGACAAAAATGATTGAACCTGTTCCCGTTTTTCGCAAGTCTGGCTGCACCAAAAACTGTACTGCGTTTGCCACACCCTTTGGTCCGTTACCAGTCGCAATTAAGACAGGTGTACCATCTTTTTCTTTTGTCGTCGCTGCGATCAGCACTCCTGTATCTTCTGGTACAGGCTTTTGATTGATATCGAGAATTTCAGTACCAGCTATAGAAAGAGGTAATTTCAAAGAGGTTAAAGCTGGCTGCTCACTCGGAGTCCCAATGATCACTAACCGCTGTTCAGGTTTTACACTCTTTATATCAGATACCAAGCTCGTCTTTATGGGGCGAAAATCTGCAAATCTACCAAATGCCGCTTGCAAACGAGCGGTTGTTGTCAACCAATATTGATTGACCTGACTTGGTTGGACGTAAACAATATTGTTAGTTTCTAAGCCGAGTTGATCAAAGAAAGGATAGGGATAGCGGCTAAAGTTGAGAGGAATTGGCTGCCTTTTGAAACCGAAAATTAATTTGGAATCTGGCAGAATATCCGTCCACAAATTAGGATCATGAGGGTCAGTACATTGTTGTGATGTATTTTGCTGAGCAACAAACTTGATTTCGTTGTAGTCCTGAAGCAGCTTAGGATCAATATTATTGATCAGCACCTGACCGACTTGGGACTGTTTACGGTTGAGCGATATGCTGCCTACGGCAGTGTCATTGATAAATACCGTTAGGTTAGAACGGTTGGCATACAGTGATGGTGAGTGCTGGAACTTAATTAAAGCTTGAAGCTTTCCGATTTTCCAGCCACGAGGACGGTTAAAGCCAAGGCGACCTTCCGGATTCAGTCCTCGTAAGCGTAGACGGTTGCCAACAATCGGACTGCGGTTAAATTCCAGGTTGTACGTTATTAAATTCTTTGCATCATCAGCCTCTTTTTTCTTTTCGCTTGTGTCTTCTTTTTCTTCTTCGTCTAGGCTATCGACTTTGGGTTTTTTTGCTTGAGCCAGCAAAATAGTTTGCTTTTTGTCAAAAGACTTTTGCCGCTGAGAAATTTCACTAACTTGTTGTGAATTATCGTCTAGTAAACCTTCTTCGCTACGAGCTTGAGCGTTTGTTAATGAAGTAGGAAACAGTAACAAGCAAAAAGTAAAAATAATTGCTTTTGTGCTGATTTTGGAAGGATGAAACAACGGCTTCATATGACGGTGTCACTTCAGGGATAGTAGGATTTTTTTTGGTTTTGTGGTTTGCTCTTGGAGATGTACCAACTGAAAACTTGTTATTTATTGAACTCAAAAGGGAACACTATAAAAAAGAACACTATAAAAGGGAACACTATTTTTGATAAGAAAATTAATCAAGAAAAATCTTTTGCTACTTCTTGAGTAGTTGCTGGGGAACTACAGAAGGAGACAACAGACCTAACCAAGCCAAATTCTGTGTATAGTAAGCGGATTTATCATCCCAAATGCCTTGTTTGTATTGAAGTAGCACTTTTTTCTCAAGTAACTCCTTCGCTAGTTGTGGTTCTACGAACTGCCAAGCGGCGTAAAGCATCGCGTATTGTGCTGTCGCTTCATAATCCACCAATCCTTTGCCTTGTAGATCGATGCGTGCTGGTAAACGCGATCGCACACGCCACTGCTGTTGGAGATACTTACTATTTGTCTGGAGATAACGTCGCGCTTGGGGTGAATTGAACCATGCCACATCCAGCGACAAGCGCCACCAAATTCGATAAGCATCAAAGCCATACAAACTCTGAAGTTGGCTTGTCTGTGGTAAAAGTTGGTATTTTCCTGTTTTGGTATCTTGAGCCACCCAATCACTCGGCAACCCGACAGCAGAAAGTGGTGCTGATTTTTCTAGAACTTCGTAACTTGTATTGACCAAACTCAACCAATCATGTTCTGGATCGACTTGGGCAAATAGCCGAAAAGCATAGGGAGCGAAGTAAGAGGGGTTGAGATAAAGGGTAGAAGCATTCGGAACAAATGCTGGTGCAGGACCAGGCAGCAAATAGAGTTTACCTTGGTGTCCTACTACAATGGAAAGATTCCACAAATCTTGCAGTTTTGCTTTTGCTAAATTAAGGTATTCAGGACGATTCCAACGCCTGGAGGCAAGAATCAAAGCGGTAATCGCATCAATATCGCCATCAGTGGCAAAGTTACCATCGATCGCACCCCACTTTCCATCTGCATTTCGTCCCCATTGCCAAGCCCACAAGTTGTCTGTCCGTTTGCCATTCGTTTGTCGTTGGAGGTTATTTTCTCCCCAGTTCAAGGTAGTAGCAAAAGTGGCAGGATCATCAATCAGGACTGCTCGTAGCATGGCATATGCCTGACCTTCACTTGTAGAGCGATCGCCCGCTTCATAATCGATAACTCTACCATCACCCTGAATAAATCTCCGGCGATAGACTTCCCAGCTTTGAGCCAGTAAGTCCCGGTTAGGAATGGATTTCGGTAAAGCCGCGACATACTTAGAGCTACTTTCGCTTTCCCTACCATTCAATGGCAGAGCTGTTTCTAGCGGAGTCCTGTCATCCGATACTTTCGTCTTTATCACTGAGTAACCTAAGTTACAGGAGTTGAGAACAATCATGCTAACAATAACTGTCAATTTCACTGAGTGCCGCATTCTTTAATAGAGAACAAAGGAAGTGAGAAAGTGAGAGAGGGAGAGAGAAAGAGGGAGAGAGGGAGAGAGTGAGGAACAATTTCATACCCTCCCTCCTACCTACCTTCCCTCCTTCCTTCCTCATTTCCCTCTGCGCTCATAGTTCTCCCAAGAGGGTTGAAAGCCACGTCGTTGCAAGAAATCTTCTTGTATTTGCTGCCTTTGACGAGAAACTTCAGCATCGCTTGCGCCTTGGGAAATTTGTTCTACTTCGAGTTGCTCAAGCTGTGTCAGCGCTGTTAAGGGCTGATCAGCAATAGCACTTAAGCCAGCAAGGGCGCGACGTGCATCCTTATCTTGTGGCTTCTGTGCTACAACTTGAGAGTAAATTTGCCGTGCTGACTCAAAGCGCCGCTGTTCAAAACGAATTCCTCCTAAAGCAGCAAGGGCATCTATATTATCTGGTTGCTGTGCCAAGATATTTTCGTACGCTTTGCCAGCCAAATCCAAATCACCAATCGCTCGCCCCAAATCTCCCTGCAACTGATACGTGTTCGCATCTTTAGGGAGACGAGCAATCAACTGTTTCACCCGTGCTTGCGCTTCAGTGGGATTGCGTTTTGCGATAACTTGTACCAGACGCAGTTGCACTGGCAAGTAACTTGGATCAACTTGAGCTAAATAATTATAGAGAGGTTCACGCTGTGGTTGAGCCGGCAATGTTCCTACTAAACTAAAAAGTTCTGGAGGTGCATTCGTCGCAGGTTGTGTAGCTAACCAATTATTGAGGACAGCATTCGCCTCCTGCTCAGAAATCTTCTTGGCTTGATAGGCGATACTGGTTCGTCCCAACTGAGTTGTCAAATTTTGTGGTTGACGGATTATCAATTGGTCATAAGCTGCCAAAGCTTCATCAAACCGTTTTTGTTGTATTCGTACGCCTGCCAATCCACGTAAAGCTCCATCAGTAATATCATCACCTCCTGACTTAGTTGTCAATACAGCTTGGAAACGTTGAGCACTGGCTTCTAAGTTGCCCTCCCGTCGCTCGATTTCAGCTGCTAGCAATTGGGGTGCAAGGCTTTTGGCTCCTTCTGGGGTTGCTGTATAAGCTGCCAAAGCTTGTCTTGCGTTACTTGTGTCATTCTGTTGTAGATAAATCTGAGCGATGCGGAAATTTAAAAATGGTACGTTTACCCTTGGTGAAAGAGTTTGGTATAAAGGCAACAATTCTGGATCAGGGGCATCAACGTCTGATAGAGCAAGAGCGATCTGTTGCAATTGCGCCGGATTTGAGGGTAGGGGGTTAACTTCAGCGACCAGACGCCTTTTTAAGTCACTTTTGCCAAGTTGTCCCAATTTATTCTCTAGGACTAACTGTCGCACCACCAAACTTTTATCATTTGGGAACTGTGGAGCCACTTGGCGATAAAGTTGTAGTGCTGTTTGCTCTCCTTGAGGTAAGCCGGTGAAAACATCAGCGGTTTCTCGCAACAAGGCGGGCGAGGGGTTGGGAGAGTTGGCGATCGCCTGACGGTACAAAGTTGCAACTTGCTGTGCTATAGCAGGGTTATTGCTTGAGGAGCGAATCTCATTGAGAGAACGTGCTAAAGGTAAAATCGCCTCTGGTCTATTTTGTATTGGCTCCAATACCGCAAATGCTTGCTGTGACTGTTGATTGGCAACATACGCCTTGGCAAGTTCAGAACGCGTTTCAATCGCTAATTTGTCGAGAGTTTTGGAACGCTGTAACTGTCCTTGCAAAACTTGTACTGCTGCTTTTGGATTGCCAGTTTCTCGCAAGGTACTAGCGTAGGCTACCGCAGCAAATCCAGTGATCGGTTTGCCAGCCACTCGATAGCGGTTGAACAACTCCAAAGCTTTTTGGTAATTGCGGCTATAACTGTAAGCTTGAGCAGCACCAAGGATAGTTTCTGAGGTAGGATTCTTTTCCAAGACTATTTGATAATCTGCCAGCGACTCGTTGACCTTTCCTTGGTAGCTGTACAACAAGGCGCGGTAAGAACGGGCTTGTACATCGTTGGGATTGGCATTTAACAAAGTATTGAGAGCTTCAATTCCTCGTACTTGCCACTCTGGGCGATAAGTGCCCATGATACCAACAATTTTGAGTGCACTTTGGTTGTTCGGGTCTTGCGCTAGCACCTGTTGATAAGCATTCCAAGCTTCAGTAATACGTCCAGCGCGGTTATAAGAGATTGCTAACCCGATCTTGGCTTGTGAAGATTGCGGATTTTGCTTTATAGCTTGCCCAAAAGCTTTGATGGCATCATTAACCCACCCTTTTTTAAGCAGATTGTAACCTCGTTGCACTGCTGACGAGGACTTTTGCGCTTGAGCAGGAGCAATGTTGTTTAACAATGGAACATTGAAGACATAGCTCAAAACAGAAAATGAAGCAGTGATCACGATCAAACCAGAAAGACTTTTTGTTCTGATGTCTTGGACACTCGTTCCCACATTTGAGCAGGGATTAGTTTTGCGTTTGTGTTTTTGACTCATTGAGACCTTCTCCTTGGAGTCACATCAAATTCTGTACGCACCCTGACACCGAGTACTGTATCCTCAAAACCATCTCGTCCTTGAAGTGTAAAACCTAACCGCAGATTAGGAAGCAATTGAAAATCGTAGAAAAGCTCTAACACGTCTGGATAATCTCCGCCACGGCGTAAGCTGTCGTTTGATAAAGCACGTCCGTAAGCCAAACCCAAACGGTCATCTGGGGTAAACAAATCCAAAAAGCTGAGTCCAAATGAGTAAGTATCTGCCCCTTTGCCCAAATCACGGTTTTCGTAACGCCCGTAACGTCCAAAAAGACCTAGTTTCAAGTTGGGTACAAAAACTTCAGTATTCAAACCGTATGCTTCTTCGCGGTCATTTTTTTGAGGTCCAAAGCTTGTGCGTTCTATATTTCTGGCAATCCCAAAGCTTTCAGGGAAAGTATCACGAATACCAGCATCGCGATCGGTGGAATAAGTCCCGCGAATAATCGCATTACCGTAACGGACTGCTACTTCTCCAGCAAATCCATCCAAAGCAAAGTCACTTATTTTATTTGACGACGAGAAAACTGCTGCTTTGGCTTCGATATTATCAGTCACACTCCAGTTCACAAGTAACCCTGTGCGAGAAGCAATTCCGGTTGCTGACAACGCCGGGTTTGTCTGGAAAATCGGATTAAAGAATTGACTTGCCCCATCTTTAGCAAAGCTGTTCCGGTCAAAATAAGACGTCAAATCTAACTGCCCCAAGACGAAACGCAGATTGGGCGCTCCTCCTACGGAAGTGGCAAGATAAAGCTCGTTGATGTTCAAGCCTTCTCCACGGGAGTCAACAAGAAGGTTTTCTCCAGTCACCAAATCCAAAGTAGCCCCAACCAATAGTTGAGGGGTGATTGGATACACTCCTGAGAGTCGCCCCCGTGCTGCAGAATCACCTCCTTGAGTTATGTAAACTCCTTGAACCTGTAAAGAAGGTTCCTGCAAAGCTGTACTTCTTAGTAAGGGGCGACTTCTATCCACTGGTTGTGGAGTATTTGGTGTTGCTGATGGCGGTGTTAGCGATGGCGGTGTTGCTGATGGCGGTATTATCGATGGCGGTGTTGGAACTGTGGGAGTTGTCTGCGCTTGCGTTTGTGGCGGTGGTACCGTTTGGGCAACTGGTAACGAGGAGACAACTTGACAGTTCAGGTACTGATTGGTTGATGTAGAAATCCCTGATGGAGGTGTTGCGACTTGGCAGTTTAAGAGTTGATTGAAGGTAGACGCAGGAGTATTAGGAACCGCTGACTGTGTTGTCGCTTGGCAGTTTAAGAGTTGATTAAAGGTAGGTGCACCGGTACCTGAAACTGTTGGTGACGATACGACTTGGCAGTTGAGAAGTTGGTTGGAAGTTTGTGTTGTAGGAGTCGTTGGAACTGATGACTGTGTTATCGCTTGAGGATTAAGGAGTTGAGGAGTTAGACTAGGAGTATACGGTGTTGTTGTTTGAGAGTTAATGGGTTGATTGAACGTAGGTGTCGGAGTACCTGGAAGTGGTGGTAAAGGAGCTTGTTGTGGTTGAGAGTTGAGTAGTACCTGGTTGAAAGTGGGTACCGATGGTGCCGATGGTGCCGATGGTGCAGTGAACTCTTGTGTAACTGTTGTACCAAAGGGTGGTGGGAGTGGCGCTACTTGGATGTTTGGTTGTCCTAGACTGGTAGCTCCAGAAATTTGACGAATTTGTTCTTGGGCATTTTGTGCCACCACATTCTTGAGAGGTGGAACTGACTTCGCTGGTGCTTTTGGGACTTTTGCAGGCTTTTGCTGTTGGATAAAGCCACTCTCCAACTGTTTAATGTCATCTGTAGGTGTCTTTACACTTTCAGACGAAGGTTTTCCTCTTGATGCAACAGCTACGTCCGTTGCTTGGCTTGATATCCCAGGTGGTGGAGGCACTGTCTGGGGCTTTAATTTTTGTCGTTTGCTAGATACAGGTGGTTTGGGTACTTGTAATACTTCCCCAAACTGGACATTGCTCGACTGTTGATTGTGTGGATTTTGTTGAGCCAAACACGCATCTTTCACTGCCATTATCCAAAAAATGGAGATTGAGGCACTCAGAAGCAGAAAATAAGCCCTATTCCACTGTTTTGGTCGAGTACATTTATGACAATCCAATACTGTGGGTCTCATTGGTCTAGCTGATAAACAACTAAGATTCATTTGTTACAAGATGTCGCCACTTTATCAGAAAGTGTGAGTATTTTAACGAAATTCTACAACTTTTTGACTGTTCATTAACTTGATAAAAAGATGGTAAAACCTTTCTTTGTTTTAGTATCTGTATAAAAAATAAGGGAAAATATAATCTATGTTGTTTTTCATGAGAAAAAGCCTCATTAATCTATGCAAAAATCACATTTACGGCTATCTTTGCCAAATCTTTCCAATTTCTCGCTGAATCTCACCCTAATAGGTATTTATTTGCTGCTACTAACCGTCATTTCTAGCTGTGGTAAAAAAGCACAAGAACAAGTGCAACTAGAAATCAAAACTGTAGAACCCGCAGGAAGTAATGGGATATACAACCTGGTAGGTAGTACAAATCTACCTGATTCGAGCAAAATTGCAGTAGTCGCAGTTCGCAACTTAGTTTCAATAGCAGGACAACAAGCAGGAGTTTTGAATGATGATGCGAACAATAATCGTTCAATTCTCGCTCGCCAAGTTGTTGAAGTTAAGCAGGGACAGTGGCAAACAAACCTTAATCTTTGGCAAGTTGCAGCTGACGGTCGTTTTCAGGAACCTTGGCAAATTTATCAAACACAAATGAAATTACGTCCAGATAGCAACGTCACCTTTGTTGCTACTTTTGAGCCTGCTGATCAGTTAAAAAAATCAAAGTTGCAACTTGATGCTCAACAGGTTCGCTTTACAAACGAAGGCGAACCTTACTTACAAGCACATCAAACTTTACCGATATCTCTACCTGCAGGCAAAACAACACCTCCTCTCGAACAACCAGAAGATTTGAATAATACCTTGGGAAATCCACCTGAAATCCTCCAAGCCTCTACTTTGAGTTCAAACGCTTCTTTCCTGCGATCAGCGAAATTCAGACAAACTAACGCTCCCTTGAAATCTTCTGAATTTTTACGATAACCAACGACACTCAGACAAACCAAAGCACCCTTGAAACCTGCTCATATTCGATATTGAAAAAAAGCGCCTGAGTTTCTCACTCACTTAAATTTATAAGTGTTTTGAGAGCCATAGTATATCCTAAATCTATGTGGCGCTTTTGCTTCAACAATTATTTTTTTTGTAGAGATTACAAAGTTTTTAAACAAATGTATTTTGTGTGACCAGAACTAGGGTGTAGGGGGTAGGGTGTGGGGTGTGGGGAGGAAAGATAGATTGTGTTTTTAGTACACTCTACCCCCGAAGCGGAAGGGATCCAAGCCCCCACTAAATTTTCAACAAGCGTGGTCTTTAATTGGTGGCGCTTTTCTTGCTCCCACCAATTAGCCCTACACCCCGCGCGAAGCGCTGTGACTTTTAATATTCAGTGAATATGTATATTGATTTTGAATCAAAATTATGACTAAAGCCAATAGAACTTACGCATTGACAAAGTGACCAAAATATATGGTCAAAGGGACATTTGATGAAGGATGCGATCTGCCTTTGGCAGCAGCGCTAGCGCCGATAGGGGAAGCGTGCCGTTAGGTGGGGCGCACTCAAAGGACGCGATCGCCCATACGAGAGACTCACTCAGGGCGATCGCTAAGATAAAGGAACTGACGGGAACCGATAATTCGGAAGCAGGGGAGGTCCAAAGCATATATTTTCCGTACAACAACAGAACAGTTCATTTGTCAATTTTTATTACTTGAAACTTAGGAGCCGCTGAAATGAACAAAAAATTAGGCAAAATAATTCTCGCTAATAATGCTTCAACTTTAAGGAACGTCGGATTTCAAAACTCTCCTGACACGGCAATTTTTGCCAAAAATATTGCTAATTGGTTCACGGGCGGTCGTCCAGGCAAGTTTCATTCTTACTTGAACCCGGATTTAGCTGAATCTGAATCGGCTTTAGCACAGACAATGACTAAAGCTGGTCATACATGGACTGTTGGATACGATATCCCAGAAGATGTGGATGCGATTTTTTCACATGACTCTTCTTCTTGGGATGAACTCACAGATTTGTTTGAAGCTGGAATGAACTTTTACTTAGCTGCCGAGACGGAATATGATGACTATGCTTCAGGATATGACTTTAATTGGTTTCTTTGGGAAGTTGGTTTACAGTTTAAAGAGGGCTATAACGGGATTTCAGGAAATCAACCCATTAATAGCGATCATCCGATTTTTGCTGGAGTTAAATCTCTCTATCAACGCAATGGCAGTTCGATTATAGATTTCCAACCGGACGAGCAAGCCAATCAAATTCTCGTCTCCAGTCCTGATGGAGAAGGGCTGTATGCAATACTCGATCTGTCAAAAGCGACACCCCATGTCAGGATTTCGAGGATTTTTTCGGACCCAAGTGTTGAATCCACGGAGGCGGACGAATATATCGCTATTGTCAACGATGGGCTGGTTGATATAGATATATCGGGCTGGAAAATTCACAGCGTAAATCGCAATCAAGAATTCTCTTTTCCCACCGGGACAGTATTGAAAAAAGGAGCTGAGTGTCGAGTTTATACTAACTCGGTGCATCCAGACTCAGGCGGGTTCTCTTTCGGTAGCAAACGCTCTGTTTGGAATAACAAAGCAGATGAGGGACGACTGTATGATACTCAGGGAAATTTGATGTCTAGCTATGCTTATACTGAGCACAGTCAGAAGTTATCCGATCTGACAAAGTCCCTTGGCTTAGACAATCTCATCCTAGAAGCAGATCTAGAAGCGATAAAGGCACAGAAAGCTTTAGGCGGTCAGGTAACTTTTGAGGAAGCATTGCACGAAGCATTCTATAGCTTTGTAGGCTTCGCAGGTGACGAGAGAGAAGGCTCGCTTACAGAGGTGATCGCTGCTAATGCTGCTGCTGTGGGTGTGCCATACGCTTATTTTAATGGCGATCATGAACCCTCGTCTTACTTCTATATGGACAAACCCACCACTAAAATTACCCTGTGTACGTCAGAGACACCGATGCTCCCAACAGAAGGGGAAACCATAGAAGCTAACTGGATATTTATGTTACAAATTCCTGAACTCAATACAGTACATTGGGCGATTATCGACCGATCAGGCGAAGAAGTAGTGTACAACTACGGTCGTAAATTATCCTGATATAGAGGCTTCGCAAAGCAGATGAACCGAAGAAATCGCTCGATTTCGCTGCGCTTAATAAAGCAGGGGTCAAACAAACTCACTCACAAACAATTCATCAACCAGTCGCACCAGACATATTTTGGCTCTTGATCCGTGAGTTCTGAATTCTTTTTTGGTGAAAATTTTCTCTACTACCTTAAAAGTTGTAAAAATAATGTTAAACTAGTAATCCTAGTAGTGTGTTTATAAATCAATAGTCTTTCTGGAACTGACTGTGGCGAATACAAAGTCTGCTCTCAAGCGTGCCGAAATCGCAGAACGTAACCGACTGCGTAACAAAGCATATAAATCGGCAGTGAAAACCCTGATGAAAAAATACTTCGCTGCTTTAGATGCCTATGGGGCAAATCAAAGCCCGGAATCAAAACAAGAAGTCATGAGCCGAATGTCGGAAGCTTACAGCAAAATCGATAGAGCGGTGAAAAAAGGTGTACTTCATCCTAACAATGGAGCCAGGAAGAAGTCAAAATTGGCTCAAAGGCTAAAAGTGCACACACAACCAGCAGCAAGCGCACAGTAGTCAATAGTCTGTAGTCTTGAGTCCCTAGTACATGAGTGCGAAAAGAAAGCAGCCATACCCAAAAGGAAGCAGCTGCACGTCTACAGAATGATTGAAAAGCTTATGATGTTGTAAGCTTTTTGAATTTTGAATGAGTGCGAAGTGGTACGAGTCGGTATCAAGGACTAAAGGCAAAAGACAAAGGATAAGCAATGCAGCTGATAGACACTCACGTTCACGTCAACTTTGATGTTTTCCAATCAGATTTAGAAGCAGTGCGATCGCGATGGCAACAAGCAGGCGTCGTACATCTGGTACACTCCTGTGTAGAACCATCTGAGTTTAAAGGCATTCAAGATCTTGCTCACCGTTTTCCAGAAATGAGCTTTGCTGTAGGGTTACATCCTTTAGATGCAGCAAAATGGAATGAACAAACAGCAGATGAAATCATAAGTTTCGCTAATTCTGACTCTAAAGTCGTAGCAATTGGGGAAACTGGGCTGGATTTCTATAAAGCAGATAACGAAGAGCAACAGCAGAAGGTTTTTGAGACACAGTTAGCGATCGCCGCCCAACTCAATAAACCCGTCATTATCCACTGTCGTGATGCAGCGGCACAGGTAAAGCAAGTACTGCAAAAATGGATAAACCTCAAAGGAAAAAGTGTGCGGGGTGTCATGCACTGCTGGGGTGGAAGCCCAGAAGAAACCCAATGGTTTGTTGACTTGGACTTCTACATCAGCTTTAGCGGAACAGTGACATTTAAAAACGCCAAACAAATTCAACAATCAGCTGCTATGGTGAGGAGCGATCGCCTGTTAATCGAAACAGATTGTCCTTTTCTCTCACCCGTCCCAAAACGGGGTGAACGACGCAATGAACCAGCGTACGTCCGCTATGTTGCAGAACAAGTCGCAGCAATGCGGGGAGAAACTGTTGATGCGATCGCAACTCTGACAACCCGAAATGCCTGTGAATTGTTTGGCATAACAATATAGAACATCCCCCCTAGTGCATAAACTTAGAAAATGGAAAACTCAAACTTTAGGAGGACTAAAATATGGTATTATTATTTCCTCCAAAACCGACTTGTGTAAGCCATAATGGTTAAAGAAGCAACTATTGAATTTGACACTTGAGTCAAGCTAAGCTTATTAATCATCCTTTTAATCTCTACAACTGGATGCTCGAATTCCATGATGACTATAACTTTCAACTATTGGTCATCTAGACCTGCTCTGTAAACAGTAGTTTCATATTTTCCATATAGAGAATTGTTAAACAAATTACCGTGTGGTCACTACCCGCTAAGGCAAGCTATCCATACAAAAATTAGGCTCAGGGGAGTATTGTCCTCTGAGCATAAGGATATTATCCCTCTGGGTTTCAACCCAGGTAGTTACGTACAAGCCAAAACAATGTAACGCTGCTTAGGTAGAATGCGCTTTTTGGAGGGGGAAGTGAAGAAAACAAGACAAAGTAACAAAAAGTTATACCATTTGAATTCAGTAAAGAAGTTAGTAGCTAATGGAAATTGGCAACTTTTAGCGGCAAAATGGGTAATTATCCCCTTGCCAAAATTCTTATTAGCGGCTTTAATTGCTCCGTTTGCCCACACCTGCTCGTGAGTAGGCGGTGTCAGGAGAAGTTTCCACACACCATTCCCACACACAATTAAGTAAAACTTAGGTTGACAAAGGTAGAGGCATGACGAACGAAACAATTATGGAACCCGCCTTTTTGTTGCCCGACTTGATAGAAATTCAGCGTTCCAGCTTCCGTTGGTTTCTAGAAGAAGGGCTAATAGAAGAACTCAACTCCTTTAGTCCGATCACAGACTACACTGGCAAACTAGAACTGCATTTTTTGGGTCAAAACTACAGACTAAAAGAGCCAAAGTACAGTGTAGACGAAGCAAAACGGCGGGATAGTACCTACGCTGTACAAATGTATGTCCCGACTCGTTTAATTAATAAAGAAACCGGAGAAATAAAAGAACAGGAAGTTTTTATTGGGGATTTGCCTCTGATGACTGACCGAGGCACGTTTATCATTAACGGTGCTGAGCGGGTGATTGTCAACCAGATAGTGCGATCGCCAGGAGTGTACTACAAATCAGAAATTGACAAAAACGGGCGGCGTACCTATTCAGCTAGTTTAATCCCAAACCGAGGAGCCTGGCTGAAATTTGAAACAGACCGTAACGACTTAGTCTGGGTACGTATTGACAAAACTCGCAAACTGTCAGCGCAAGTGCTTCTGAAGGCGCTTGGGTTGTCAGACAACGAAATCTTTGACGCTTTACGCCACCCAGAATACTTCCAAAAAACCATTGAGAAAGAAGGGCAATTTTCTGAAGAAGAAGCCCTAATGGAGTTGTATCGTAAGCTGCGTCCTGGTGAACCGCCCACAGTGTTAGGAGGACAACAACTTCTCGACTCGCGCTTCTTTGATCCCAAACGCTACGACCTTGGCCGCGTTGGACGTTACAAGCTGAACAAGAAACTGCGCTTGCAAGTGCCAGAAACGATGCGCGTCTTAACTCCCCAAGACATCTTGGCAGCAGTGGATTACCTGATCAATCTTGAGTTTGATATTGGGAACACTGACGACATTGACCACTTGGGTAACCGCCGAGTCAGAAGCGTGGGCGAATTGCTGCAAAACCAGGTAAGAGTCGGTTTAAACCGCTTAGAACGTATCATTCGCGAAAGAATGACCGTATCTGATGCTGAAGTGCTGACTCCTGCTTCCTTAGTGAACCCGAAACCCTTGGTTGCAGCCATTAAAGAATTCTTTGGGTCTAGCCAATTGTCGCAGTTCATGGATCAGACAAATCCTCTGGCAGAACTGACCCACAAACGCCGTTTATCCGCACTAGGTCCAGGAGGTCTAACCCGCGAACGTGCAGGTTTTGCGGTACGGGATATTCACCCATCCCACTACGGACGCATTTGCCCAGTGGAAACTCCAGAAGGTCCCAACGCAGGTTTGATTGGTTCCTTAGCAACTCATGCTCGCGTTAACCAGTATGGTTTTCTAGAAACACCCTATCGAGCAGTAGAAAATGGACGGGTGCGGTTTGATTTACCACCTGTTTACATGACTGCAGATGAAGAAGACGACCTGCGCGTTGCTGCAGGCGACTTGCCAGTAGATGAAAATGCTGAGATCATCGGACCGCAAGTCACAGTACGTTATCGTCAGGAATTCTCCACAACCACGCCAGAGCAAGTGGACTACGTAGCAATATCGCCTGTGCAAATCGTGTCTGTTGCTACTAGTATGATTCCATTTTTGGAGCATGACGACGCTAACCGCGCCCTGATGGGATCGAATATGCAACGGCAAGCAGTCCCCCTACTTAAACCAGAGCGTCCTTTAGTAGGAACAGGCTTAGAAGCTCAAGCAGCAAGAGACTCTGGTATGGTGATCGTATCGCGTACCGACGGAGAAGTAGTATATGTAGACGCAACAGAAATTCGTGTGCGTCCACGGGTTGCCTCAACTGATGGAAAGCCAACTGCCGCGCTGAGTCACCAGGGCACTGGCTCATCCGCACGCGACCATTCTTCCAAATCTAATACCTCAGACCTTAGATACCCCATTTCCAAATATCATCGCTCCAACCAAGATACCTGTCTCAACCAAAAACCGTTAGTGTACATGGGTGAACGTGTTGTCGCAGGTCAAGTGCTGGCGGATGGTTCTTCTACCGAAGGAGGCGAACTGGCACTGGGGCAAAACATCGTCGTCGCCTATATGCCTTGGGAAGGGTATAACTACGAAGACGCGATTTTGATTTCGGAACGTCTGGTGCAGGATGATATCTACACCTCAATTCACATTGAAAAATATGAAATTGAGGCAAGACAAACCAAGTTGGGACCAGAAGAAATAACTAGAGAAATTCCCAACGTAGGTGAAGATGCTTTGCGTCAGTTGGATGAACAGGGGATCATTCGCATAGGGGCATGGGTAGAATCTGGTGACATCCTGGTCGGAAAAGTAACACCAAAAGGTGAATCCGACCAGCCACCAGAAGAAAAGTTGCTGCGGGCAATTTTCGGTGAAAAAGCGCGGGATGTCAGAGACAATTCCCTACGAGTCCCCAACGGTGAAAAAGGACGCGTCGTAGACGTACGCTTGTTTACACGCGAACAAGGCGATGAACTGCCACCAGGGGCAAACATGGTCGTTCGGGTTTATGTGGCGCAGAAGCGTAAAATTCAAGTCGGCGACAAAATGGCAGGACGTCACGGTAACAAAGGAATTATTTCCAAAATCTTGCCAATAGAAGACATGCCGTACTTGCCAGATGGCTCACCAGTAGACATTGTCCTTAATCCTTTGGGCGTACCCAGCCGGATGAACGTTGGACAAGTGTTTGAATGTCTGTTGGGTTGGGCTGGTCAAAACCTGGGAGTGCGGTTTAAACTCACCCCCTTTGACGAAATGTATGGCGAAGAATCATCTCGAACCATAGTACATGGCAAATTGCAAGAAGCACGGGACGAAACAGGCAGAAACTGGGTTTTTAACCCAGATGATCCTGGAAAAATCTTGGTGTATGACGGTCGCACCGGCGAACCCTTTGACCGAGCAATTACTATCGGTGTGGCATATATGCTGAAACTGGTTCACTTGGTGGACGACAAGATCCACGCCCGTTCAACAGGTCCATACTCGCTAGTGACCCAGCAACCCTTGGGTGGTAAAGCACAACAAGGTGGTCAGCGGTTCGGTGAAATGGAAGTGTGGGCATTGGAAGCCTTCGGTGCTGCTTACACCTTGCAGGAGTTGCTCACCGTCAAATCAGACGATATGCAAGGACGAAATGAAGCCCTCAATGCGATCGTTAAAGGCAAGGCAATTCCTCGACCTGGAACACCAGAATCCTTTAAAGTGTTGATGCGAGAACTGCAATCACTAGGCTTAGATATTGCCGTACACAAGGTAGAGACGCAGACAGACGGTAGTTCTTTGGATGTTGAAGTCGATTTGATGACCGACCAAGGAAATCGCCGTACACCTCCACGTCCAACCTATGAATCCTTGTCGCGCGAGTCGATGGAAGACGAGGAATAAATAGTGAACAGTGAGTAAGCGTGCTTGATGAGGGTTTCCCGACCTAGGCATGTGGTGAGACAGCGCTTGATGAGGGTCTCCCGACCTAGGCGACTGCGCTCTTCGCAGCGGAACCGGAGGTTCTCCCCGATAGCCGTAAGGCGTGGCGTTAGCCATAGGGTAATCACTCAACAGTGAGACGAGTACTGTTCATGCGTAGCATGTTCCTAAGCCCTATGCCTACGCCACGGCGACACCGCTGTTCGTAGCGTAGGCATAAGGAGATACTCGCACCGACCGGACACCCAACGTGTATGCCTACGGCACCCTTAGCACATACAGCCCAACTGTGCCGTATGTGCTAAAGGCAAACCCGGAGGGTAAATTGTTATTAGTCAACAGTAATAACTGAAAACTGATAACTAACAACTGAATACTCACACCAACGGGGGAGTTGCTCACCCGTGTTTCTCAGAAGTAATAACTTAGAACACAGTTTAGACGAAAGATGAGAGTAGCCCAAAATAATCAGTTTGACTACGTTAAAATCGGCTTGGCATCACCAGAACGCATTCGGATTTGGGGTGAGAGAACTTTACCGAATGGTCAAGTAGTTGGTGAAGTCACAAAGCCAGAGACGATAAATTACCGTACTTTAAAACCGGAGATGGATGGCTTGTTCTGCGAGCGCATCTTTGGTCCAGCTAAAGATTGGGAATGCCATTGTGGCAAATACAAGAGAGTGCGTCATAGAGGTATTGTGTGCGAACGCTGTGGCGTGGAAGTGACTGAATCACGAGTGCGCCGCCACCGCATGGGTTACATTAAACTCGCCGCACCAGTCGCTCATGTTTGGTATCTCAAAGGCATTCCCAGCTATATCTCTATCCTGCTAGATATGCCTTTGCGGGATGTAGAGCAAATTGTTTATTTCAATTCCTATGTTGTTCTCAGTCCTGGCAATGCTGAAACCTTAACTTACAAACAGTTACTGAGTGAAGACCAGTGGCTGGAAATCGAAGACCAAATTTACTCAGAAGATTCCACGCTTGCTGGGGTAGAGGTCGGTATTGGTGCAGAAGCGTTGTTGCGATTGCTCGCCGATATCAACTTAGAAGAAGCAGCTGAATCCTTGCGCGAAGAAATTACGACCGCCAAAGGTCAAAAGCGGGCGAAGCTGATTAAGCGGTTACGGGTGATTGACAACTTCATCGCCACCGGGTCTAAACCTGAGTGGATGGTTATGGCTGTGATCCCCGTTATTCCCCCAGACTTGCGCCCAATGGTGCAGTTGGACGGCGGACGATTTGCGACGAGCGATTTGAATGATTTATATCGCCGAGTGATTAACCGCAACAACCGTTTGGCACGCCTGCAAGAAATTTTGGCTCCAGAGATTATTGTTCGCAACGAAAAGCGGATGCTGCAAGAAGCAGTGGACGCTTTGATAGACAATGGTCGTCGGGGACGCACGGTCGTAGGGGCAAACAACCGACCACTCAAGTCTTTGTCCGACATCATCGAAGGTAAGCAAGGACGTTTCCGGCAAAACTTACTCGGTAAACGGGTTGACTACTCCGGACGTTCCGTAATTGTCGTCGGACCAAAGCTTAACATCCACCAGTGCGGTTTGCCACGAGAAATGGCAATTGAGCTATTTCAACCGTTTGTCATCAATCGGCTGATTCGTAGCGGAATGGTGAATAACATCAAAGCCGCGAAAAAGTTGATATCTCGTTCTGACCCGAGTGTTTGGGATGTTCTAGAAGAAGTGATTGAAGGACACCCTGTTTTGCTCAACCGTGCGCCGACGCTGCACCGTTTGGGTATTCAAGCTTTCGAACCAATTTTAGTAGAAGGTCGAGCAATTCAGCTCCACCCACTTGTTTGTCCAGCATTTAACGCTGACTTTGATGGTGACCAAATGGCGGTACACGTACCGTTATCTTTGGAATCTCAAGCGGAAGCACGGTTACTGATGCTGGCGTCTAACAACATTTTGTCACCAGCAACTGGTAGACCAATTATTACACCTAGCCAAGACATGGTCTTAGGGGCATATTACTTAACCGCAGAAAATCCTAATGCGACAAAAGGCGCAGGACGGTACTTTACTTGTCTTGATGATGTTGTCATGGCTTACGAACAGCAACAAATTGACCTACATGCCTATATCTATGTGCGATATGACGGCGAAGTCGAGACAGGTGAGCCAGATATAGAACCGGTTGAAGTTAAACCCAATGACGATGGTAGCCGGACTTTGCTGTATAAGTTCCGTCGAGTCAGAGAAGATGCTCAGGGAAACATGCTCTCTCAGTATATACGGACAACACCAGGTCGCGTTATTTACAATAAAGCGATTCAAGAAGCGATCGCCAGTTAACCGTTACGCAAAGTCAAAAATGAGCTAGTACCGGGGTGAAGCAGCACTGCCCAAAGGGTTTGGTCAGGCTACAGCAACTGGCAAACCCCTAAGGATCAAAAAGTCAAAAGTTCAAAGTTTTTTGACCAATGAGGTGTTGATCCTTGACTCTACCAGAGGCAGTTGCTACGGGAAAATCCCCGCACTGCCTCCCCTTGACCAATGACTAATGACTAAGGACTAATGACTCATGACTAATGACAAAATGGTTTTTCGGAATCGTATCGTTGACAAAGGTCAACTGAAGAACCTTATCTCCTGGTCGTTCATCCATTATGGTACGGCCCGGACAGCAATGATGGCAGACAAATTAAAAGATTTGGGATTCCGCTACGCGACCAAAGCAGGTGTTTCCATCAGTGTTGATGATTTGATGGTTCCTCCTTCCAAGCGAGCGCTTCTAGAAGCAGCTGAGGCTGAAATTCGTGCAACTGAAGAACGCTACCAACGTGGAGAAATTACCGAAGTAGAGCGATTCCAAAAAGTGATTGACACTTGGAACGGTACTTCTGAAGCTCTTAAGGACGAAGTGGTCAACTACTTCAAGAAAACTAACCCCCTTAACTCCGTGTACATGATGGCATTCTCTGGAGCAAGGGGTAACATTTCTCAGGTACGCCAATTGGTCGGAATGCGAGGACTGATGGCGGATCCCCAAGGAGAAATTATTGACCAGCCGATCAAAACAAACTTCCGCGAAGGACTGACCGTAACAGAATACATTATTTCGTCTTACGGTGCGAGAAAAGGTCTAGTAGACACAGCCTTGCGGACTGCTGACTCTGGTTATCTTACCCGCCGTTTGGTGGACGTATCGCAGGATGTGATTATTCGAGAATTTGACTGCGGTACCACCAGGGGAATTCCTTTGCGAGCCATGACAGAAGGTGAAAAAGTCTTGATTAACCTTGGCACAAGGTTAATGGGGCGAGTCATTGGAGAGGATGTGGTGCATCCAAAAACAAAAGAAGTTCTTGCAGCACGTAATAGCCCCGTTTCCGATGATCTGGCACGCAAAATTGATAAGGCCGGAGTCAAAGAAGTCGTCGTGCGCTCTCCTTTGACTTGTGAAGCTGCGCGATCCGTCTGCCAACATTGCTATGGCTGGAGTTTGGCACACGCTAAGATGGTGGACCTCGGCGAAGCTGTAGGGATCATTGCGGCACAAAGTATTGGTGAACCCGGAACCCAGCTGACGATGCGTACCTTTCACACAGGTGGTGTCTTCTCTGGTGAAGTTGCAAAACAAGTCCGTGCAGAATCCGATGGTACCGTTCGCTTGCCACGTAAATTGCGGACAAGAGCTTACCGTACTCGCCACGGGGAAGATGCCCTGTATGTAGAAGCTAATGGCAGCATTACTTTAGAAATAGCAGCAGACAAAGCTGGCTCCCCAACGACTCAAGAAATTTCTGTTACCCAAGGTTCAACACTATACGTTGTTGATGGGCAAAAGATTAAGACGGGTCAGCTATTTGCTGAGGTTGCGATTGGTGGACGTACAACTCGTATCAATACAGAAAAAGCGGTCAAAGATGTCGCCTCTGACATGGCAGGGGAAGTCAAATTTGCTGATGTTGTGCCAGAACAAAAAACTGACCGTCAGGGAAACACCACAACAACAGCAGCCCGGGGTGGATTGATTTGGATTCTCTCAGGGGAAGTTTATAACTTACCCCCAGGAGCAGAGTTGGTGGTCAACAATGGTGACACTATAGAATCCAATGGTGTTTTAGCAGAAACCAAGTTAACAACGTTGCACGGCGGTGTTGTCCGTTTACCAGAAGCGATCCCAGGTAAAGGAACACGGGAGATTGAAATTATCACTGCTTCTGTGGTCTTAGACCAAGCAACAGTAACAGCACAAACAACTCAAGGTCGCAACAACTACTTAGTCACCACTGGAAACAACCAAGTCTTTAACCTTAGAGCAACCCCAGGCACAAAAGTTCAAAATGGTCAAGTGGTAGCTGAGTTGATTGATGACCGCTATCGCACAACCACTGGTGGATTGCTGAAATACGCTGGTGTGGATGTCCAGAAAAAAGGTAAGGCAAAGCTGGGTTACGAGGTGGTGCAGGGAGGTACCCTCCTCTGGATTCCTGAAGAAACCCACGAAGTTAACAAAGATATTTCGCTGCTGATGGTAGAAGACGGTCAGTTTGTTGAAGCTGGCACTGAAGTCGTGAAAGATATCTTCTGCCAAAATAGTGGTGTGATCGAAGTCACTCAGAAAAACGACATTCTCCGGGAAGTGGTTGTTAAGCCAGGAGAACTGTTGATGGTGGACGACCCAGAAGCAGTGATGGGCAAAGATGGCACCTTTATTCAGCCTGGTGAAGAATTATTAGGGCAAGTCGCTACAGAGTTGCGCTACATCGAATATGTCGAATCACCAGAAGGTCCAGGACTGTTGAGTCGTCCAGTTGTTGAGTTTGCAGTACCCAACAATCCTGATGTGCCATCAACCACATCAGTCAGTCAACAAACGAGTCGTTCAATTCAATTGCGGGCAGTACAGCGTCTGCCATACAAAGATTCTGAGCGTGTCAAGACCGTCGAAGGTGTTGAACTGCTGCGAACCCAACTGGTATTGGAGATTGAGCAGGAAGGCGAACAAGACCACAATGCTTCCCCCTTGGCAGCAGATATTGAATTAGTAGCGGATGTTAATGATCCAGAAATTCAGCGCTTGCAACTGGTCATTTTGGAATCTTTGGTGCTTCGTCGGGATATAGCTGCTGACGTAACCCAAGGCAGTACTCAGACAAGCCTGGAAGTTGAGGATGGACACACAATAGTCCCAGGTTCTGTCGTAGCACGTACCCAGATATTGTGTAAAGAAGGGGGTATCGTGCGGGGCGTACAAAAGGGAACAGAGGCAGTTCGCCGCTGTTTAGTGTTGCGCCACACTGACATGACTAAGACAAATTTGAGTTCTCCACCTAAAGTCAAAGTGGGTGAGTTGGTAGTAGAAGGTGTAGAAATTGCCCCTGGAGTATTTGCCGAGCAATCTGGGCAAGTCCTGGCAGTACAGAAGGGAGAAAGAAAAGCTGAGAAGGCACAAGGAGAAATTCCCCCTACTGAGGAATCAGCACTCACTACTGTGAACTACTCCGTTACACTCCGTGTTGGTCGTCCGTACCGAGTCAGTGGAGGCGCTGTGTTGCAGGTAGACGATGGCGATTTAGTACAGCGTGGTGATAACTTGGTGTTACTGGTGTTTGAACGCGCCAAGACTGGGGACATCATTCAAGGTTTGCCCAGAATTGAGGAACTCCTTGAAGCCCGTAAGCCAAAAGAGGCGTGTATACTAGCACGTCGTACTGGAGAACTCAAGGTTGTTTACGGCGATGGCGATGAAGCGATCGCGCTGAAAGTTGTTGAATCTAATGGTGTGGTCACCGATTATCCTCTAGGACCAGGACAAAACCTGATCATGCCAGATGGAGCACAAATCACAGCAGGACAAGCATTAACTGATGGTCCTTCTAATCCTCATGAAATTCTGGACATCTTCTTCAGCCTGGGTTCTGAAGACGGAATCTATGCCTGCGCCAGCCATGCCTTGCAAAAGGTGCAGACGTTCTTGGTGAACGAAGTGCAATCAGTGTATCAGTCCCAAGGTATTGATATTGCTGACAAGCACATTGAAGTGATTGTCCGCCAGATGACCTCGAAAGTACGAATAGATGATGGTGGTGACACCAGCATGCTCCCTGGAGAATTGGTAGAGTTGCGCCAAGTCGAGCAAGTCAATGAAGCTATGGCAATCACTGGTGGTGCGCGGGCGCAGTATACCCCAGTATTATTGGGTATTACCAAAGCATCCTTGAATACTGATAGCTTTATTTCCGCAGCATCCTTCCAAGAAACAACGCGTGTCTTGACTGAGGCGGCAATTGAAGGTAAGTCTGACTGGTTGCGCGGCTTAAAGGAAAACGTGATTATCGGACGACTGATTCCTGCAGGTACTGGGTTTAATGCTTATGAAGAACCTGGTGCTATCGAGGACTATGCTGCTGATATGACTAGCACTGTCTTGGATGAAGTTGACGATCCACTCGATATGGTATTGGATGACCGCACAGCCCGAAGCTATCAATTAGATTCTCCCACTGTTAACGGGGATGGCTTTGGTATCAGACGCAGTTCAGAAAAGTCGATTTTGGATGAGGATGATTTGATGCTTGCTTCTGATAACGAAAGTGACATTGATGAGTTCGTAGAAGAAGACTACGATGAAGACGACGATTACGATGATGACGACGAGTAGTATTTTGTCTGCTAAATGATCTGAGTACACATCACAGTAATTGGGGTACAGAATTCGTCGATTTGTTGTAGGTTAGGTTGCATTCCCCGCAACCCAAGATCAACCTCCAGGATTTAGAACCCCTATTAATGAAAAGCTCTACTAACTTACTCACCCCAATCAGAGGAATTCCTCAAGTGGGGTGAGTTTTTTATGCTAGACTTTTTTAAATTCATGGAAATTTATATAGGACTACTATAGCAACGGACATATTGGTTAGGACATCATATTTTGATCTCAAGGGAACAGGGAACCCTTAACAGGGAACAGAGAAATGTCCTAACAATTGTGGCGACTGCTATATTTGATTTTTGCGAAGCTTCGTACACTTCAAGAGCCTTTTTTCCTGTTAAGGGTTATATTAAGCGTTAAGCGTTCCCTCCCTACGCAAACAATTTCACCCTATGGCTAACGCCACGCCTTACGGCTATCGGGGAGAACCTGAGCCCTATGGCTAACGCCACGGCTGCGCCTAACGGGCACGGCCCCGTGCCGAACGGTTCCGCTAGCCCCTAATACCATTTCACGAAATTCCTGATACAAATGATTGGTTTTTAATTCTTTCCCCCTACTCCCTGCCCCCTGCTCTCTGCTCCCTGCCCCCTGCTCCCCATTTGTATCAACCTTAAAGTGAAACGGTATAAGGGGGCGCTGGGCAAACGCGTTCCGCCAGATGCCTAGGTCGGGAAAGCCTTCATTCGCACTGGTTTCACCAAATCAAACCGGATTCCTATAATTTTTTCTGGTTAACTAGAACTCATCGTTGTACAGCAGTTATCAGGTAGATTAGGACATCAACGAATGAGAAAATACGAAAACCACGAGACAATCACACGCCTGCTCCCTGCTTCCTGCTATAACTTAGTTGCACCAGTCTTATAGGTGATTAGTGCCACTGCTACGTTGAACTGATTTACCACATCAAAAATCTTTTCATCCCGTTGTTCAATGGAAGTGTTGTCTAACAGTAGTTGTCCAACCTCCAGGTTAATTGACTGTTTTTTTGAATCAGCAATTAGAGAATAAGCAGCTTGCTGTACTCGGTCATGTATAAATTTGTATTGAGGTAATTTAGAATTAGTATTTGATAATTGTTTCCGATCTTTACTAGAGATAGTTCCTGAGGAAATATTCTTATTGAAAAATAACTTATCATTATCAACTTCAAATATAACTAGCCCCTCAACTAAGGCAGCCCACAAATCACCAGCTGTATCTACTACAGACTTTTGATATAAAATGCTAAGAGTTTTTATATCAAAAGACTTCCCGATGCAAGCAGCTAGTTTCAAGACTTCTTGAGTATGTTTTGGTAAATTTTCTATTTTAAGTATCATACTTTGTATGACATCATCTGTTAAAGCTAATGCCTTGACTTTGGCAATATCACATTGCCAATGACCAACATCAAAATTAAATTGCATTAGCCCCTCATCGTACAAACCTTTAAGGAATCGACGAATAAAGAAGGGGTTGCCTTTAGTTTTTGCAAATACCATTTGGTTGAGAGGAATAGCAAGCGCTTCTGAACAACACAGGATGTCAGCGATGAGACGATTTGAATTAGCCTGATTTAATGGCTGTAGATTAATAGTGTTAATTTTTATGTTTGTTTTTTTTAGTTCATTTTTTGTTAAAAATAGTGGATGTGTTCTTAAAATCTCATCATGACGGTAAGCACCAATGAAAAGTAAACCCCCTTCGTTTTCATCCTGATTTATATGATTATTTAACGTAATATCACAGTGATTATTATTTTTTATAGTATCTGGATTCCCAGTCATTAATGATTTAATTAATGTCAAATTAAGTGTATCTACCCATTGCAAATCATCGAGGAAGATAACTAAGGGATGGTCTTTTGTTGTAAATAATTTTAGAAAATTTTTCAGCAATAAAATGAAGGTATCTTGGGGAGTAATACCAGAGAACTCAGGAACTAAGGGTTGCTTGCCAATAATGAGTTCCAGTTTAGGGATAACATCAATAATGATTTGAGCTTGTTCACCGAAGGCTGACAAAATCTTACTTTTCCACTGTTGAATTTCAGCATCAGTTTCACTTAGCAATTGTCCAATTAAGTCCTCAACAGCTTGTACCAATGCTGACAAGGGAATGTTACGTTGTAATATGTCACATTTCCCTTGGATAAAGTAACTACGCGGTTGCGCGATACGGGTAGCGTCAAGCCTCTGGCTTATTGTCCGTGTCATGCCTGACGAAGCGATCGCTTTGTGAACTTCTTTAACAACTGCTGTTTTGCCCACACCAGCGGCACCAGCTACTAAGATCATTTCAGTTGTTCCACTGCCTTTCACTCGCTCAAAAGCAGCCAGTAGAGTTTCAACTTCATGTTGGCGACCATAGAGTTTTTCAGAAATCAGAAAACAGTCTGACATATCCTGCTTTTTTAACTCAAAGGGCACAAATTTTCCGATTTTTTGCGACTGTTGCAGGCAGATTTCTCGATCCTGCTTTGGTGTTTGGGCAATCTGATAGCAATATTCAGGAGTTTTTATCATTTTTTTCAAGGTTTTTGGCAATAGTATATTGATTGCAAAGTTGTAATAGTTCTTGAGAACTATTACCTTTACGCGGAGATAAGTAGGTCGGTGTTGAAAATTGTCGTTATGACAAGGCAGGAGGCAGAGGGCAGAAGGCAGAAGAGAAGAGCTTTTTGGGCAACTTTACTTTCCGTTACATACTTCGGTTTTTTTGCGCCGTTCTACTTATCAAGGCTTTGGTGCTTGCATAACAAAGCCTCAGAAAATTGATAACTTGTACGGAGCGGTAGAAATAACTAAACAGTTAAAAATTGACAAAAAGCTGATTTGATAGGCATTCTACCCTGCCCCACGGCAAGGGCTTTGCCCTACAGTTCTCATACTTCCAGTTCGCTTTGCCTGATTACACCTAGTCAGTTTCAGCATAGCTGCCTGATCCCTACGTCACGAATTACCTGATTTAAATTTATTATTCCCGGCGTGTCAGTGATATACGTACATATAAGGTGAAAACTCTTCACACTGAACAAGTACTTACGACAGAAAAAGAAGGTTATTATTCCCGGCGTGTCAGTACACGTACAGGAAAATCTGTAGAAATTATTAAAATTGAATAAGTACTTACCCCAGAAAAAGTCTTATCTTTTTACCTTTGACTCTTGACTCTAACTTCCGTCGGCTGGTACTGCGAACCAAGTTTATTAGCACAAAAACCAACATCACGTACTTGATTTGGCTCAATTATCCGTCCCCACTCTAGTGGAGTGACAGCATATTGTGTTGCTCCTTGAGGTTTAAAGTTACCGTTCCAAGAGTTATTAATAGCAGCCTGTTTCATATCAAATGTCATTTGCCAATTGTTAACCTTCGTATTCCCCTGATTTATGATTTTGAAGCTAACACAAAATCCTGTTTGCCAATTTGCATAGATGTCAGAAGTTACTGTTAGTTGAGAATAAAAGATACGGTAAACAGGAGATAGGTGATTTTGTGATGGGGAGATAGGGTGAAGAATCCTTGCTGTGTCCTCTTCGACTTGCACGGGTGCTACTTGCGAAAAACTAACTGGCAGGATTTGGGAGAGTAGCTGCTGCTTAGGTATATCAACATTTTGCCAATCATCTAATAAAATACCGCCTGTATCTGAACTATTAGGATTCAAACTCCAATAAGCAAAACTTAATTGTTTCTGTTTAATATATTGCACAAATTCGTTCTGCCAAATTCCTTCTTTAGAAGTTGTATCCACTTGCTTTCCACCAAATTCACCAATAAAAATAGGTGCCAGATTTTGACTAGAAATATAATGAAATCCTATTTGCCAACGATTGATGAGATCTTTAGGAAATTTTGGATCAGAAAACCAAGGCTGATCTGCAACTCCAGGACCGTATTCATGAGGTGAATAGACAAGCTTGTTACGACGAGATAAACGTACTGGGTAGCGCTTCACTCCTTCTAAATTACCACCGTGCCAATGCTTAAGCAGCTTTTGTGTAGGAACGTTCTTTTCTACTCCTTCCACAACAATCAACCAGTTAGGATTAACCTCAAGAATCGCATTTCCAGCCCTTTCTGCTGCGAGTCGCCAGTCTGTCGCTATATCGTCAGTACCCCAGCTTGCTTTTCCGTGAGGTTCGTTTTTGAGATCTGCACCAATAACGTTGGTTTGATTCTTGTATCTATTGGCTAACATTGTCCAGGTATTAATCCAGTCTGCTTCTGTAAAGTTGTCTTCATACCATAATTCGGCAATCCGCTTATCACTCAAACAGTGACTATCAAGTAGAACCAGTAACCCTTGACGTTCTGCTTCCTGAATAATTAAGTCCATCACCTGTATTGGCGTTTTTCCTTCAAATTCTTTATTGCTACCAATACTGAAATCAATACCGCTAATATTAGGCGACAATAACGCTTGTAGAGAATAAGGTAAGCGAATCAAGTTATACCCAAATGTCCTAATTTGTGCCAGTATCTCCTTATAATCTCGCTTCCATAGCCCGTGTGGTACATGAGTTTCTGTTTCCATGCCAAACCAGTTAACACCTCTTAACAAGACTTGCCGACCTTTGGCATCAATAATTTTTGCGCCACGAGTTGAAAGTGGTAATTCCATAATCATTTCACTATTTATCTGGTTTACCTGGCTTTGAGCAGGCAGGTTGCTGATTTCATGTGTAAGAAAAAAAACTACCGTTACTGAGAAAATGAGTAAATGGTGATGAAATTTTAAATTTTTCTGGAAAAATTTCCGTTTAATCGTATAAAAAAATTGCATACTTCTCGTACCCTTACTTAACTGACAAAAATATTTTTAAACAAGCGTGAGGACAGACAGCCTTTAAGCATATATCCTTGAATCAAACAACTCTGTTTTGTCTACATTTTCATGAAAGCCTAGTCCTCCCGCTTGTTGTTAACTATGTAAATGTGCTAAGATAAGAGATTATGCTAGAAGTTATTAATTTAAAATCCTTGTTAAAATTTCCTAACTTTAGTTAAGGAAGGGTTATGATGAGTGAACACTGTCAATGTAGTTCCTCCCAAAGAGAAATTTATTCCTCTCAATAGGGTAATGTGAACGGTTAGGGTTCAAAAGTTAACATACAGTAATTAAGTACATCAATTAAGCACATCGCTTCTGTAAATATGTTGAGAAATTAAGTAAAAATAGCCAAAAATCATAATCAGTTTCTACTTATACTCAAAAAGGGGAGTGGATGAAGAAGTATATAGTTGACCTACTGTAAACCTTGGGAGTAAAAGTCACCAAGAGACTGGGAACTAGGATCCCTACTCGCTGGTACTAATAGCAAATTAGGCTCTCCCGGTGTTAAGTTAAGACAAAGGCAAGTAAAAATATCCTCGTTTTGTTGCCTTCTTCAGATAAACCATGTGCCCAAAGCCATGGAAGTATCAAAAAAATCCAGGTTAAGCTAGAGAAGAGAGTTAGGATTAGCTTTACACCCTTTGAGGTAAAGAGCAAAACTCATTCTCAGGTAGGAATTTTCTCAAATTGGCATTGTCCTTACTCCATGCTGCGAATCATTACTCAGCAGGCAGACGTTAGAGCAGAACTACAACGGATCTGCGATCGCACCCATGATGAACAGGTACTTCACAAAGAAGCAACAGTGCGGGAAGTGTTGCAGGCAGTGAAGCGCCAAGGCGATAACGCTGTACTGCATTACACCGCCGAATTCGATAAGCAAACCCTCAAGCCAGATGAACTGCGCGTGACAGGCTCAGAACTGGATGCAGCCTACCAACAGGTATCAAAGGAATTGCTCCAGGCAATCAGGCTTGCTTGCCGCCAAATCGATACATTTCACCGCCAGCGAGTCCCCAAAAGTTGGGTACAATTTGGCGATGATGAGATCGTGTTGGGCAAGCGCTACACACCAGTAGATAAAGCAGGGTTATATGTACCAGGTGGTCGTGCCGCCTATCCAAGTACGGTATTGATGAATGCAATTCCGGCAAAGGTGGCTGGTGTGCCACGTGTGGCAATGGTCACACCACCAGGACCAGACAAAGCAGTTAACCCAGCAGTGCTGGTAGCAGCACAAGAAGCTGGAGTACAAGAAATTTATCGCGTCGGAGGCGCGCAGGCGATCGCCGCTTTAGCCTATGGTACAGAAACGATTCCTAAAGTTAATGTGATCACAGGACCAGGTAATATTTATGTCACTTTGGCGAAAAAACTCGTCTATGGTACAGTAGGCATCGATTCCTTAGCAGGACCTAGCGAAGTCCTCATTATTGCCGATGAATCCGCAAATCCTGTACACGTTGCCGCTGATTTGTTAGCGCAGGCAGAACATGATCCGATGGCAGCAGCAATTTTGCTAACCACGGATACAGCTTTGGCAAAGAATGTAAAAGTGGCGGTGGAAAGACAACTTGTGGATCACCCAAGGCGCTTGCTCACAGAAAAGGCGATCGCTCATTACGGTTTAATAGTGATTGTAGAATCCTTGGAAGCCGCAGCGGAACTCTCAAACGAATTTGCTCCCGAACACCTAGAGTTGGAAGTAGAAGATCCTTGGAAGTTACTACCATTGATTCGGAATGCGGGTGCTATTTTCTTGGGGTATTCCACACCAGAAGCCGTAGGAGATTATTTAGCTGGACCTAACCACACCTTACCAACTTCTGGTGCTGCTCGTTACGCCTCAGCATTGGGAGTCGAAACTTTCATGAAACACTCTAGTATTATTCAATACTCTGAGACCGCACTGGAAAAAGTCGCTGGTGCAATTGATGTACTGGCAACAGCTGAAGGCTTACCTTCTCATGCTGATTCTGTCAGACGTCGAGTCCAAAAGCAAGAGTAATTTTGAATTTGAATTATTAATTTTTTCCTTAGAAATTACGCCAAACTCAGCCTATGGGTTAATTTTTAAAGTTTAAGGCTATACAAAATTATATCCAGAGCTTGGATTTAGTGAGTATAGCCATTAACTTATTTCACCGTTCGTATACGTTTGTAGTCTTAATTCAAAGTTTTAAAACTACAGGGATAAACGGCAATCCACGCCAGTCGCCTCAACGGGGGGGGGAACCCTCCGAAGCTTTGAGCCTCGCTCCGCGTAGACGCGTAGCGGCTTCTCGTAAGAGTGGAGCTATCGCTTACGGAGGAAACCTCCGCTCAAACTTCTCTCCGCACGGTGCTGGCTCCACTATCCCATCCATAAAGTTTGGGATTACTTTAACTCGATTAAGCCTATGGATTCAACTATTCTAAGTTGTCTTGGCTAAAAAAATGGATAAAGTACTGCTTACCATCCGATTTGACGGCGGCTTTATCTGATTTAAGCATATCAGATTTTTACAAACACTACCTAAAAATGGATAGTAATGTCTACATTGTTATAGATTTTAACTTACAGTTTCTCACCCCTTACTTATAAGGCTATCCACTACTCGGATCTTTCTCAACATTTGTCAGAAGAATCACTCATGAACAATCTAACCGTTATACCTTCGTAAGCAATTTTGAATAAAAATGGGGATTTCGGCACGAAAGGTAAAGGGCGATTTGTCAAGCAAGCCTGAAAAGTCCATCTTCATCAGCCATATAAAATTATAGTTTTAAAATTGTTAAGAAAGATATAATTGACAGATAGTCGGGGAAAGTCAAGTAATAAAGTCTACTCTTGTGGAGAGGACATCGGTGCTAAAGACTATTTTGGTTGCTCTGGATGATTCGGAACTTGCAGACAGAGTCATTCAGACTCTACAAGAAGTGGTCATGGTAAAAGACAGCAAAGTTATTCTCTGCCATGTGTTTTCTCCATCCGAATCGGAGATGGAACTACCCGCTGATCGTCCTCAGCCAGAGTCATCAACATTTTCTTATTTTCATATTGAAAAACAGCTCCAATCTTACCAGACACTATTACCAGTTGAAAGCAATGTAGAACTTGTCACTGGTAACCCACCAGAAGAGATTATTCGTCTTGCAAATATTTATAAAGCTGATTTAATTATCATTGGCAGTCGCGGGTTAACTGGTATGAACCGAATTGTCCAGGGTTCTGTGAGTTCTCAAGTGGTGGAAGATGCCAATTGCTCTGTGTTGGTAGTCAAGCCATGATGATAGGTCATTTCTCCCACCTTTTTGCTCATTTTTAAGACCAGATGGCAAACCCAAGTGCTCATACGCTTGACATGGAAATTGTTGAAATGACAATCGAACACTATGATGCTGTGCTTGAGTTGATGAGGCAAACTCCCGGTGTTAGCGTTCGTGCAGCCGATTCTATAGAGGCTACTGCTCGTTATTTAGCACGTAATCCAGGGTTAAGTTTCATAGCCCTTGATCAACGTGAAGTAATTGCGTGTGCTATGTGCGGGCATGACGGTAGACGTGGTTACCTACAGCATGTCATTGTCCTTCCCAGTTATCGCAAGCGTGGAATTGCTTCTGAACTCGTTGAACGCTGTTTGTCAAAACTTGAGTCCATTGGTATTTTCAAGACTCATATTGATGTGTTTATTGATAATAACCTTGCTAATCAATATTGGGTCAAACATGGCTGGCTCAAGCGTAATGACATCAATCGCTATTCCTTCAACCGGAGTCCAGATGTAAATGCTTAGCTTGCCATGCTTCAGTGATAGAGTCAATTGCATTTTAACAGTATATTTTTTTCAGCTTGAGCAACAGCGAGCGTTACCATTCCAGGTAGCCCCTCTAAACTAAAAATTTGTTTAGGAACGAGTAATCTTACCCCTAATCCTAGGCTAATCTCCTTATTCTGGGAAGACTCAACAAAGGTGAAGTCAGAGGCTGCACACAAAGCAGCCGCCTCCGCCACGCTACAGGTTCCTACTTTTTTTCCAACTCCTTGAGATGGGTTAGGGACAGAAATTTTGCCTAGAACATCACAGGGAAAGGTTTTTAAAGGCAAATTGTGCTGTTGGCAAAATTCCACTAAACCCGTTTCTTGAGACTTAGTATCAATAGTTCCAAAACCTGCGATCGCACTTTTTGCCAGTTGATTTTTTTGAAAAATTTCCTCAATAGCCTCCTCAATCAACTGTCGTGAAGTTCCCTTAGTGCATCCTATTCCCACCCACAGAACCAGGTGGTTGCTTGCTAGTTTGTTGATGATCTCTCTCATGTGACGGCGTGTTAGTTACAGGATCAGCACCTCCATCAGATGGCAAAGAACTTGAACCAGTTCCCCGAATAAATCCCCGATAAATCAGTGTCCCTAGAGTTTCTAGCCTGAAACCCCAACCTTTGGGTAAATTGTTATCCCGATCATTTTGTCCCAAATCAACGTAAATACGCGGCGGGATAAAATAAGTGACACCATCTTTACCTATCAACTCATCTGCTTTTGCCATCACTTGGTCAAAATTCAAGTCAAATTCTTCATAACTGTCGAACTGACGTTGTAGTTGTTGTTGTACAAAAGCAATAAACTCGCCAACGGCTTTGACTTTTGGATCATCAGGCGCAGGAGAAACCGAGAAAAATTCCAAAGGAATTCTGGAGATTAAACCTTCACCTTCATTAGAAGATTCTGCTTCCCTAGGAGGTGTAACAATACCCAATTGTCTCAGAATCAAAGGTTCTAAGTACCCCAACATTTGGGCTTGTGCTTTGGCAATTTTGGTATTATTTACATCTTCTTGGCGCTTCAGTAAAGTACGGAAGGCACGGCGCAGTACTTGAGAAAGTGTAAAAGGAGGAAAGGGAATGCTGTTGGGTGATGGCGGTTGTCCATTTGTTGCCATGAGAACATCAAGAGGTGGCAAGTCCTCAGGTACTACTGGCATTTGAATGTTAAACTCTTTGAATTGAAGGTTTTCGCTGGTTTGGCTGAGGATATTTTTCTTTCTGCTGTTTTGTTTGTCGCGAATTTTGAGTATTTCTGTTGCCTTTGCTTGATCACCATCCAATAATAAAGTCAACCCTTGCTTGTTAAACGGGTAGATAGGAGTATTCAGACAAATATAAATAAACTCAGCACAATAGGCTTTATTTTCTGAATTATTGAGGAAATCAATTGCCTCTTTTGAACCAAGACTAGCAAGGGCGCAGTTTTGCAAAAATTCTTTGAGAGTTGGGCGATCGCACACGCGAGTTGGATCGTTTCCATTAAAATCATTTTCTGAGAATTCCACAAACGGATTCATTAAAGCCATCCAACAGATCATGCTGTCGGTATAGCCACGCGCCTGTTGTGGCGTTACAAACTCCGGAAAAACTAATCGCTGAGCTACAGCAATAAACCCATCGTGTCCATATAGCCCGTCATGGTAAGTGTCTGGTTCATTCAAGCTACCAAATGCCTTTGTTCTTCCACCGTTCCATAATGCAGGTACAATCGCACCAGAATGATGTCCTTCATTTTTAATAAAAATTTCCACCAAATCTGACAACTCATAATCTTCAGGCGGTTTGCGCAGGTCAATAGCCTCACCATATCGGTCTTTATTGTATTGGTAAGTACAGATAAGTAAACCGTACTTATCAAGATACTGCACAATATCTTCGTGTCCGGAAACGGTGTTTCCATTAGGATCTGTGATTTTCTGTTCATCCGCGATACCGATAAACCCTGGAACTTTTATCGTTTCCACATCGAGAATAGTCTCATCATCTATGATGACTTGCTTGTGGAATAACTGCCTCATGTCCTTGATTGGTTTACCTTGCTTATCATCCGGACTTCTCAAGGCATTAAAACTGGACAAATCTACATCTTCGGCAGACCACAAAGGTAGATTATCATTTGTTTGCTGTAAATTGTTGTTTTGACTCATATGTTGTATTTTGAATCATAGTTAATCAGGTGATACCTGTATAGCACAAGCAGATCAGGTACTAATATTAACTACATCTATAGCGGTTCTAATTCGGATAAAATACAGGTTCATCTGCTTCAAAACCGTTATATATAAAAACTTATTTATGCTGTGTCAATGGAGCCATTGTCATGAAATGTAATAGCAATTTCGTATAATTTTGCACATAATAACACCCCCCTGTAGTCCCACGTCAGGTACTACAACCGCAGTCTCCCCAAGGCATCGGGGGGACGGCGTGCAGCTATGGCTACGCCACGCAAGCTATCACAAAGAAATGGTATGACCACACGTGTGGAATCTGACCAGATGTATTTTAGTTGTAAAGAAATTCACTTAATCATTCACAATTATATTGAAATCTTAAGCGGACGCGAGGCTACAGTCCCACTGGCGATTACTTCACCAACAGGGCAGTGGTACCACCAGTAAGATTAGCATGGAGCAAGTTGTAGATTTATTTGCGCTTGCTTTATTCTTACCTTGAGGATTACGAACGACCTATCAGCTACTGGACTTGTCGAGATTCAAGCGATAAGGTAACTGAGAGGATCGTAATGTGAAAACCCTGATTATTGACAACTATGACTCTTATACCTTTAATCTTTACCAATTAATTGCACAAGTCAATGGAGAATATCCCACTGTAATTTGCAATGATCGAGTTGCATGGGATGAACTCAAACACTGGGAATTTGATAACATTGTGATTTCACCAGGTCCTGGTCGTCCGGAGAACCCAAAAGATTTTGGTATCTGTCGTCAAGCTATTCAAAATACACAGGTACCGCTTCTAGGCATTTGCCTTGGACATCAGGGACTTGGTTATCAGTATGGCGGAAAAGTTATTCATGCGCCTGAAGTTCGGCATGGTAGAATCAGCGAAGTTTATCACATTGGAACTGAACTGTTTAAGGGAATTCCTTCTCCCTTTTCTGTTGTCCGCTACCATTCCTTGCTGGTTTCAAATGACCTGCCGGACTGTTTAGAAAAAGTGGCGTGGACAAAGGACAACCTTGTGATGGGACTGCGCCATCGATTTTTGCCGCTATGGGGTGTGCAGTTTCATCCAGAGTCTATCTGTTCTCAGTATGGACAAATTTTGTTAGATAATTTTAGACAGATGACTCTAAAATTTGCCCAAAAGGGGCGCTACAGTCCCAGAAAACACTATTGGACAGGAGATAGCGGGACTGCTTTTTTGCCGACAAGTCCTTCGTGCCAAAAACAACAGCAGGAATTTGAACTTTGTACGCGCAAGCTGAATCTGTGCCCCGATACCGAGCAAATGTTTGTGCATCTGTTTGCCAAATCATCAAATGCATTCTGGCTAGACAGCAGTCGTGTTGAACCGGGTCTTTCTCGCTTCTCCTTCATGGGAGATAGCAATGGCGAAAACAGTCTGTTGATTCATTATCGGACACAATCACAGGAACTGACAGTTACACAGTCCGATAACGTAAGTTGTAGGACAGAGGAGATTTTCCAGTATCTCAAGCGGGAAATTGAACGGCGACACTGCCCATCTGATGATTTACCCTTCGATTTCAACTGCGGGTTTGTGGGTTATTTTGGCTATGAATTAAAAGCAGAGTGCGGATCTCAATTAAACCACCCCTCTGCCTTACCCGATGCAATGTTCCTGTTGGCTGATCGGATGATTGCGATCGATCATCAGGAGCAAACCCTCTATCTACTGTGCCTAATTCAGCAGGGACAAACAGCAAGAGCAGAAGTTTGGTTTGAATGGATCAGACAACAGATTGACCAGCTTGCTCCTCTGTCGCCAATTGTTCCTGAGAAGAAACAGACTCCTGTTATGTTCCGATTAAGTCGATCGCATCAGACTTATCTTGATGATATTCAAACATGTTTGCAGGAAATTCAGGAAGGAGAAACTTATCAAGTTTGTTTGACAAACCAAATTCAGACAGACACTACTCCCGATCCACTGGCGTTCTATCGTTCATTACGCCGCATCAATCCTGCTCCCTATGCTGCATTTTTGCGCTTTGGCGATCTAGCGATCGCTTGCTCGTCTCCAGAGCGATTTCTGCGCATTGATTGCCAAGGTTGGGTGGAAACAAAGCCCATCAAGGGGACACTGCAACGCGGAAAAACACCCGAAGAAGATTTTATCCTGCGTGAACGATTGCAAAACAGCGAAAAAGACCGAGCGGAGAATTTGATGATTGTGGATTTGCTTCGCAATGATCTCGGACGGGTTTGTGCAGTGGGCACTGTGCATGTTCCCAAATTGATGGATGTGGAAACCTATGCCACGGTGCATCAACTGGTGACGACCATTCGCGGTCATTTACGCGCTGAGATGAGCGCTACAGACTGCATTCGCAACGCATTCCCTGGCGGTTCTATGACAGGTGCCCCCAAGCTTAGAACCCTTGAGATTATTGATCGACTAGAGCAGTCAGCGCGGGGAGTCTACTCAGGGGCGATCGGCTTTTTGGGATTAAACGGTTCAGCCGATTTGAATATTGTCATTCGTACCGCTGTGGTGACTCCTGATCAAACCACTATCGGCGTTGGTGGGGGTATTGTGGCGCTTAGCGATCCCCAGATGGAGTTTCAGGAAACGCTGCTCAAAGCTAAGGCATTGATCCATGCCATGATGATCACAACACATGGAGCCTTTGATCCCGACCAATATTACATCCAGGGAATAGAAACAGCCGCTTTTGATAACTATGAAAAACTGCGTGCATAAATCATAATATCAAGTCCGGTTGATTACTCCCGAACCGCCAAAAGAATGCCTATTTTTGAACCGCAGGGAGTGAAACTCCCTGCGGACATTTTACGTTGAATTAGGTAGCTCGCTACTTATTATTTTTGAATTTTGAGAGAAGTTTGAGCGGAGGTTTCCTCCGTAAGCGATAGCTCCACTCTTACGAGAAGCCGCTACGCGTCTACGCGGAGCGAGGCTCAAATCTATGCCCTATGGCTAACGCCACGGCTGCGCCTAACGGGCACGCTGCGCGAACGGTGATTTTGTTAGCGCAGCGGAACGCAGTCCATTTTGAATTGTTAATCCTGTGCACCTGCCGCCAAGAGGCTTCGCACCACGCTAGGATACTGATTAAACTCTGCAAGCATTAAAGCTGTATAACCACCTTCGTTTTTAATTTTCACATCTGCCCTGGCTTTGAGTAACAATTGCACTACTTCGTCATAACCCCGCGAAGCTGCCCACATCAGTGCTGTTGCACCTGCTGAGTCTGTTGGATTTACTTGTGCTCCTTTTGCTAGAAGCTGCTGTATCACGCCTAGATGGTTACGTTCTGCTGCCTTAATTAAAGGCGTTTTTCCATCATCTCCTTGAGTATTGACATCAGCACCATAGTCTAGTAAAGCTTTCACTATTTCAGTGTATCCTTGGATTGCTGCTAGCATCAACGGTTGCTCACCCAAGTTTTTTTCATTTACATTTGCTCCCTGACGCAGTAATGTTTCGACAATTTGGCTGTGTCCCTGCAAAGCTGCCACGAGTAGGGGTGTATCTCCTAAATGGTTCTTAATTTCTACGTTTGCTCCTTGGCTGAGTAAGACTTCTACTACATCGGTATAACCTTCAACAACAGCAAGATGCAAGGCTGTTTCCCCATCTTGATCTTGGACGTTGACATCAGCACCCCGAGCGAGTATTTCGGCTGCGATCGCACTATGTCCCGCCGCCGCCGCTGCTAAGGCTGCCGTACTACCATCAAGATTTGTCGCGTTAACATCAGCCCCTGCTGCTAACAGCGCTTGCACAACTTCCAAATGTCCCAAATCTGCCGCAATCATCAATGGTGTTTCTCCCTCTTCATTTTGGGAGTTGACATTTGCACTTTTTTCTAGTATTTTTTTGACAACTACAGGATGTCCAGCGCGTATTGCTAATTGAAAAGCTGTGTCCTCATCTTTATCTTTAAGATCAACTTTGGCACCAGCAGCAAGTAAGACTCGCACCACATCAGCGTTTCCTTTTAAGGCGGCAACCATTAAGGCTGTGCTACCATCTTCATTAGTCGCATTAACATCCGCGCCTTTAGATACTAAAAGTTTTATAATGTCAAGTTGGTTAGCACTCGCCGCTAACATCAAAGCCGTCAACCCATAACGCTTTCTTTTCAAGTCGAAATCAGCACCTGCATCAAGAAGCGATCGCCCAATTTCGGTGTAGCCGAAATGAGCAGCAAACATCAAGGGTGTAGTGCCATCGCGATCGCCCGTATCTACGTTGGCACCATCATTAAGCAGTGCTTGCACCTGCTTAATATCACCATTTTTCACAGCCGATAGCAGCAAGACATCGTTATTTTTAGTCATTCGTCATTCGTCAATTAGTCACTGATGATTTTCCGCGTTTTCGCGTCCCCGCGTCAGCGCATTTTTTTCTCCCTATGTTCTCATCATCCCATTTCCCCATTACCAATAAGCGTTATGCTACTTTTTATGAAGATTTAAGGAGAGGGACACTAGGTATGGAACTTTCACCATCAGTAAAATTTTCGTTAAATTTCGTTCACCCAATCATCATGTGGGTGTTATTACTACTTTCCTTGTATGCAGGATATCTGGGACTACAAGTCCAACGGACAAGAAATGCTCAAGGTGAAGAAAAGAAAGAATTAATCAAAGGTAAATACAACGTTAAACACTACCAAATCGGATCTATCATTTTGGCTTTGATGGTAACAGGCGCTGTTGCTGCTATGGCTGTGACTTACCTCAACAATGGTAAGTTGTTCTTTGGAGGTCACCTACTCATAGGACTTGGGATGACAACTCTGATTGCCATCTCGGCTTCCCTGTCTCCTTTTATGCAAAAAGGCGCAAATTGGGCGCGTTTAACGCATATTCTGTTGAATTTTACAATTGTAGGTCTTTTTGTATTGCAAGCTGTTAGTGGGATGGGAATTGTCAACAAACTTATCACTGGAGCATAGTCATGAGTCATGAGTCATAGGTGAAAAACAAATGGCTCTTGACTCTGCCTACTCAAACATATGCCTATAGAGCACGCTACTTAAAACAAAGTATGCTCCGTTGAGCATACTTTGAAACTTAAAGGACATGTGAACAGTGACTATTTTTTCTTGGAACAATCTGGAAAAGGAATGCCCAAAGATTGGTGAAAATCTTCCTGTACCTTGCGAGTTAGGCGGCGGGAAACTTGGCGAACAACTTGGTTAAGTAACCGTTCACCTGTAGATAGAACTAAAGACTTTGGTAGTCGCTGAATAAACTTGGGAAAATGAATATAAACACT
Source organism: Brasilonema angustatum (assembly GCF_059505445.1). Classification (NCBI taxonomy): domain Bacteria; kingdom Bacillati; phylum Cyanobacteriota; class Cyanophyceae; order Nostocales; family Scytonemataceae; genus Brasilonema; species Brasilonema angustatum. Next base: position 150,074 of record NZ_JCACKO010000102.1, on the reverse strand, counting down.
GAGATCCAATTCCCACTCCACCTGTGTCATTTCACTTAAGCGGGTGGAAGAATTATTTCCCACATTTTCTTGTAACTGCAGCGCAGCACGATAATCCACATCATAGCCAGGAGCATGGTAGTCAGGAATGGGAATAGTGCAAATCCGATAAACTCCTTCTTGTGGAGGTAATAATTCCAAACCTATTTTTGGTTCTACTTCGTAACCAAAAGAGCCAAAACGACCAATAACTAAGGCATAGCCATTTTTCCCTAATGCTTCGACCTTCATGGGATCAGCACAGCGCGAAAACCATAAGGCGTGATTATTGAGGTATTCAGCAACAGTTCCAGCTGTGGCATACATTTTCATACGGTCTTTATAACGACCGTGAAACCGTGTTGGTGTTCCTATTGCTTCTTGGGTTACGTCTCCAGCTTCTTGAGTCGATGTCATAGATAAAATTGCTTCTGTTGTGTCGGATTGATAATCCAGGTGCTTTGAAACCATAAAAGCGTTCTTTTATAGTCAGAGTGTTTGTCTAAATGAATAATTCGGCTGGTAGATAAAACATTTCGTACTAAATTTCCATTTTGGCGGAATCTTAATCATCTGTCATGTGGTTCATCTAAATCTTTGTGAGAATCTTTAAAATAGGAAACTGAAAAACAGATACTAGTTTTCCAGGATAGCGTTTCTCATGAAAGCATTTGTAGCAGGGGCAACAGGTGAAACAGGTCGCCGGATAGTACAACAGCTGATAGCGCGGAATATTCCCGTGCGTGCCTTAGTCAGGGATGTAGAAAAAGCAAGGAGTATTCTAGGTGCTCAAGCCGAGTTAGTCGTGGGGGATGTGTTAAAGCCAGAAAGCTTGTCTGCTGCTTTGGGAGATAGCACAGTGCTACTATGTGCCACTGGCGCAAAACCAAGCTTTGATCCAACAGGACCTTATAAAGTAGATTATGAAGGGACTAAAAATTTGGTAGATGCGGCAAAGGCTAAAGGAATTGAGCATTTTGTCTTTGTTTCTTCTTTGGCGGCTTCTAAGTTTTTTCACCCATTGAACTTGTTCTGGCTGATTTTGTATTGGAAAAAGCAAGCCGAGGAGTACATCCAGAAAAGCGGTCTGAGCTATACAATTGTGCGACCTGGTGGTTTAAAGAATGAAGATAATTCCAACCAAATCGTGATGCAAAGCGCTGATACATTGTTCGAGGGTAGCATTCCCCGACAAAAAGTAGCCCAGGTTTCTGTTGAGGCGCTGTTTGAGCCAGCAGCAAAAAATAAGATTGTCGAGATTGTTGCTCAGGAAAATGTTCCCGCAAAAAGCTTTGGAGAACTCTTTGCTAATGTTGCCTAAGTTTTAGCACAAGGCTGTGAGTCAAAAGTGAGCCAGTCTAACTGTGACTTTTGACTCATTCGGGGTCAAGAGTCGAATAACAAATCACTAATGGCTATTGACTTTTCAGTAATTTTCTGGTTATTTTCCGGAATGAGTGCGTCGAAGATTGTTGTTATATTTTGATGGCAATAATAGCTAATTTTTAAGGAGTCGGACTCTGAACAAAAGCTTAGAACGCAAAGGCGGCGTTGAACAACTCATAGCACCAATAGCCGCACTTCTTGGCTTGGTATGTTTGTTGCAGTGGTCGATATTTGGAGATTTGCGATCGCATCAGGATCCTACCTTTGGCAACAAACAGCCTCCCTTAGTTATGAAAGGGGGCGATCCTTATATCCGTGCTTTGATGCGAACCATCTCAGCAAGTGAAGCGAGTAGCAACCGTCCTTATTCAGTGTTGTATGGTGGACAGCACGTTAACAACCTTAACCGCCATCCGGAGATATGCGTCACTATTGTTACAGGTCTGAACAAAGGTAATTGTTCTACAGCCGCAGGTAGATATCAAATTATTAATGTCACATGGTATAATTTAGCATCACGTTATCATCCAAGCCCAGGACGATTTTTGTTTTGGGCTTCTTATAGTTTTGAACCAGAGTATCAAGACGTAGTTGTTTACCGTTGGTTAAGTGACTCTCGATTTTGGGGAACTGATATTTCTCAACAGTTACGTCAAGGAAAGTTACCGGATGTTTTGCGCCGGTTGTCTCCTACTTGGACAAGTTTGGGATATGGTATAGAAACTAATTCTGTGAGCAAGTCTCTACCACAGATTTATCAGAAAATGTTGATAGAAGAATTAAAGGCATCTGGAAAATCAGTGTAAGAAAAAGCTCTCAGTTAATGATTGGTTTTTGGAACTCTTGGTACAACTTTTTGCAACAAAACCTTTCTATTTTAGGTTTTTGTGAGCAGCCAAAATAATTTCTTCTGTTTCTTGCCAAGCAATACACCCATCTGTAACAGAAACGCCATATTGTAATTGCTCTCGATCACTAGGAATCTGTTGATGACCTTCATACAAATTGGATTCCAACATCATGCCAACTATTGATGTATTACCATCCACTATTTGTTGAATAATTTTTTCAAAAACAGAACTCTGTAATTTATATTGTTTACTTGAATTGCCGTGACTACAGTCGATCACAATTCCCGGCGATAAATTTGCCTCTTTTAATTTTTCTTCTACCTGTTTGACATTCGCTGCATCAAAGTTAGGCTGACCATTACCGCCTCGCAAAATAACATGACCGTAGGCATTTCCTCTCGTTTTAAAGATGCTCACCTGTCCCTTTTTATTAATTCCTAAAAAGTTGTGAGGTTTCTGAGCTGATTGGAGAGCATTCAAAGCCACATTAATATTACCATCAGTGCCATTTTTAAAACCCACTGGCATTGAAAGTCCGCTTGCCATTTCGCGATGAGTTTGTGATTCGGTTGTGCGTGCTCCAATTGCAGACCACGTAATAAGTTCACTAATATACTGAGGTACTATAGGATCGAGTGCTTCTGTACCGATAGGTAATCCCAATTCCGCAATTTTTAGCAGTAAGGTACGTGCCATTAATAAACCTTTTTCGATCTGGAAAGAATCATCCATATCAGGATCATTAATTAATCCTTTCCATCCTACTGTTGTTCTTGGTTTTTCAAAATATACCCTCATGATAAGCAGCAGTTTATCCTGGACTCGCTCAGCAAGAATTTTTAGTTTTTCTGAATATTCTATCGCTGCTTTTGTATCGTGGATAGAACATGGACCAACTACTATGAATTTTCTCCTGTCTTGAAAAGTTAGAATTTTTTCTAATTCCTCTCTAAATTGAAAAACTGTTTCTTTTGCTAAAGGTGTTAAAGGTAATCTCGATTTCAAATCATCTGGAGTTAATAAGGGTTGAAAACTTTCAATGTGAGTGTTAGATAATTTCTTGTTTTCCATAAATTGCTTTTTTGGAAGTTTGCTACAAGTTGACTATTTCTTTTCATTGAATAGTATAACTCAATCATCTGAAATTATTTCATGTCTTTCCTTTTTTTCTCTTGTCATATTTATTGATGATCGTCAAATGTGCAAGATGTGGGTGACGATGCTTTTCAAATGTTATGCTTAGATAAAAAATATTGAAGATTCTCAACAAAAGCCTTAACATTTTCAAAATGAATATTATGTGCGGACGTCTGAATAACTTTTAGTTGGCAAGATTCACAAATGTTAGTCATCTCTGTATTGACATCTATAAACTTTTCATCATATTCCCCTGCTAATAAAAGCACAGGGTTTTTATTTTTTTTCAGCATTTCCCACAAAGAAGGTTGACATCCAGTACCCATAAACCGTAGTGATTTAGCTAACTCAATTGGATGATTTTGCAACCGGACTTCTAGAAGGCGATGAAATTGGGGATGATCTTTAATTAAGCCAAAAATTTGTTGATTGTACCAATTGTAGACAAAGGTAACAAAATCATTTCTGCAAACACTTCTTTCTAATTTCCTGGCTATTTGCTCATCACGTTTAACTCGTTCTACTCGTTCTGCTTCTGTTAATAAACCAGGAGACGCTGATTCCAGAACAACTTTCGTGAAACGCTGAGGAAAATGCAGAGTCAGGTATAAAGCTAATCTCCCACCCATTGAATATCCAACCAAAAAGCATTTGGTAATTTTTAAATTATCCAGTAAGTTGATTACAGTATCAGCAGTGTTTGGCATTGTATACCACTCATCACCACACAAAACTTTAGTTTTTCCATGTCCAGGAAGGTCAACTGTCAAACAGTAAAAATCATCACATAGTAATGAAATGGCTTCATCAAATTCATGACTGTTCCCCATGAATCCGTGCAAAAAAAGAATCAGTGGTTGATCTGGATTACCACTGAACGAATAATGAAATTGATAATCTTCATTCGTTTTTGATTTGGAAAGCATGTGTGTTTATAAAAATCTATCTAAAGCAGCTTTAAGTTGTTCCAGTTCAACTTCAATATTGCCTTCTTTTGCAGCTCTTGCGATACACTCTGTTAAATGTTCATCCAAGACAATCCGTGCTACCCGATCCAATGCTCCCCGTACTGCAGCAATTTGTAGTAAAACATCAGGACAAGGGCTACTTTGCTGCACCATTGTCTTGACCCCGCGAATGTGCCCTTCTATACGCGAAAGCCGATTGACGATTCGCCGCAGAGATTCTTCACTATGAACGTGAGCATGAACAGAATGTTCATGGTTATGAAGATGCTGTGTATTATCTTTGTGTGTATCCTCAAGGAGGAAATCCTCATCCTGCCCAGATGTGGATGAAGATTGTTTTGTTGATCTGTTCGATCCATTCATAGGTTTGTGTTGAGGTGCTGCCAGTAAATAAGATCCTAACCTAGAGCACAGAGGAGGGGACGAGGGAAATGAGGAAGATGAGGAAAATGACCAATCTTATCTGAAAATGTCCTAAATTAAAGAATAAATCCCAGATTTTCAACGATTAAGGAGGAAGCGCGAAACATCAAGCCATAAACAAAGTCAATAAATATTCGTTATCACAAAACCTGTAAAAATAGCATAGAGAAATTTTTCACAATAGAAACAACAATTAGGCTGAAATATAAGGTTGTGGTTATGCGATTTTCCAAACGACTCCGGTCAATACGCCAACTAAGTACTCATGTGTTAGCCGTAATTTTGGGAGTTTTGCTAACTGTTGGCACTCTGCAAGTCTCACCCTCCCAAGCAGAACCAGCACCGAGTTATGTGAGTGCTGATTCACAACTTGTTGCTCAGAAATCACCAGCCACTGCTGCTATTGGTAGCAGTAGCTTTGTGACAGCAGCAGTAAATCGCGTTGGACCAGCAGTTGTGAGGATAGACACTGAGCGTACAATTACCCGACGCTCTGATCCATTCTTTGACGATCCCTTTTTCCGGCGATTTTTTGGTAACGGTTCACCACAGCAGTTGCCCCCCGAGCAATTACGTGGTCTTGGTTCTGGCTTTATCATTGATAAGAGTGGGTTAATTCTGACGAATGCTCATGTAGTCGATAAGGCTGATAAAGTAACTGTCCGCCTCAAAGACGGACGCAGCTTTGAAGGAAAGGTACAAGGCGTTGATGAAGTGACTGATTTGGCGGTAGTCAAAATTAACGCTGGTGCTGATTTACCAATTGCACCCTTGGGTTCTTCAACTAAGGTACAAGTGGGTGACTGGGCGATCGCAGTTGGTAACCCCTTAGGATTAGATAACACCGTTACTTTAGGAATTATCAGCACCCTCAGACGTTCCAGTAGTCTAGTTGGCATTGGTAACAAACGCCTAGATTTCATTCAAACCGACGCCGCTATCAACCCTGGTAACTCTGGTGGACCACTGGTGAATGCTCAAGGTGAAGTCATTGGTATCAACACAGCTATTCGTGGTGACGCAACGGGTATTGGGTTTGCCATTCCTATTGATAAAGCTAAAACAGTTGCAACTAAACTGGAACGAGGAGAAACAATTGCTCACCCATTCATAGGTGTGCAAATGCAAGAGATAACCCCCGAATTGGCAAGACAATTCAACTCTAACCCTAATTCTCCGATTCAATTGCCAGAAATTGATGGCGTTTTAGTCATGCAAGTGGTGCCCAATTCACCAGCCGCAACTGCGGGAATACGTCCGGGAGATGTGATTCTTGAGGTTGATCGACAGCCCGTCACAAAAGGCACACAGTTGCTTGACATTGTAGAAAATAGTCGTGTAGGTCAGCAATTGCAGTTAAAAGTCCAAAGGGGTAACCGGACACAACAGCTATCGATACGTACTGTTCAACTGCAAAATCCCTCTTAACTCATCTCCCGGCTTTTTATGAAATTAAACGGAGTGAAAATTTCATAAAAAGCCGGGAGAAATCGAAGTCATTAGTCATATCAAGTCCGGTTGATTAGTTATTATTCCTAAATCTATGCAGAAACCGAAAACCCTTTCTCCGGTGCTCCGTTCCCCCTGCTCCCTTGCAGTCTTAATGATAAGTCTTTAACCGGACACGATGATATCATTAGTCCTTTGTCACTAGTATGTTTTATGCCTACGGCACGCTAGCCCCGGAGGGGGCCGGAGCTAACGCGAACACGAAAATCGTGCTTTTTCTTACTAATGACTATTGACTAATGACTAATGACTAAGACGACGTAGCGACGATTCCTCCCACTCCGCGCGTGGGATGGGCTTTCTCCTCGTCTTCTGGTAAAAATTTTTAAATTCTAGACTGTAAAAGCCCAGCTTTTTGAAGAAGCTGGGTTTTTTGTCAAGGTTTTTTCTTTACCAGAAACTGACGCAAACTCAACAAACTTAAAGTTTGTCCCAAAGAAAGCGGTAAAATTGTCACTCCCTCTAGACGAGACTGTACCCAACCTTCTCCCCAGTACCATTCATGAAACCCATCTATTCCTTGAGAGAGTAACAAGCGTAAACAGTTAGGACGTGCCACATCTACTTGATGATGAATCGAGAGTGGTCCAATCTGGGTAGTATACTCAACTCCAGAATGGAGTTCTTCTGGGATTCCAGTAGCAAAGCGACCTGTGGGCAGCCATTTTTCTAGTTCCGTAGGACGCAGCAGACTGTCGCGAATTGCACTGAAGGATGCATCCACTTCTATCCGTATTTGGCTTTGTTGATAATTACCTAACATTTTTCGAGGATTACGGGAAGCATGAGAGAGTGTTTTTTTAGTATAACGAACCGCATTGATGCTTCTTGATGGCGCGAAGTCCACGATTACTAAAAGATTTCTACAACGTGTCATTAGCGACACCTTTCTAGTCAACACTACGAAGAACCAAAAGCGATATCGTGATGTTTCGCTGATTGCGGATTAAGGAGTTGTAATTTATTTCAACATCCTTGCACAGTAAGCACAAAAGATATGCAAATACAACATGTATTCACTAAGTTAGTGCACTGACTCCAACCCACTCATTACCCACGTGTTTAAGTTAAGTTAAGTTTTGTTATACTAAAATAATTATCTTTCGGTGCTTTTTGCACAGGAAATTTCGGTAAGAAATTAAAGGTATAGGTTTTTTTCATGGCGGATCAATTAATTCGCGCCACTGCAGCACAAGGTGGTATTCGTGCAGTTGGTGCAATAACTACACGCTTGACAGAAGAAGCAAGAAATAGACATAAGCTTTCTTATGTAGCAACGGCTGCGCTAGGTCGAACGATGACAGCAGGCTTGCTGATGGCTTCTAGTATGAAACGGGCTGGATCTAGAGTTAATGTCCGAGTTAAAGGTGATGGACCTTTAGGTGGTATATTAATAGACGCAGGACTAGATGGAACAGTACGCGGTTACGTGGAAAATTCATCTGTAGAACTGCCTCCCAATAGTAAAGGTAAGCTTGACGTTGGTGGTGCAGTTGGTAAAGGTTTTCTTTACGTAGTCCGCGACATTGGATATGGGTATCCTTACTCTAGTACGGTGGAGCTTGTTTCTGGTGAGATAGGGGACGACGTGGCTCATTACCTCATCAGTTCGGAACAAACACCTTCAGCGGTAGTATTAGGCGTGTTCGTAGGAGCAAACGGAGTGACAGCAGCCGGAGGATTACTGGTACAAGTATTGCCTAAAGCCGCTAGAGATGAAGCTCTAGTGGAAACTTTGGAATCACGAGTCGCCGCACTATCAGGATTTACACCTTTGTTGCAAGCAGGGAAATCCTTGACAGACATCTTTGGTGATTTACTGGGAGATATGGGAGTTGCGATCTTTCCGGAAACCCAAATTTTACGTTACCACTGCGGTTGCTCCTTTGACCGCGTGCTAGGAGCACTCAAAATGTTGGGTGAAGCAGAACTACAAGACATGATTGTTAAAGATAATGGGGCGGAAGCAACTTGCGATTTTTGTGGTACAGTTTACCAGGCAAGTCGAGATGACTTGGCTCAACTGGTTGTAGATTTGCAAGCAGAAGCTTCAGCCGGGGTGTAAAGTATAAAAGAAAACTTTTTATCTAGCATATACATGATATGAGTGGAGGACATATCATCATGTAAGAAGTAACTTCATCCAGAAGGAAAGTTACGATGGCAGGGACGAAACTTTGGAGCTATAACAGATCGCTAAAGTTAATTGTTTATTTTGGTGTGAGAGATGACAGAGCGGGATATGCCAGAAAGTTGGTTACCAGGCAAAGCAAGAGAGCCAGATAACAATATGACTAGAGGATACCGAAGGCAAGAATCTAGTGAAACACATACGTCTGGAGTCGCAACAACCAGTTATATCATCGATTCTGTGAAAGGCTCAAAAGAAAATGATTCGGACCAACTGTCTCTAGATAAAGAGTCCCAAGAAATAGTACCAGTCAGTAAAAGTTCTTGGACATTGCCTAAATGGACGAAATCGTGGGTGTTGTGGACGTTACTGTTAGCGTTGGTTCCTAGCGGAATAGCCTTTATGGCAACAGCAATGTTACTCAAGCTGCCATCTGCGCCTAACTGTCCATCGATTTTCTGGCCATTGGCTAGTGCTTCGGTACGGCTAAATTGCGCTCAGTTGGCAGCTTCTAAGCAAACGGTAAAAGACCTTCTCCAAGCGATCGCCCTAGTCAAAGAACTGCCAAAAAATCACCCGCTTCGTGGAGAAATTGACCGTTTAATAGAAGATTGGTCACGGGAGATTCTGCAATTAGCAGACCAGAGTTTCCAGGCAGGTCGGCTAGACGAAGCGATCGCAACAGCTCGCCAGGTTCCAAAAGAGGAATCCGCTTATCGATTGGTGGAGCCAAAAATTTCCAAATGGCAATCCATCTGGTCAACAGCAGAAGGCATTTACACTGAAGCAGAAGCCCAAATGCGGGACGAAAAATGGCATCAAGCGTTCATGTTAGCTTCTAGATTGTTGCGTGTAGATAATACATACTGGTCGATGACGAAATATGACCAGTTGAATCGATTAATTGTCAGCGCCCGAGAAGATGGTGAGCAGTTAGGAAAAGCGAAAACTTTAGCCGAAAGCAAAACAGTCGATAATCTCCTCAAAGCCATTAAGGTGGCAGAGTCGATACGGCAGGACAGTTACGTTTATCCCAAAGCCCAGCAAGCTCTTTCGGAATTTGGAGATAAAATGCTTGAGTTGGCACAGGCAAAACTGGACGGACGAAATCCAGACCAAGCTATCTTGATAGCCCAAAAAATTCCCCCCAGCACTGGACACAATAAGGACATACAAGACTTTATTGCTTTATCTGAAGCGCAAAGGAGTGCATGGTTAGGGACAACAGCCGGTCTAGAAACAGCAATTGCCCAAGCTCAACAAATAGAGGCAACCAGACCAAAATATGAAAAAGCGCAAGAACTTATTGCTAGCTGGCAACTAGAAATTCAAGATGTCGCCCATTTGGAAAAAGCAAGAACTCTGGCAAGCCTTGGTTCAGTTAAAGATTTTGCAGCAGCTATCACTGAAGCACAACTAATTCCAGAAGGCAACCCTCGTGCAGAGCAAGCAAAAAAAGAAATTGGTGGTTGGGTTGCTCAAATACAGACAATCGAAGACCGTCCGTATTTGGATCGAGCTGATCAAATGGCAATGCTTGAGGATGTTAACTCTCTACAAGCGGCGATCGCACAGGCAAGTCAAGTTCGACGAGGTCGTGCATTGTATCCAGAAGCACGAAGAAAAATTGGGAATTGGACAGCAAAGATTCAAACTACTCAAGACCAGCCCTACTTAGACCAAGCAAAAAGCTTAGCTGACAGTGGCGATTTACCCTCTGCTATTGCAACAGCTCAACAAATCCGCTCAGGACGAGCACTTTCTGGTGAAGCACAAACAGTTATAGATCAGTGGCAAGGACAAATTCGTGCAAAACAAAATTGGAACAAAGCACGAGAAATCGCAGTTACCGGAACTCCGGAAGCTTTGGCACAAGCAATTAGGCTAGCAAACAGAGTACCGGATAATAGCATCCTACACAGTGATGCAAGTATCGCCATTGACCAATGGAGTCAGCAATTGTTGGATATAGCTCGTGCTCAAGGAGAATCTAATATTCCTAGAGCTATTGAGACAGCCAGACTGATTCCAAGAGGAACTGATGCCTATAGTGCTGCACGAGAACAAATTAGAGCATGGCAAGAATATCTCAATCCTCAGCCACAAGAAGTTCCACAGGAACAATCTCAACAACAACCTACACAAGAACAATCTCAACAAGAATCTTTGCCTGAGCAACCAAGGGTGATCGAAGGACAGTAATATCAAATTTGCACATACAATAAAGTTCTGTGTAGGCTTGGTAACCGAAAGTCACAGCTTGTGAAACACAGTGGATAGAAATTTAGAAACTGATGTTAGACGCCTTAACCAGATACTCGGAAAAATTCTGAGTCATGCAACCCAATTTTTGCAAGGTTTGAACCAACGTCCTGTTGGAGTTATGCCTGCAAATTATGACATAGCCTCCTTGCCTAAAGAGGGAATTGGTACAGAGAAAGCTTTAGAGGCGTTTAACAACAAGTATGGTGCAGGAATTACTGCTAGTATTGGTCCTCGTTACTTGGGCTTTGTGACTGGCGGTTCTACACCTGCAGCGATTGCAGGTGACTGGCTTGTGAGTATCTTTGATCAAAATGTCATCGGTGCGAAAGATTCCTCTGCGCCTGAAGTTGAGCGAGAGACAATCAGTTTCCTTCGCCAACTCTTCCAGATATCAGACTCCCACTCCGGAACATTTGTCTCAGGTGCGACAATGTCCAATTTTGTGGGTTTAGCATTAGCCAGACAATGGATTGCTCAACAGCTGAAGATCGATATTACTCATCATGGACTGTATGCTTTGCCCGCTATCAAAATCTTCAGCGGTTCACCCCATTCGTGTATCAGCAAAGCAGTTTCTATGCTTGGAATGGGTAAAAGTAATCTACAAATTGTTCCTTGTTTACCTGAACGAGAAGCTATTGACTTAGATGAACTCACCAAAAACTTGAGTCGTTGCCAGGAGCCATGTATTGTTGTGGCAAATGCAGGAACCGTTAATACTGGTGATTTTGACGATTTAATGGGAATTGCAGCACTCAAGCAAGAGTTTAATTTCTGGCTGCATGTAGATGCTGCCTTTGGTGGATTTGCAGCTTGTTCACCTCAATACTGCCATCTGGTACAAGGGCTGGATGCTGCGGATTCGATCGCGATTGATGCTCACAAATGGCTGAATGTTCCTTATGATTCGGCTATGCAATTTACACGGCATCGAAATCTCCAACTCGAAGTCTTTCAAAATAATGCAGCTTATCTTGGAGTTCCGGCTGAAAATCCTGATTTTGTTCACTTAACTCCAGAAAACTCACGCCGATTCAGGGCACTTCCTGCATGGTTTAGCTTGATAGCTTATGGTGCACAGGGGTATCGAGACATCGTTGAGACAAACTGTGAGTTAGCTCAACTTTTAGGTAAGAAAATAAAGAATTCTAGAGATTTCAAGCTTTTAGCTCCTGTTCGTCTTAATGTCGTCTGCTTTACCTTGTCAGTTGACGGGCAAGAGATTCGATTAGACACCATTGAAAAATTCCTGGAAAAGTTGCACGATAGTGGAAAGGTTTTCCTAACACCAACTGTTTACGGAAGTGTGCCAGCAATTCGAGCTGCATTCTCCAACTGGCGCACTCAACAGATTGATGTTCAAATCCTGTGGGAAGCACTTTCAGAAACGATGAGTTCGTTTAAAGACTCAGTTATGCAGTAGCGAAATGAGCGAATGCGTGAATTGTTATCGTCCCACTAATTTATCCCGCAGCAGCTTAATGCGATCGCGCAACTTCCCCGCCTCCTCAAACTCTAGTTTCTTCGCCGCTTCTTTCATCTGTGCTTCCAGTTGAGTAATCAAACCTGGAATCTCTTCCAAAGGAAATTCATCTATATGTTGTTTAACTGTATCTAACTCGGTTGCATTTAATCGCCGCGACACTTCTAAGAAAGATAAAATCGCATTGCTCGATTTTTTCTTCACAATTGGTTGCGGTGTAATTCCGTGCATCCGGTTATGAGCCATTTGAATATTGCGACGCCTCTCGGTTTCTTCCATAGCTTTGATCATGCTATCAGTTAAGTTATCCGCATACATAATCGCTTGTCCCCGCACATGACGCGCTGCTCTTCCAATCGTTTGAATCAGAGAACGTTCTGCACGCAAAAAGCCTTCTTTATCAGCATCCAAAATCGCCACCAGAGAAACTTCTGGTAAATCCAAACCTTCCCGCAGCAAGTTCACACCAACCAACACATCAAAGCTACCATCGCGCAAATCCTGCAAAATCTCAATTCGCTCAATCGAATTAATTTCAGAATGCAGATACCTTACTCGAATACTGTTGTCTTGCAGATATTCAGTTAAATCTTCTGCCATGCGCTTAGTCAGTGTTGTAATCAGCACTCGTTCCTGGCGATCAACTCTGTCTTTTATTTCGCCCAACAAATCATCGATTTGCCCTTCTGTCGGACGGACTATGATTTCTGGATCAACAACTCCAGTTGGTCTAATGATTTGTTGTGCGATATGACCTTCAGAAACTTCGAGTTCCCAATTTCCTGGGGTAGCGGAAACGAAAATACACTGATTCACCTTTGTCCAAAATTCCTCAGCCTTCAGTGGACGGTTATCAGCCGCACTGGGTAGACGAAACCCATGCTCAATTAACACTTTTTTTCGTGCTTGGTCACCGTTATACATTCCGCGTATTTGCGGTACAGTGACATGAGATTCATCTATGACCAACAGCCAATCTTTGGGGAAATAATCAATCAAACATTCGGGTGGTTCGCCTGCTTGGCGTCCTGCAAGGTGACGGGAATAGTTTTCCACACCATTGCAATAACCCACCTCACGCAACATTTCCAAATCATAGCGCGTCCTCTGGTCTATGCGTTGCGCTTCCAGTAATTTCCCAGCTTCCTCTAATTCTGCTTTTCGCTGTTTGAGTTCTGCTGCGATCGCATCGCAAGCTTCTTCTAACCTTTCTTCAGGAGTGACGAAGTGACGCGCCGGATAAAGATTCACCGCTTCTACACTCTTAATAATTTCACCTGTGACAGGGTCAACATAGCGAATAGCATCAATCTCATCACCAAAGAATTCCACGCGGATAATTCGGTCTTCATACGCTGGACCAATTTCCAATACATCACCCCGGACGCGAAAACGTCCGCGACCTAACTCCACATCGTTGCGGCTATACTGAATGGATACTAAATCTTTCAGTATTTCCCGTTGGTTCACTTCCAAACCGACTTGAAAGGGAATAGCTGCTTTCAGGTATTCTGAAGGCATTCCTAAACCATAGATGCAACTAATAGATGCAACAACAACTACATCGCGGCGTTCAAAGAGCGATCGCGTTGCTGAGTGTCGCAACATATCAATTTCATCGTTAATCGAAGCCGTTTTTTCTATATATGTATCGCTGACAGGAATATAGGCTTCTGGCTGATAGTAATCGTAGTAACTAACGAAATACTCAACTGCATTCTCAGCAAAGAATTCTCGTAACTCGTTACACAGTTGTGCCGCAAGAGTTTTGTTGTGAGCAAGAACGAGAGTGGGTTTCCCCACTTTTTCAATCACTGAGGCGATGGTAAAAGTTTTTCCTGTTCCCGTCGCTCCCAGTAAAGTTTGATACCTGTTTGCATAATTTACGCTGGTGATAAGTTGAGCGATCGCTTGTGGTTGATCGCCTGTCGGTTGAAAGGGAGCTTGAAGATGAAATTGCGTCATAGAAGTTAATTCAGCTGCTTCTATTTAATATGCTAAGCAACTTCAACACAATCGGTGCTTTTACTGTATAAATAAGTTTTGTCGCCACTTTGAAATCTGTGGCCGATATCTGCAACATTTCTTTATTTTAGTTAACAAAAATCTTATATTTATATTTAAAATATAAGTCTTATAGAAGAATTATATCTACACGATATTTTTAAAGTTAAACTGAGATATTAAGGAAAAATTTAACTTTCCCAGAATCTTGTAAAATAAGTTAACAATACACCAGGTGAGAATGAATGAGCATAACTAGCTCTGGTGAAGCAAGAAGTCCTCGGCGAAAAAATGTCAAGCTTAACGGAGAAACTACAGTGGAAAATAATCAGGGTAAAAGTTGGGATCAGGTAGAGCACAGTAGTGACCAGCAAAACCAGGTAGAACTACTAGGTGAAGTTAAAGTAGATAATACACTACCTGTCGGTGGAATACGTCCAGTCAGCTCCAGTAGTTTACAAGTTGTAGAAACAAGGAATGTAATGGGTATACGCCCAGTTACAGGTCACTCATTTGAAATTGCTCACACTATGAACCAGTCTGGAACTCGTCCAATTGGTACAAGTGATCTCGTAATTTATGAAACATACTCTGCCATGGGGAATCGCCCAATAGCGTCAAATACTATTGACGATCCTGAATCTCTCATGGGCTTTCTTGATTAAATAAAAATTGTACACATAACTTTATTCACCCGGTTTTTGTAAGGAAGCCGGGTTTTTCATTAATTAAATAGGCCACATTAAGAGTTATTCATAAAACATTATTATTAAATAGACTGGCATGCAGTAGCATCAAAAGTTTTTCATAACTAACTAGTGTTAGAGGATAGTAGTGACTCTTCCTCTCTCTTTTAGCATAGAAGATTAATATATCTAGAGGTGGAAGGCTACTGTAAGATAATTCAGCTAATTTGTAAGAGTAATAAAAAGCAAGTTCAAAGTTAATTATCAACTTTGAAACGTAATTGATAGAATTCCTGGAGGGCTAAATGAGTTTAGAAGATCGTGCAAAAGCTGTAGCTAAAAATGTTGAAGGTAAAATTCAAGAAGTAGTAGGAAACGTTACTGGCGATCCAGAAGATAAAGCTAAAGGTCAGGCAAAGCAAGCAGAAGGCGAAGTACGTCATGGCGTTGAAAATGTCAAAGATGACGTAAAGGATACGCTTAAATAAAACTAATGTTTTTTCTACTAACTTTGGGCGTTTGTAATGGCGTATTTATTTTAAGAAATACCTACGCTATTAAACTTAACAACTCATAGTTACGCGCGTTATCAAAGCGCGGGAACGAAGTCCGCATCGGTGGACTTCGTTTGTTCATGTAGTAGTTTAGATTCACCAATGAACTTACACCGAGAATTGTAAGTAGCTCAACCTAATTAAATGTGAAATGTCATTACGGAGTACGCAGGGGGCAAGGCAGGGCATAGGTTACGGAGTGTACACGCGTCGTTTGAAGCGTGTCCTTTTCGGACTCACCGTAAGGCATGGCTGTTCCCACTAGGGTAGCGAAGTAATAGCAAAGACTCTATTTTACGTTTTTCAATGTTGACCTACTTAGAAAGCTGAAGACAGACTCAATCAACTGTAATAGATATTCTATTTCAGCTAACTGAGAACTGATTTTAGGGAGGTAAGAAGTATGAGTCTACTGAAGCAGAGCCGCCAAATCATCATAGGTTGTGTTTTGATTTTAGTCTTAACTTTGACAACAGCCTGTGGTGGTAATGTGACACAAGCTAATCGCACAACTAACCCACCAATGGTTGGTAAAGACGTCGCTTCCGGAGAATTAGGGCGAGTGAATATCCCAGCAGGAGAAAGTTTTGGTGACTGGGTTGTACAGACATCGAAGGGATTAGTCACAGAGGCTTATGTGCGTGACAACAACAAATTAGGTGTTGTAATTTCCTCTAAAGTTCCTCCCAGTGATGTGCGTCCCTTAGCAAAATCCTTAGTAGAAGGTTTTCGTCACAACTTTCCCAATCAAGACTTGAAAGTTTTAGTGTATGCGCCTGATAAAAAACTGATTTTGACAGCGCAGTATGACGTGCAAACAAACCAAGTTCAGTACACATAATTGCTGGATTTGATAAAAGTTTAAGAAAAGTCAGTTTATTTCAAAAGCTTGATAATCAAAAGCTTGATAAGACAAAGGAGATAAGTAAGATGAGTAGCAGCGATCAATACAGACGTGACATCATGAGTGATTTGGCTCATGGAAATGTTGATTCTTTAGATCAAGCTCCCACCTCTTCAGGAAGAGAGTACGATAATTTTGATGATTTTGCCCAGCGCTCAACACACGAAGAACGCCGTCAGTTGTTTGGTCAGTGTTTACATCATGACAACGTTCCCCCCCACCAAATGGAGCCAGAATTGCAAAAGGCAATTTCTCAAATTAAACCTAATGAACGGGATGATGTCGCCCGCGGCTTCTTGAAGCACTTCAAGCAAAGAGGATTCGATGACCGCCATCTGGAACAACAACTTAGTCTTTCCACTCACTCTCCTAATCAAATGAACGCTGAGGATGTCAGTAAACTCGCCTCCTTCGCTTATCACAACCATCCCGATATCTTCCGCGAAGTGTTGGCAGAGCAACCCGGAATTATTAGGTTTCTTAGCAATCCTGTTGTAGCAGCTGTTTTGGGAATTGCTGCAGCTAAATGGTTAGGTAATCACAACCGATAAAAGTTGAGTGTTGAATTCTTAAGTTTGTAGTAGGGTGGGCAAAAATGCCCATCTTTTTTATTTAATAGTCGTAAATTTACAAAGTTTTTATATCGTAATTTCGGTGATGAATCATCCAGAAGGTTGATCTAAGCTAACTTTTGATGATATGTAATGTTTACGCAATAACAACATTCACTTTAAATTTTGTGTTAAGACAACTAGAACTAGTTGATTTTGCTTACGTAAACAGTGACACTCATTACTATGCAATTTCAGAAGCATTACTGAAGACACCGCTAGTACCTCAGAAATAGAGGCAAGTATAGAACTTGCCATCAGCGTTTGATAGATGTTTTCTGATGATGTATGCGACAGGTTAACGCTAACCCGTCGCAACGCTTTTGTGTGCAACTATTTTGAGGTACTAACGAATCTCACTCCAGGGTAAATCTACCATCAATTTTTACCTACTTACAGGAGTGAGCCCAATGACACGATTTAAGGTTAGAAAAAAGTTACGTAAAGCTTGTGTTAAGGTCAAATATGTTGCTCTAGAAACACTTGGCATGGGACAGGCGAGTGTGAGTCGAGCCGGGAGTAGACTGGGCGTAAGGGCTAGTCTGAAATTGGTAGGAATGAAGCCGTTTATTCGCGTTTTAACATTAGGCTCTACCACTGTACTGGGATTGAGTGTAGTCGCAGGTTCAGCGCACGCAACTACCTTCACACTCACTTCCCCAACTTCGGGTGGAACATTGGGCAATGGATTCACCCCAGTAGGTGGAATTGTTTTGGATTTGATTGGTCAAAACAATACACGGGTAACTAGCCAGTTGGCTGCCAATCAATTATACATAGGCTATGCTAATAACAATCCACTTACTATCGGTACCCAAACTGGTTTTAATTCGTCAGTCATCTCAGCACTGGGGGGAGGTATTAAAGAGGCTGCTATCCGGTTCTCTCTTTATGACGGCGATTCAGCGTCTGGTGATTTCGATTTCAACGATAATACACTCCAAGTTAATGGTCTCAACTTTGGCAATTGGAGCAGTGTAAATGCTGAAAACACTGATGACCAAGGAAATGCCGCTTCTGGTGGTTTAAGTAGTGGCGGTTTCCGCAATGAAACACTAGATACGGGCTGGTTCTATTCCAACAATGCTACACTCCTTACCAACTTGTATAACAGTTTTGTGAATACACAAAAAGTTGTTTACCAAGTTCAAGACATTGACCCGTACGACAACTATTATGACTTTACACAGGGAGTAAGTTCCAACTTTACCAACGTCGGTCAAGGTCCAGCTGTCCAACCTTCTAATCCTGTTCCCGAACCTATAACCATATTAGGTTCTTTAGCCGCAGGTAGTTTTGGTGTGGCTCTGCGTCGTAAATACAACAAGCAGGAACAAAAAGAGACTGCAAAAGTGTAGGAAAACCAGACAGGTAGAATAAACTTCCTGCATCCATCTCATCACTTGCCAGGGGTTTATAACTCCTGGCTAATAGCCTAAGTAGATCGGCGTAAATAATTCTTGTTGGAATAAAGCAGGGAGCAGGTGAGACAGCGCTGCGGGAGGGTTTCCCTCCGCAGGCGACTGGGAACCCGAAGGGGAGCAGGGAGTAGGGAGAGAAAGAGTTTGAGCCTTATTTACTTTTCTTTACACAGTTTGATTTTTTTGCACCGACTTACTTATAGTCATCATCATATGACATGAAAGCTTCTCACCTCACGGTTATCTCACAACTCAAATACCCTCAAATCTGGTTATTAGCTATAGGAACAGGCTTAATTGCTATTAATTTGGTTGTGCTTTGGAAAGCCAATAATTCTAGCCTCCTAGGCATGACTTTTCTATTTTGGGCGGCGATATCTTCCTTAGTCTGGGAAAAGCGCCACAGTTTAAATCTAGAAAGTGGAGTTTTCTCTAGTTTCTTTGGTTTAACACTGATTGCGCTGTTACTCATCAAGAGTATATCCCTCACAAGCTTTGGTGTTTTGTTGTATCTTTCACCAGTGATTTTTGCCATTGGTTTTGCAATCCTGGCGTCTGGCTTTAAGGGACTAAAGCAATACAAAGCAGAATTATTTATTCTATTTTTTCTGAGTGTACCTAAATTATTATCTTCATGGCTTGATATATCCCTGTTGACTGCCAAATTTACAACTTTAATTCTTTGGTACACAGGTTTTGATGTTGCTCAAAAAGGAACTCAACTTTATCTCCCGACTGGAAGCGTAGAAGTTTATTCGGGATGTTCTGGGATAGAGCTGATATTCCAACTAGTAGGCTTAGCTCTACTTTTTCTCTTAATGTTTCCTCAAAATTGGAAGCACAAAATTCTGATAGCATTTACAGCCGGCACTTTGGCGTTTATTGTGAATGCTTTAAGAGTCGCTCTGATGGCTATCTTAGTAGCACAAGGACATATGGAAGTCTTTGATTACTGGCATGATGGAGATGGTTCTCTGGTATTTTCGCTGATTGCTGTGTTACTTTTTGGATTATTTTGCTGGTTTTACCTTGGAAGGTCTGAATTAAGAAATAAAGACGCCACGGAGTCATCAAAGTAATGATTTGGAAACGATGATTTGGAAACAATTGCGCATACCACTTTTGGCTTTCACTCTGAGTGGCGTCTTGTTTGTTTTAGGAACTATAGTGTTGCTTCCCACAAAAGACAAACAGACAGTGACTGCGTTTACATTTCCTCAAGAGGTTCCTTTACCACAATGGCAATTCAGCGTAAGTCGTCCACTACCACAGCCAACAAAAAAGATTTACCAAGTCATAGCTCAAAAGCATTATCAATACCTAAACAATAATTTGGTTCTAGATATTGAAATGCGTTATTTGAAGGATGGAGATGTTGTTCAGTTTCTGCGAGATTTTACCTTTATCTATTCACCTGCTGTGATACGTCAGCAACAAGGAGTTGGCTACTATGGTTTGGGAGTAGAAAAGCAACGAGCTTACTTGAGTACGTGTATCAACCCTCAAGGCGGCAGTACGTTTACTAATGAGCAATTTAATCAAAATCTACATATCCACGCAATCCAGCCGAAACGTCTATTGTCCTGGATCTTGAGTCAGAAACAACTTCAAGACAACCGTTGTCTTTGGGCGCATTTATCAATTCCTTTAAAAAATTCTTCCCCAGAAACAGCTTACCAAGTTTTAGAAAAGGCTTGGTTTTCTTGGTATCAGTGGTGGAAACCACGCTTTCCCAAGTCCTAAATTATCGTCAATTCTTTCAGTTTTACTCGGTTAACAAAATGACAAAATCAAATAGAGATAATTTCATGCCCATAGTTCAAGAACTACAAGACTTTGCCTTCAGTCAGCAAGGTTCGATGACAATAGTGCGATCGCTGGGCTATGGTTTATTATTATTGGCATTGTTCGACATCATTGAGATGTTTATCCCGCCCAATTTTATGAATCCTGTTTGGGAGTTTCAAACAATGGGGATGCTAGTTGAAAAAGTACCAGTGCCTTTAATTGGGTTAGTGTTAGTGTTTTTTGGAGAGCTACATTCGCGAACAAAATTAGAAATTCCTATTTTAAAGTTTTTATCTTGGTTAACTTTATTATTTGGAATATTATTTTTTCTACTCATACCTTTAGGACTGACTAGCACGATTCGATTAAACAGTCAAAATGCTGCTCAAGTTCAAACTGTATCCACTCAAAAAATATCTCAAGCCGATCAATTAGAACAGCAGGTGAATAAAGCTTCACCCGAACAGATAGATAAATTTTTAAAGAGCCAAGGTCGCCAAACAGATGGTAAAAATCCTCAACAATTAAAGGAGCAATTGTTATCACAAGTCTCACAAGCTAAACAACAGATTAAAACTCAAGCAGAAGCAACTCAGTCTCTTCGAGGGTTAAGCTTGATTAAGACTTCTGTAAAATGGAATCTTGGTGCTGTGGTTGCAGGAACTTTGTTTATCAGTATTTGGAAGGGAACCCGTTGGGCGAGAAACTGATATAGGAATCCGGTTTGATTTATATCTCGTTCCTATACTCTGCATAGGAACGAGAAACGAGAAAAAAACTCGGTTTTGAAAAACCGAGTTTTTTTTATCGACAGTTAACAACTATTTGTCCTTGAATAGTTCAAGCTGTTGCGAGTTGTGGAGTAGGACGCTTGCTGTTGCGAATACCCTCTATAGCCTCAGCATAATCCTTTGCCTTAAACACAGCGGAACCAGCTACGATCGCATTAGCCCCAGCTTCCAAAACTTGCCAGGTATTATTTGCCTTGAGTCCCCCATCCACTTCTATCCAAGGATCAAGACCACGTTCATCGCACATTTGACGTAGCTTGCGGATTTTTGGCACAACTTCAGGAATAAAGCTTTGACCGCCAAAACCGGGGTTGACGCTCATAATCAACACCAAGTCACACAGTTCTATAACATACTCAATCAGTTCCAAAGGACTACCGGGGTTAAGAACCACTCCTGCTTTTTTACCAAGTTCTTTGATTTGTCCCAACGTGCGGTGCAGGTGAGGTGAAGCGTTGTGTTCGCAATGAACATAGATGTGATCTGCCCCTGCTTTCGCAAAATCTTCTACGTACTTTTCTGGTTCCACAATCATCAAGTGAACGTCCAGAGGCTTTTGTGTCACTGGGCGAATCGCCTCCACAATCAGAGGACCTATCGTAATATTAGGTACAAAGCGACCGTCCATTACATCGACATGAATCCAATCTGCGCCAGCCTGATCTACAGCACGTATTTCGTCTCCTAGACGACTAAAATCTGCTGATAGGATGGACGGAGCTATTACAATGGGCTTTTTAGATTGTGTTTGGGTCATGGCTAGTGGGTTTTTAAGCGTCCTCATCTGTCAGCATTGTAACAAAACTTGAGCAAACGCTCATCTATCTGATCCCGACTTTTTCCTTCATGGGGATTAATTAGTCGTTAGTAGTACTTTCTGACCAAGAAGGGGGTGTAGGGGTATAGGGGTGTAAGGGGAATTTTGAATGTTAGCGTAGCGTGCCGCAGGCAGCGAATGAGCCAATTGTACTACCCCTGCTCCGGAACCCATAAGGATACAAGCCCCTTATTTTAATAATGGAAACAAAAAGATACCATTAATCCTTGTATCAAGCCTATCAATAAATTCAGGGGAACCCCTACACCCTTACAACGCCAGGTGCTACCCTACGGGAAGCCGCCCTTCGGGCGTCTACAAGTCGGGAAACCCGAACGCCTGATACCTACATCAAGTACTGGCTTCCCAACGCACTGGCTCCCCTTACACCCTGCCCCTAGGGCATTGACAACAAACAAATAACAACTCATGATTTCTAACTGACTATGGCGAACAAACAAACTTGGATAATTTGGGGATTAGGTGCTTGCTGCTTGAGTGCGCCGGTACTTGCTGCTGTGGAATCTCCTTTTGGCACTAATGGTATTGATGCTCTTAGACTACACCAACTCCCATATAATTTAATCGGTCGCAAGATAGCCATTGGTCAGGTAGAGATTGGGCGTCCAGGTAGATATGGGTTGGATAAAGCCGTCTCTAAGAATAACTCAGTATCAATAGCAGGTGCATTCCTACGCAATGAACTTGCAAAGTCAAATAGCGGTGTTGACCCCCACGCCTACAATGTCGCTAGTATCATGGTTAGTACAGATAAAGCTTTTCCTGGAGTTGCTCCTGGAGCGCGATTGTACTCATCTGCTGTGGGTTATGGAAAAAGCTTAGGTCAACCACAAGAGTGCTTGTCTGCACAGCACATAGCACTACAAAATGGGGGAGATGTCCGCGCAATTAACTTTAGTTTTGGCGAACCTTTAAACCGTGACCCACGACCTCAGGCTACTTTAGATGGCAACGCCTTACTCACCTTATGTATTGACTGGTCTAGTCGCGTCCACAATAGTCTCTACATAATTGCAGGCAATCAGGGAAAGGGTGGCATTCCCATACCTACTGACAATTATAACGGACTCAACGTAGCTTTTTCATCCCGTCGAGGAGGGATTTATAATAAAGTTGATGTTTCTAATTTGGCGGCTGTGAGTGAAGGACTACTGATGCGGCTTGCTGGAAAAGAGATTAATCTTGGTCCACGTCGTGCTATTGGTATAGTTGCTCCAGGGAATAACATCGGCTTGCGAAATGCAGATGGGAAGAAGAATAAAGTCACAGGGACAAGCTTTGCAGCGCCTCAGGTGACTGCAACAGTTGCTCTGTTGCAGGAGTTTGGTGATAAACAATTGCGCACAAAACAACCCAACTGGAGTATAGATTCTCGCAGACATGAAGTGATGAAAGCAGTACTGCTCAACTCAGCTGATAAAATTCAAGACACTGGCGACGGTTTGCGCTTAGGAATGACGCGGACGCTCATCGATAAACAAAATAAAGACTGGTTGGCTTCTGATGCATATAAAGACCCAAAAATCCCTTTAGATTCCCAAATGGGAACTGGTCATTTGAACGCGTTTCGCGCTTACCAACAATTTAGCGCTGGTGAATGGAATCCAACGCAAACTGTACCAGCCCTTGGTTGGGACTATCGCACAGTCAATGCAGAAGCATCTGTAGAATATGAGTTAGCAAAACCCTTAAGGCAGGGGAGTTTTGTTTCTATCACCTTAACTTGGGATAGGTTAGTAGAGCTAAACGACAGGAATAAAAACGGTCAGTTTGACGCAGGAGAATATTTTCGCGATCGCGGCTTAAACAACCTCGACCTTTATCTGGTCAAAGCCGATGATAAAAATGGAAATGCTGACGCTGTCTGTTCCTCAATCAGTGAAGTTGACAGTGTTGAACATATTTTCTGCCCTGTTCCCGTAACTGGCAACTACAAAATCCGTGTTCAATTTCCCAAGAAAGTTAACGAAGCAACTCAGGCTTACGCTTTAGCTTGGTGGAGTGTACCCGTCAGGTAGGAAGTTGGGCTACAAACAGTGATCAAAAATCAAAGCTAAGAACTAATACTTATTGACTAATTAGCCAAATTAGTCATCACGAAAAAACCTGAAACTGTACAATCACTGTTGCCAAAACTGTAACGGGTCAGATATTACCTCACACCAGATGCGATAGTCAAAATAAAGACTCTGGCGATAATGGTGGTAAAATGAAGCAGAAATTTAGCAATGCTGGGGAAAATTTCTTACAAAGACGTTATGGAGTTCGTTTAGGCAGACGTTACGTTTTGGCGGCTGCTAGCGTTGTCCTAATGGGTGTTATAGGATGCTCTCAAGTTAATAGTAGCACGAGTGCGTTTGCCCAGTCGGGTTCACCTCGCTCAGAATCTCCTGTATCGAAGCCAGCATTAAATCCTGATAGTAAACTTATTACTGCCAACACAAAGTTTGGCTTCAAACTGTTTTCAGAAGTTTTGAAAAACGATAGTGGCAAGAACATTTTTGTTTCACCTTCTAGTGTGGCGATCGCCCTTGCCATGACCTACAATGGCGCGAGTGGCAACACAAAAGAAGCAATGGCTAAAGCATTGGAGTTTAAGGAGTTGAACTTAGAACAAATTAATTCCTCTAACGCGGTGTTAAGAAAATTATTAGAAAACCCAGATCCAAAGGTGCAGCTGACAATTGCTAATTCGCTTTGGGGAAATAAAAAAGCTAGCTTTCAACCAGATTTTCTGCAACGAAATAGAGATTTTTATACAGCTAAGGTTACCAGTCTCAACTTCACAGATGCAAGTTCTTTGAATGTGATTAATGACTGGGTTAATCAGAAAACAAGCGGAAAAATCAGTAAGATCGTTGAAAAAATACAACCTGACCAAGTTTTATTTCTCATCAATGCTATCTATTTTAAAGGTAGCTGGACAAATGAATTTGATAAACAGCAAACCGCAGAATATCCTTTTTATCTCCGCTCAGGTGAACAGAAACAACACCCAATGATGTCACAATCAGGTGACTATAAATACTATGAAAATCAACAATTTCAGGCAGTTAGCTTACCGTATGGAAAAGATGGTAAAATTGGCTTTTATATTTTCTTGCCCAAACAAAACTCTAATCTACAAAGTTTTTATCAAAACCTAAATGCAGAGAATTGGGAAAATTGGATAGCTCAGTTCAGCAAACAACAGGGGTCTATTCGCTTGCCCCGTTTTAAGATGGACTATGACGTAACGCTGAAAAATCCTCTAACAGCCATAGGTATGGGTGAAGCTTTCAGCGATCAGGCAAATTTTTCTGCGATGGGTAAGGATTTAAAAATAAGCGAAGTCAAGCATAAAACTTTTGTTGAAGTCAATGAGGAAGGTACAGAAGCTGCTGCTGCTACTTCTGTGGAAATCATGCCAGTAAGAGCGGTAAAGCCATCAAAAGAGCCATTCCGAATGATTGTTGAGCGTCCCTTCTTCTGTGCGATTCGGGATAATCAAACAGGAAGCATATTGTTTATGGGTTCCATTGTGGAGCCACAGTCTTAGAAGGATTAGCCCCTGGATGATTTGTTTGAGCAGTTGAAGGCGATACTTCAACTGAAACGGGTGCAGCTACCTCAGTAGAATTAGCCTTTGAATCTGCAGTTATACTATCCCCTGCAGTCTGATCATTTTCCGTATTGCTAGATTCTGAACTTCCTTGAGGAAGTACTTCTACATTACTGCCACTGGATACAGAAGAGTAAGGACGTATAGCGCTTAAAACTGTTTTGAGTACAACAGCGCTGGGTACCGCTACGATCACACCCAAAAGTCCACCAATTCTTGCGCCTGTCAAAACTGAAATAAGCACCCAAACAGGGTTTAAACCTGTAAAACTTCCTAAAATTCTCGGAGCAATAAAGTTTTCCAGAATTTGCTGAACAATAAGTGCAGCAGCCAATACCCTTGCCCCCATCCAAAAATCTTGTAGTGCCACTATCAAAGTCGTTAGAGCAATACCTACAGAACCACCAAATGGCACAAGTGCCATGATACCAATAGTCAAACCAAATAGTAAGCCAAATGGAACTTTCAGCCACAAAAAGATGGGAATCAGGGCTGATGCCATACAGGTGGATGAAATTAACTGACTAATAAAAAAATTTTGAAAGCTTAGGCGTACTGTATTTGAAAAAGCCTCACGGAATTTAACAGGTAGCCAATATATTAAACTTCCCCACAGTTCATCCCCATGTTGTAGGAGATAAAAAGTTAATACCATTGTCAAGATAAAGTCAAGCAGGCTTGTGACTGTAACAACAGCCAAATTTAAAACTTGTCCAGCGATCGCCTGCAATTGTCCCTTGACACGGTCGTTAATTTGTGAGACTAAAGCATCAAGGTTGATGGGTAAACCAAAACTATCTGCTTTCTCGTTCAGCATCATCAACTGCGATCGCCCAGAATCTATTAACTCTGGTATACGCGCCACCAGTTGTTGAGCCTGAGTTAGAGCAAGCGGCACAAGGGTGACACCCAACGCCAGTAAAACTGACAAAGCGAGTAGAAAGACTAAAATAGCAACCTGCTCTCGCCTAGCACCTTGGCGCTGCATCCAGCTAACTGGGTAGTTTAGCAGAAATGCTAGCACTGCCGCTCCGACTAAAATAACAATTAGGGAGTGAAAGTAATGAAAAATTGCGCTAATCGCCCAACCATTAAGCACTAGCAGTGGAGCGAATAGAGTTATTGTCAAGAATCGTGCTACGGGTGTAAGTGTTTCCCACCAGTTTAAAAGCTTGCGTGTCTGCATCTGCCAATTGTTGGATACAACTAAATAAAATTCTTCTATCAAGCCTATTATCTCTAACTACACCATTATGATTCATCCCTCTTATTTGGGATTGCACTCAGGCAAATGAAAATTCTTGAATCATCTAACAATTCTCACCATCCTCAAGACTCGCCCACCTCTGGTGGACAGGTGCTTATCTACCTGATTCCGGTCATGGACTTTTTCTCCTCACTATGCACACTCTACCATCATCAGGAAAGCCGGGAACAAGTTCGAGTTAGTTATCTGTCAATCACTTTAGTATTTTCCTGGCTTTTGGGTTACTTTTTACTAGCAACTGGGGCGGCAACTTCAAAGTTTTTAACATTGCATCTACAAATCGTTCCTAACTTTCTCACCAGTCGCTACTTTTTGATTAATATCTGGTTAATTGTTCCTCTAGTTAAAAGCAGATTAAAGCGATTGTCACCTGGTGAGTCGTTTTGTGGAAAGAGCGCTTGACAAATAACCTGTCAGAATTCTTTAGTCATCAAAACAGTTGACAGTATTTTTACTTAATTTACTAAAAAATATGCATTTTATTATTAACAGACCTAGTCAAATCTCTTTTGAGATTGTCATACTTCTAAGAAAACCTCTCCGGATTTATCAAAAAATAGGAGAATTACTCCAATAAGTGTTGTGGTTCATACTGAAGTGTAAAATTTATCATTGTTAATCTAAGAGTTAGTTATCATGGGTTAATTTGTCTGTTTCCATAGCAACAGATTCTCCAGATTTTATTCAGATAAGTGTGAGGAGTAGCGTGACTATTCAAAGAACTTCGGCGCAAGACGACTATTCTACAGATACTACCAACTCAAGTGATAAAAATGCCAACACTGACAAATCTGGACGTTGGCTGTGGTTTTGGGTTGCTATGAGCGGGATTGCAATGGTATCAGCAACAGCAGGAGCACTGTTAGCAGTTTCTTTAACAGGTACTCCTTTAATGCAAGCTTCTTTAAGCCCAGATGAAGCAGCGGTGTTTGATAGCGATCGCATTGCTGGAGATGGACTGAAATTTTCACAATTAACTCGCCCCGTGAATATTTTAATCATGGGGATGAGCGTACTTCCTCCTGATGTGCGAAACCCTCCCGCTGAAACCAAAAATCTGAGATATCTGCCCCAAGTCAACTCCTTTGATGGTCTTGCTGACGTTATGCTCTTGACCAAATTTGATCCAGAGCACAAAAAAGTGATGATGCTTTCTATTCCCAGAGATACTCGGACACAAATAGATGGACATGGTACAAAAAAAATTAATTCCGCAAATGTGATTGGTGGACCAGCTTTAACCGCCAAAACTGTGAGTAGCTTGTTAGGTGATGTAGGAATTGACCGCTATATGCGGATTAACGTGTTGGGAGTTGCTAAGCTTATTGATGCTTTGGGTGGAGTTACAGTCTACGTACCCAAGGATATGAAATATCAAGATGACTCTCAGCACTTATATATCAATTTAAAGAAAGGAAAACAGCATCTCAATGGCGATCAAGCACTGCAACTTCTGCGCTTCCGACATGATGAAAATGGCGACATTGGTCGGATTCAGCGGCAGCAAATGGTGATGCGAGCACTGATGGATCAATCTGTCAACCCAGCAACCGTAGCTCAATTGCCTAAAGTTCTTAACGTCGTTAAAGAACACATTGATACTAACTTAACACTTGAGGAGCTATTAGCACTAATTGGTTTTGGCGTCAGAACAAATCGCTCCAATATGCAAATGTTAATGCTACCTGGCCAGTTCGGTCAACAAAAAGGGGGCTACTGGATTCCAGATAGCCAGCGCATTCATAGCATGATGGCTCAGTACTTTGATGTGCAACAAACAGATTCTGTATCTGGTGTAGTAAATCCAGGATCTTTACGAGTCGCAATTCAAAACAGCACGGGTAACGATAAAGCTAATATCCAAACATTGATTAAAGCTTTGCAAAAACTTGGCTATACCAACGTTTATGTAGCCAAAAGCTGGGGTGAACCTCTAGAAGTGACTCATATTGTTGCCCAACAAGGAGACGGTAACACGGCCGAATCAATTCGCAACACTTTAGGATTTGGAGAAGTGCGGGTAGAAAGCACCGGTAATCTCGGTTCTGATATTAGTATCCAAGTGGGTAAAGACTGGTTGCGGCAAACACAAATCAATCAGAACCCTGTTCAACCATAGCAAGATAAATTAACACTTCCCCAACTGCATGAATTTGGCTTTGTTCATTTATGCAGAAAATCTGGGGATTGTGAGGTTATCGTGTTAGCTTCAAAATCCAATCCTGTATAATTGGATTTACCACCTCAGGAGCTTCATCCTGAGGACAATGTCCAATGCCTTCTAGAGGAAAAAACTTTTGCACATGCGCAAAATTGGCTAACTCTCTACCTAACTCAACTGGTTCCCACGGATCTGCAGTTCCCCACAAGATAATCGCAGGACAAGACAGTTGAGGTAAAAGGTCTTCTGGTAAAGGACCTGAGGAATAAGAGGTAAAGGCGAGGAAAACAGCAACAGCTCCAGGATCGCGGGCGGGTGTTGTCAGTATATCTACTAACTCCTCTGTAACTGCTTCTGAATTAGCATAAGCTTGCAAGAGAATTTTCCGCACTGTTTTGGGTTTAGCGACTTGATTGAAAAAGAAGTCACCAATTAATTTGACAGATAGTACACGTTGGAGTACAGGCGCTCCAAAACGGCGATGCCACGGTAAAGTTGCCCGCTTACGATCATGCAACAGTCGTAAGGAACAGTTAAGTAACGCAATTCCCAAGGCGGCTTCAGGGCAACTCACCGCCGCTTGCATTACCACAATACAGCCGATGGAGTTAGCAACCAAAAAAGCTGGCTCACCCACGACCTCACGGCAAAAATCTGCGACTTGCTGTCCCCAAGTTTCAATTGTGTAAGCTATTTTTTCATTTGGCTTTGGTTTAGCGGAAGCACCAAAGCCAATCAAATCAATGGCATAGACACGACAGTGTTCTGCCAGCACAGGGATATTTTTCCGCCAGTGCCACCAAGAAGCACCAAAGCCATGCACGAGGATAACAGCAGGTCCAGTGGTTCCTTGGGTTTGGTAGCAAATGGGAAAACCTTGCCAAATCCACGTTTTTGTTGAAGTAAATGCAGGAGTGGAAGCAGAGGTGGTCATGACAGATGAATAATTAGTACAAGGAGTAAAGATGCACCCGCATACGGCAGGTACGACTGTTTTTATTGTTGCAGTACTTAACAATGATTAGCCCAAGGTGTTAAGCGTTGGGCATGAGAAATATGGTTATAACTCTGCCGATACGCGTCAAGGACAAACAAGATGATAACTCGTAAAACACTGAAGGTGCCAAACACAATTATCAACAAGCGTGCGATAAGCCCGCTTGCTTGACGCTCCGCGTATCGCACGCGGTGGAGTGTGTGGTAAACTTTGCCCAATTATCTGTTTGTTGCAAGGTCAAGAAATTCATCCCAAAGAGACTGAATGAATTTATACTTATTTGGTAATGAAAAACTAGAGACAGAATGCCACTGTATTGCTATCTTAAATTGGAGGTAATAACAAATTTTTGATCAAGCGCGTAACTTCATGGGAACACATTACCGAAGGGTTTTACTTAAAGTTAGTGGTGAAGCCCTCATGGGCAATATGGGTTATGGAATTGATCCAGAAGTGGTCAAGGAAATAGCCGAAGAAGTAGCAGAGGTAGTGTCAACTGGCGTTCAGACTGCCATCGTCGTCGGAGGCGGAAATATTTTTCGTGGCGTCAAGGCGGCGTCGGCGGGAATGGATCGAGCAACCGCTGACTACATCGGGATGATTGCTACGGTAATGAATGCCATGACATTGCAAGATTCACTAGAACGAATCGGGGTACAGACGCGGGTGCAAACCGCAATCTCTATGCAAGAAGTCGCTGAACCGTATATTCGTCGTCGTGCCATTCGTCACTTAGAAAAAGGGCGGGTGGTTATTTTTGGTGCTGGTTCTGGAAATCCCTTTTTCACCACCGATACTACCGCAGCATTGAGAGCCGCAGAAATAGAAGCTGAAGTGATTTTTAAAGCCACCAAGGTAGATGGCGTTTATGATGCTGATCCTCATATATACCCGGACGCCAAACGTTACAATACCTTGACATATGGACACGTTTTGGCAAAAGATTTACGAGTAATGGACAGTACCGCGATAGCCTTGTGTAAGGAAAACAATATCCCTATTCTTATATTTGACTTAACTGTGCGCGGTAATATCCATCGAGCAGTCATGGGAGAGTCCATCGGCACCCTTGTGGGAGGTTCTTGTGAAATTAGCTGAAGCTGAGAGTACAATGCAAAAAACCGTAGAGTCAACTCAACGGTCTTTTAACACAATTCGCACTGGTCGCGCTAATGCGAGTTTATTAGATAAGATCACCGTGGATTATTACGGTTCGCCAACGTCGTTAAAATCACTGGCAAACATTAGTACGCCAGATTCAACAACAATTCTGATTCAGCCTTACGATCGCAATACCTTAAATTTGATTGAAAAGGCAATATCTATGTCGGATGTGGGTTTAACCCCTAGCAATGATGGTTCCCTAATTCGGCTCAACATTCCACCCTTGACGAGCGATCGCCGTAAAGAATTAGTCAAAATCGCCGCCAAGTATGCCGAAGAAGGGCGCGTTGCTATTCGCAATATCCGCCGCGACGCCTTAGATACAATTCGCAAACTAGAAAAAAGCGCCGAAGTTTCTGAGGATGAGTCACGTGATCAGCAGGACAAACTGCAAAAATTGACAAACAAGTACACCGCCAGAATAGACGAGTTACTCGCAGAAAAAGAAAAAGACATCACAACTGTCTAGAAACAACTAAAGAAAATGCTCATCAGGGAGACGCGGTTATCAAACATCAGGGAGACATGAGGATAAAGGATACCAAGACAAAGCGACAAACCAAATACGGGGAAATTCTTCCGAAAGATTCCCCACGTCACAGCGTCTAGTTATCTTCACGTTATCAACAGTGTCACA
Source organism: Brasilonema angustatum (assembly GCF_059505445.1). Classification (NCBI taxonomy): domain Bacteria; kingdom Bacillati; phylum Cyanobacteriota; class Cyanophyceae; order Nostocales; family Scytonemataceae; genus Brasilonema; species Brasilonema angustatum. Next base: position 118,479 of record NZ_JCACKO010000102.1, on the reverse strand, counting down.
ACGTCTCCTTTTCTTCGTGTATACGCCGAAAACACAAACCGCGTCAGCGCATCTTACAGTTTTTACAGCAGATCAACGAATTTTCATGCATTACCTCAAAACTGTTGGTTGAGGCATAAATTTGCTTTTTGGCAACTGTTATAAATGACTCTTATAAATTTATGATTGCTTTATAAGATATTAAAAAAAATATTTTTTAAAAAATTGCCAAAATCGAAAAAAGCATTAAAAAATTACAAAAACTTTATCAAGAACTGAAAACCTTAGCAAAAAATTTGTGGGAAGTAAAATGAATGAAATGTATTTTAGTATGTGGATAAAAAAATAGACGAGTTACTTGTACGCAAAAAGACATTGAGATTATCAAAAATATTGAAAACTATGTTTTTCAAAAAAAAGATAATCAGAGCAAAGCCATGATCAATAAAAGAATAAATTAAGACAGTAGTTCCATATACTAAGATTGACGGTTAAACATAGTTAAGAAAAAAATTTTTGAGGAGTCAGACAAGCACTGTACGATTTGAAACAGCAAACTATAAAAACAGTTAAGTCTCGTCAGGCTGTCTATTGACAGAGTAATAAAAAAAACAGGGAAGCTAACAAGTTCAGGAGCAAAGACAAAAAGCATATGTACGACTGTATTATCGTCGGTGCGGGACCAGCTGGTGGAACAGCCGCATATCATTTAGCTAAGCGGGGACGCTCAGTCTTAGTTCTGGAAAAAGAAACTCTGCCAAGATATAAACCTTGTGGGGGTGGAGTATCGCCAGCGATCGCTCAATGGTTCGACTTTGACTTTAGCCCTGCAATTTCCATCAAAGCAACCACAATTCGCTGCACCTGGAAAATGGGCGAACCTGTAGAAGCTGAACTAGGAATTCCTGAACCAGTTTGGATGGTGAGGCGCGATGTCTTTGACCATTTCCTGATTCAACAAGCTCAAAAGCAAGGGGCCCAACTCAAAGATAATACGGAAGTCAAAGGCATTGAATTTAAAGGTGACTCTTGGCAAGTCAATACAGCAAATGGACCAGTCAGTGGACGTTACTTAATTGCTGCTGATGGCGCAAAAGGACCAATGGCAAGATTCCTAGGCTTCAAAGAGCGCAAACGCCGTCTAGCAGGAGCTTTAGAAGCGGAAGCCGCAGCCAAAGTGGAGAACGGTCACATTGCTCACTTTGAATTTGGCATGGTCAAAAATGGTTATCTCTGGAACTTCCCCAAAGCGGATGGATATTCTATTGGAATTGGCACATTTGTTGGCGGTGGTGAATCCCAAGATTTCAAGAGCATTTTGAACGAGTACAGCAGCTCGTTTGGTGTAGATCTCAAAATCTGCAAGCAGTATGGACATGCTTTGTGCTTGTGGAATGGCAATCAAAAGCTGCACACTGAAAATGCGGTTTTAGCTGGAGAAACTGCTTGTGTCGTTGATCCCTTCACCGCAGAAGGTATTCGCCCCTCCATTTTTAGCGGGATGAAAGCGGCAGTTGCTATTGACCAAGCTTTAGGTGGTGATATCAACGCCTTGGAAAATTACACTGACATCATCAACGAAGAATGGGGTAGTGATATGGCTTGGGCGCAGAAATTAGCTGGGGCGTTTTACCGCTTCCCTGGTGTTGGTTACAAAGTGGGTGTTAGGCGTCCGTCATCTGTCAAAATTATGGGCAAACTTTTGTGTGGTGAAATGCGTTACAGCGAAGTGACTGGTCGGGCACTTAAGCGTCTTGTTCCGGGTTTTGGTGGGTAGTTGATAGTCATTGCGCATATCGCCTCTTAAGTTCTTTCCCCAATCATCCAAGCAAACATCTGTAAACCGTGGCCATTATTTTGGGTTGTCTGTGGTACTGTCGGAATTATAGGATGGAAATCTGACAGTTTCAGCGCACACAATCCTGATTCTTTCGTGAACCAATCCGAAGCTTATCAATCACTTTCTTGAGGCTGCACGCAAAAAGCCCGTTTCAGCCCCGATTTATAATTTCTGCTTATACTAGCGGCAACTTTGCCAATTACAGGTATAATCCATATTCATGACAGCAGGGAAAAATCAGCTACAGCATCGGTTTCCAATGGCCAACAGATAAGCGTGTAGAAAGGGTATAGATGCTAGAAAAGGCTTGTTCTGTACTGGGTGCAGAAAATGTCTATACGCTTTAAGCCATTTCTGTTCTCAAGTGGTGTAAATCTCTCTAAAACGTTTCCCGCTTTAGTAATCATAGTGGTATGGGGAATTACTAGCTGCTGTTTGGGTGGCTTAAGGCTTAAATATCCTACCTACTGCTGTCACTCCACTGCTAGACGGTTAATTGTTATTTTTCTTTTTCTGGCGGTAATCCTAACTCTTTACGAAATTCTTGGTCATAGATTGCTTGCTGCCAATTCTTGGCTTGCTTAACTTGTTTTGGTGTTAAGTTTTTGGCACCACTGAGGTCGGCATTACTGAGGTCAGCACTATTGAAGTAGGCACCCCTGAGGTCGGCATTACTGAGGTTGGCACCATAGAGGTTGGCATTACTGAGGTCGGCATTACTGAGGTATGCATTAATGAGGTAGGCATTAATGAGGTCGGCACCATAGAGTTCGGCACCCCTGAGGTCGGCACCATAGAGGTCGGCACTACTGAGGTAGGCATTATTGAGGTAGGCATTATTGAGGTCGGCACTACTGAGCTTGGCATTATTGAGGTAGGCATTATTGAGGTTGGCACCCCTGAGGTTGGCACTACTGAGGTCGGCACTGCTGAGGTTGGCCTTACTGAGGTTGGCACTACTGAGGTCGGCACTGCTGAGGTTGGCCTTACTGAGGTTGGCATTACTGAGGTTGGCACCCCTGAGGTCAATTTTATTTAGGGAAGCGCCGAGCTTCACAAGTTCTTCAAGTGCTTCGATTCTAGGATAACTTTCTTTCTGTCCTTTAAATTTCTCTACTTCATTACGCAAATTACTAACTCTTATTTCCCGATAGCCAGTAAATCCTAAAAATATCGTTAAAAATATAATTGGAATAACTATAAAACCAATTAGCCTTAAGCGATTATTTCGTCTATAGTTAAGACTTTTTTGAATGAACTCGTAAGCTAAAGGAGATAATCTCAACAGAGTAATTTGCTCTTTTTGAAAAGCCTGAGCTGAATTTAACTGTTTGCCCCCAAGCAGATAATCCTTTGACTTGTTCTTATCTCGCCACTCTATTGCTCCTGTTTCGATTTTACGCTGTTGTATTAATTTCTCTCGATTCTCATTAACCCATTGACGTAAGCGTTCCCATTCACGAATCAGTGCTTCATGAACAACTTCTACTGTTTCTTGTTCTGACTTATCATTACGTCCTGTAACTACTAAACGCGATTCTCTCCCAGCTAAATACGCGATTAATTCCCAATTCTCTTTACCTACTTCTTCCAAAGTTGCGACTCGTCTCGTATCTTCCGTGCCTTCTCCTAACCTCACTAATTGCAGAAAAATACGCTGCGCTTGCTTTTGTTGTGTATCACTAAGTTTGTGGTAAATTGACTCAGCGTGTTTTATTAAAGCTTGTTTAATGCCTCCAATTTCATCATAGGCCTTATGAGTCAGTTGATTATCGTTCTGCTTTAACCATAATTGAGTTAAGGCAAATTCTAACAACGGCAAGTTCCCTGGCTCTTGTCCCACATCATCCAAAATTCTTTGAGCTAAATGCGTTTGGAGTTGTACATTTAATTTTTGAGCGGGTTGTTCAATGGCTCTTTGTAATTCTTCTCGACTCATTAAACCCAGTGGTTTAAATTGAATTTGCTGTAATGCATCGCTAAAGGGACGATACGAAAGAACATAACCGTAAAAATCGGCTCGTAATGTGAAAACCAATGTTATGCTTTTTTGATTAACAGCTAAGAGTAACGTATCAATGAAGCGCTGTTGTTCTTCCTTATCTTGGTATTGGGTATAAAGTTCCTCAAACTGGTCTACAATTAACAAAAAGCGTTTGTTAGGTTTTTTCTCTAGAACTTGGGATACAACTTGATGTAATTTCACTTCACCTTTTTTTAGACTTTCTGCTAACCTACCTACTTGAATGGCTTTTTCAACTTTATTAATATCTGGTTCCAATTGACGCACTAAAGCCAAAGCAAGTTCATCAAAAGGTTGGCTCTTAGGACGAAACGATTCAATCAACCAAGTTCCTTCTTCTCGCAATCTTGGAATTAATCCAGCAAATACAACAGATGATTTTCCACTTCCACTTGCACCTATAACTGCAACCAAGGGTTGCTGATGAGTCATTTGAAATAACTCCTGGGTAAATGTTTCTCGTCCAAAAAAGAAGGCTGCATCTTTCTCATCAAAAGCAGATAATCCAAGGTATGGGTTGGGGGGAATATCACCTGCAACAAATTCAATATCAGCCGGATGGATTGATGAAACTTTTAGGACTGGAGTTTGGTCTTCTTTTAACCCAACTAACTGAGCACAACCTAATTCATGAGCAAATGGGACTTCATTGCCAGCAGCAAGTGCATCATAGAAGGCAACAGCAAAATTAACTGCTGCTTTATCCCCAATCGTTTTATTCATGCCAATGACATATTTGATGTACTGGCTGATGGCTTGGGCTTGTTTTTCTGAGTAGCAAGCGTTCAAAACAACACACTCAACGCCTGTAACCGCAAATAACTTAAACAACTTAGCCAGCGCTTCTTGTTCAATCAACACTGGTTGTCCTGTTTCATCTTCTAGAACAATTCCATCCTCTCCTGTTCCGTGACCGCAGAAGTGAATAATTTGGGGCTGGTACTCTAGAATAGCTCGGTAAAAGTCACGCTGCCGCACAGCCCATTTTTGCACCAATCTAAACAGCTCGCGGTTCTTTGCCAGTTGCAAACCAAGGTCTATCTCCCGTACTTCCTCATCGAGTCGTAATCGAGCAGTACTTGTAGGATTTGCTGCTAGTATCAAAATGGTTTTAGACGTGTTACGACTCATAACTTTCATGAGGGGGCAGGTGTTGGCTTACACTTTCACTAATCAGTAGCGTATGATTACAGAAAAAACTAGGGTATTGGCTTAACTTTTGTTTTTTATAAGTTTAATCAAAGTAGACTTATGCAGTATCACGTTGTTTACCTTACCCTGTCACTACTGATTTTTTACGCCTCAGCGTCAATGCACAAAATCAAAATAGCGAGAGAATAACCAGAGAACTCCCCCAGTCAGCAGTAAACAAACAATTCCCGCTACACCAGCAAGGGGTTTTTTATTCTTACCTGTCACCCACTCCGAGACGTTACCTGTGTAATCAATGAGTGCGGCTGTGTCTACTGTGGCGATCGCCCATATCCATCCAGTATGCAATCCCCAAGCTAAGCCTATACTCCCCCCATCCACAAACCGTGCTAGTACCAACACCATCCCCATAAACCAGAGTCCAGGTAACTGTGGGATGGTTTCTTTTTGCTCCCAAACCAAGTGTAGCAAAGCAAAAATCGAGCTAGAAATGAGCGCTGCTACCCAAACAGAACCACCTTTCTCTAGTTCAGTAAACACAAACCCACGAAAAATTAGCTCCTCAATACCACCTACAAATAACGCCACTAACAAAATAGGTAGTAAGATAGGTCGCACAAGCTTAATATTTGACCATTGAAAAGAGCACCATCCTAGCCACAATTGCCATAAAAAAACTAATGTTATACTAAATATTCCTAAAGCTAAACCTACCACCAATGAATATAGAGTTGAAACATTTCCAATCAAGCCGTAATCTGAGAAAGGTGTATCGGTGAACCAACTAGTTCCCCACAAAATCAGGGGAGCTAGTAAGTAGAGAGATACTAGTAAAGGTAACTTTTTTTCTGGCTGCAAAAGTTGAGAAGGTTGCCATTTGAGGACAAACGCTGTTAAAGCTGCTATGGGTAACCAGCAGGACACCCAAATAATAAAGAAAGCCATCACAACAAACAATACTGGTGCATCTTTTAAGGATGACAGTAAAAAGTTGACTGATGGCTCATGTAACGATATGAAAGTAAATAAAAAAACACAATTGACTTCTTGCATAGTAGAAACATTTTATTTTGGTCAGAGAAAAGTTTTCTTAATTTGGAGCAGCTTTCAAGTAGGGATAGCTAGGTTGCGCTTCTTTTCCCACTACCTCAAGTATTGCTCATCTAATCGCTCTTCTTTTTGTTGACCAAACTTTTACTAAAATGAATCATGCATCCAAGAAGTCTAATTGTTTTTTTATTCAAAAATTTTTTAAAATTTGACTCTCGCCGTAAAGACAAGTTGTCCAGCGTTTGCCTTAAACTTGCCTCTACGATCACAAAAGTTTATTCCTCCTCTTCGTCATCGTCTTCAAAATCTTCCTCGTCTTCAAGCTCTTCATCATAGATTTCTGCGTCTTCATCATGCTGGAGTAGCTTTTTATCACTATCAACTTGAATTAAGTGAATATGCTTGTAACCCAGCTTAATTTCAAACTCATCACCTGGCTTTAAACCCATTGCTTTGGTATAAGTTGCACCAATCACAATCTGACCGTTTTGATGGACACTAACCCTGTAGGTAGGTTCACGCCCACGACCATCTTTTGGTGCTTCTGGACTTAAGGGAATTCCCCTAGCCGAGAGCAAAGCATCATAAAAGTCGGTTAGATTGACACGAACTTGGTTATTTTTTGTAACGGTGTAATAACCACACTGCTTTGCTCTTTCTCGCCTTGGCAAGTTAGAAAGTTCTTTTACTTTAGCTAGCAGTGTTTTCCCAGTTAATGCAGCAGTTGCGGTTTCAGTCATTATGCTTCAAATATCCTCACTCTCTCCAAACAAATAAACAAATCATCTTCTGCCAGTACTTGGCTTTTTGACATCTGCACAACGTTGCTTCAGACCCAATACCAGAGGGGTTATTCCTCCATATAGGGTGAGCCACAAGAGTTTCTGTTACGATTGACCACAACAGAAGATGGTTGTAGTTGTCACAGGCATTAATTTTCGTAATTTTACGCCATTTCTAACCATCATTTGCCATCTGAAACGAAATAATTCTCTTTTTTGGCACTACTAAAGTGGAGCAACTTTGAACAACTACAAATTGGGGAGACAAAAAGCGATGACACTGCGCCCTTAGGGGTTCCCAAGGGGGATGCAAAGTGTCCGGGTGAGGATTTTCATCCCGATTTCTCGCCGTTTCGCCGTTGTGTTCTACCACGACCAAACAAGTCGTAGACCCAATAAATTGCAGGCTTTTTACTTTCCTAACTCTGTCTTAATTGACCTTGAGTCGTAGGGTTTTACCCATTTCTCCTCAAGAAACATGATTGACAGCATAGTATTTTCCTAAGGTTGTGCTGACATACAACCTTTTATCCTGCTAGTAGAGACCATAAATTTCTTGCCCCCACTTTATTACAAAGAAACAAAGCAGTAACAGTCGCACTTACACGGCGATTGCTACTGGTTTTGTTGCCTCATAATTTTATATTAAATAGTAGCATGGTTTAATAATAGCAAAATAGGTGTTTAACTTTGAATTCAACTTGCTGATACACTTTTTTATAAATTTTTATGGTTGGGATGAGTATTGCTGGTCGGGTTTTCTAAAAATTGATTTAATTTAGACAAGCAGTTTTAACGAGATGAGTGAGAAGCTAGAGTTTCTTGATCAAGAGATCAAGATGTTCATTAAGAGCTTTAACAATTCTATATAACCAAAAAAATGCAGCTTCACGACCAATTGAGGGATTTTTTGACTCAGGGCTTGTTTAACTCGTCTTGACATCAAGATATAGTTATAATCCAAGGAGCATTGAATTTGGAAATTTTCGCACCTTAGAATGAACTTAAGTCTGACTTCCAGTGTCGCTGTATTTTACTCTTGTTCCTCATAAGCCCAAATATAGAAATTAATTGTCAAGCCGTGAGCATTTTTTTCTGGTAATCTGGCTATTGACACATCTGGTGTTAAACCCATTGGGTAGTAATACAACTGAGATTTTGATGATTATCCTTAAACTATAATGAGTAGCTCTTTAATCATCAGCCTATTAACAGCTAGCTTTTAATTAAGGGCAACAAGAGTATAGCTCACTTATTGGTGAGCTACTCCATAGTGGAAATTATTGCCAAAGATGGGTATAGCAATTTAAAAACTTTGGTTGGTAGTCATGGAAGTTATTTTTAAGATCATACGGCAACAACAAAATTCCTCTCCGATAGTGCAGAATTACCATTTGGATGTTGAAGGGGGGAATACAATCCTAGATTGTCTCAATCTTATTAAGTGGGAGCAAGATGGGACATTGGCATTTCGCAAAAATTGTCGCAACACGATTTGTGGTAGCTGCGCAATGCGAATCAATGGGCGTTCTGCTTTGGCTTGTAAGGAAAATGTTGGCAGTGAAATTGCTAAATTGGAACAAACGGTTACAACAGGAAGTCATAGAAATGGCATTCCAGAAATCATCATCGCACCACTAGGCAATATGCCTGTTATCAAAGATTTAGTGGTAGATATGAGCAGTTTTTGGAACAACCTTGAGGCGGTTACTCCTTATGTGAGTACAGCAGGGCGTAACATCCCAGAAAGAGAATTTTTACAAACACCCCAAGAGCGATCGCGTCTTGATGAAACTGGTAATTGTATCATGTGTGGAGCTTGCTACTCTGAGTGCAATGCTCGTGAAGTTGACCCAAATTTTGTTGGCCCCCACGCACTGGCTAAAGCTTACCGCATGGTAGCTGACTCTCGTGATCAGAAAACCGAAAGTCGTTTAGAAGAATATAACGAAGGAACTAAGGGAGTTTGGGGTTGCACCCGTTGTTTTTACTGTAATTCCGTATGTCCAATGGATGTCGCCCCATTAGACCAAATCACAAAAATCAAGCAGGAAATTCTTGAACGCAAACAAGCAAGCGACAGCCGTTCAATTCGCCATCGCAAAGTATTGATAGACTTAGTTAAAGAAGGCGGTTGGATTGATGAGCGTCAATTTGGTATACAAGTAGTTGGGAACTATTTTAAAGACCTCAAAGGGTTGCTCAGTCTTGCTCCCCTTGGGTTAAGAATGATAACCCGAGGTAAGTTTCCTCTTTCGTTTGAACCTTCCGAAGGAACTCAACAAGTGCGATCGCTGATTCAAGCCGTCAAGCAAGAAGAAAATAGAGATAAGAAATAAGGCAGATACGGGGAGAGTCATCGAAGAGGAAAGGGAGTAGGGGAGAAATCCCTTGGAAAAAGAACCCTTTCCTGTGCTTATGATCAATCATAAAAGCTCTCCTTGCTCATCTGCCTCATATCCCTTAACGTGGATCTTGAGGTATATTCAGCGGTTGTCCGGAACGGTTATAAACTAAAATATCCCATTGCCCATTCACACTAGACTCAAAAGCAATCCTATTACCATCAGCACTCATTGTTGGATGACGAACTTCTGCTTGCAGGTTGGCAGTCAAATTTCTTAATTGACGTGTATCTCTATCATAAAGAAAGATAGCCGAGCGACCCTGTCTACTACCTGCAAAGACGATATAACGACCACTTTCAGAAACAGCAGGATGAGAAGCGACAGTATCAAAGGAATTTAGACCGGGCAAATCTACCAAACTGCCAGTGACTTTGTCAAACATATAAATATCTTGCCTACCCCCTCGGTCACTCGCAAAAACGATATATCTTCTTGAGATTTGGGGATCTAATTCCGAAGCAGAACTATTAAGACTTAGTCCGCCTGGATCGTAAGGATAGTTCACTATGCGTGGGTAACCAACACAGCCACTTAACAAACTAGCTGTAACAAATATAGGTAAAAAAATAGAATGTTTCATAGTCATGAGTCATGAGTCGAAGACTTAAGACTTTTACACCATCCCCCTTATGGAGGTGCACCCACCGATGCGCCATTGTCTATATCTAACTCAACATCCGGTCCGCGATCTAAAACTTCAATATCCCACTGACCACGGCTAGCAGTTTCAAAGACAACATAACGCCCATTTGGGCTGATACTTGGATTTCTGATCCAGCCACGATAGGTTGGGGTAAGAATTTGCGACTGTTGCGTAGCGCGATCATAAAGCGCCACCACTGGTCTACCTTGGTCACTAGTCATATAAGCAATGTAACGTCCGGTGTAGCTGAGGCTAGGACTTTCGACAATTGTTTCCGGTTGGTTTAAGCGCGGTGTTTGAATAAACTGTTGCTGATCCAAGTCATACACCAGCAGTTGGTGACTACCATTGCGATTAGAGACAAATCCTAAAAAACGACCATTTCCACTCAACGCTGGTTGCTGTTCCGTGTAACGGCTGTTGAGAGAAGTCGGTCCAAGAGGGATATCGCTATAACTACAAGATACAAGCAAACTTGCCAATGCAAAAGTTAGACCCCAAGGAATTTGCCTTTGGAGCCAAAAACTAGGTGTAATTTTCCTCACCTCAACTTTTTTCGTTACGCTTTCGCGTCTTCCACCTAATCTTATTTATAGATTTATAGATCATCATCAAATTTCGATGAGCTATCTCGATCTTGATCGGAACGCTCAGGACGGTCTAATGGTTTGTATTCAACATACTCACTAGAAATGACATCATCATCCTCACGTCCCCTTTGAGGAGTGGATTCACTGGGCGATCGCCGTTTTCTCGGTCTTGCAGGAACATCCTGATCACGAGTTTCTGGACGTACTGTTCCATTACTACCACGACGCGAAGGTCGTCTTTCTTCAGTAGTCGAGCTGCCCCACTCATCAACTACTCTATCGGAACCACCCCAATCTTCATCTTCAATCCTTTCTGAAGGGCGTACAGAACGTCCAGAACTCCGACGACGGGTTTTGTCAGTTTTGTCACTTGATATCGGTCTTTCGCTACCATTGCGACGTTCTGAGCGACGAGGAGTTTCATCTTCGTAGTAATCATCCTGAGATGAACGGTTCTCCCTGCTACCCGAAATACGACCACGCACGGGGCGCTCATCGTAGTCATCATCATAAGGCAGTGGTTCTAACTCAGCGTCTACCTGTGCCTTATACTTCTTGTTGTACCTATAGTTGTCGCTAACTTCTCGTTCGTCATCAACAATGGGAGTGTTACGCTTGGCTTGCTGAGTCGCTATACCCCGCAGGCGAATACTTTCCACCGCAAAAAATATAGTTGAGCCTGCCAAAAGCAACTGACCAAATTGTAAAATCGGATCCAGACGCCAACCTTGGAATATGAGAATGAAGCCGCAGAGTAAACCCACAGCAGCAAAAAAGATATCCTGGTCGCGTGAGAGTTCTGGACGCACAGTGCGGAGAAAATACAGTGCTGCCCCAGCCACAGCCAAGAAAATTCCTAGGATACTGGCTGAGTTTGCCCCAAAATTGACTTGAGCCAGAACACTGGCTGAGTTCAGCCCAAACATTAGCATCGTTGTTTACCTAATATCAAAATCTATGTTAGCGAGTCAGAATTGAAATCTCTACTGTAATTAGACACAATATACTTTAAGGATGTGAATTTGCCACTCGGGCTAAGCGAAGCAACACTTAACTTTGTCCCTACATTATGACCCAAAGCTAACAAGTCTGTGTCTGCCGGCTCAGTAAGCTTAGTATAAGTATTTTTTTATAATGAATTGCTAAGAGTTAGCAATTGAGCAGTGAACTGGCGGAAAATCAGTTTTAATACTAGAGGCGTGGTATGCCACGCCCCTATGAGATCTCTTATGAACGCTGGATTTTATCCTTCTGGCTCACAAAAACCAATCCTACTGTGGCGGGGACAACAACAATTAATGCACCCCAAAACAGACTCCAAAGGAAGTTTGCTAAAGATGGCGTCATAGATTTCAACCTTTTTTTACATACTTTATAACAATTCTAATGGTCTAGTAGACCGTTGAGAAGCCAGTTATCCCAAAGATAAATGATTCAAGTTGTGTAACAGCCTTTGGTTAAAATTAGAGAAAGGCTTTACAAACCTTAAAATCTGCTGATCCAGTTCTTTCCCTTTATTCAAAAAAAGTCAAGCTTAAATCATGACTGGTGCTGACCTTGCCATTTGGATTCTCGGTCCAATATTAGGACTGATGACATTTTTGTTTATTTTCCGGATTATTCTGACTTGGTATCCCCAAGCTGATTTGAATCGTTTGCCTTTTAATCTGGTCGCTTGGCCTACTGAACCCTTTCTAGTACCGTTACGAAAGATTGTGGCACCTGTGGGTGGGGTGGACATTACCCCAATCATTTGGGTTGGTATCTTCAGTCTTTTACGGGAAATTCTTCTCGGTCAGCAAGGACTGCTGACCATGCTGTCTCGTGCTTAGTAACAAGGGGTATAGGGGTATAGGGGTGTAGGGGTGTAGTGGTCTGGGGGTGTTAGGCGTATAGAGGAAATGCATTTACGCTTGAGATAGAGAAAATGCATTTTTTCTCTTATTCTCTTATTCCCCTACACCCTTACCCCCCTACACCCTTAGCTTTGATCACAAATACTACTGCACTAAGGTTTTCATTTCCTGTATGAAACTCGTGTAGACTTGCCCCTGCAAAAACTGTGGGTTTTCCATGATTTTTTGATGAAACCCAATCGTTGTGGGTAATCCCGTGATGGCACATTCTCGCAGTGCTCGTTTCATACGGTTAATCGCAGTGGGACGGTCTGCTCCCCAAACTATTAACTTGCCAATGAGGGAGTCGTAGTAAGGAGGAATTTGGTAATCAGTGTAAACATGGGAATCAATTCTAACTCCTGGACCTCCTGGGGGGAGATAACCACTGATACGTCCGGGAGAGGGACGAAAGTCATGCTCAGGATCTTCGGCATTAATACGACATTCGATCGCATGACCCCGTAAGACAACTTGGTCTTGTGTTAACTTAAGTCTCTCCCCTTGAGCAACACGGATTTGTTCAACAACTAAATCTATACCAGTAATCATCTCCGTGACTGGATGCTCAACTTGAATCCGGGTATTCATTTCCATAAAATAGAAGTCACCGGATTTATCCAAGAGAAACTCAATCGTACCTGCCCCACTGTAGTTGATAAACTGGGCAGCTTTGACTGCAGCTTGTCCCATTTTCTCTCGCAAATCTGGATCGAGAGCTGGACTGGGAGCTTCTTCTAAAAGCTTTTGGTTACGGCGTTGAATTGAGCAATCCCGTTCACCTAAGTGGATGACATTTCCATAGTTATCAGCCAAGATTTGAAATTCAATATGACGGGGACGCTCAATAAATTTTTCTAGATAAACTCCGGAATTACCAAATGCAGCTCCGGCTTCGCCTTGGGCTGCTTGGTAGGATTTGACAAATTCACTTTCAGAATGTACCAGGCGCATACCCCGTCCGCCACCGCCTGCTGTAGCTTTAATCATCACTGGGTAGCCAATTTTTCTGGCGATCGCCAAACCCTCTTGCTCCGACTCTATCAACCCATCGCTACCTGGTACTGTGGGTACTCCGGCTTTTTGCATGGTTTCTTTGGCTGTGGATTTATCCCCCATCAGCCGGATAGCTTCGGGAGATGGACCAATAAAAGCAATATGATGGTCTGCACAGATTTCTGCAAACCGAGCATTTTCAGCTAAAAACCCATAACCAGGGTGAATAGCGCTGGCATTGCGGATCAATGCCGCTGCAATAATGTTAGGAATATTCAAATAACTTTTACTGCTAGCAGCTTCGCCAATGCAAACCGCTTCATCAGCAAGTTGGACGTGCAGAGCATTACGGTCAACGGTGGAGTGTACCGCAACCGTCGCAATCCCCATTTCTTCACAGGCGCGGAGAATGCGAAGCGCTATTTCTCCCCGATTAGCAATTAATATTTTGTCAAACTTCATCTTTTAGCTTTTGATATCAGTCCTGTAGATTGACATTGTTCTGCCGTCAAAATTGAAATTACGCAGACCCTCATTTCAAATTCTGACTGGAGATTCCCAAAATTCTTTCCAAATATAAGGAAAGATCTCGCTGCTTGCCTCTACGGGTATTAACTAGACTAGCAGCAGCGATGTTGCCGAGTATGAGTTCATTTTCCCGACTTTGGCATAATAAGAGCGTACCGTGCGCTTCATGGTGAGACCAGCACGAGTGACAAGTTTCCCGACAGCCAGGCGACTGGCGCTCTTCCGTTAGGCGAAGGCAGGCACACCCCGAGGGTAGAACCAATTTCCGACCGCAGTTGCGATCGCGATACCTTTAATATCACTTGGAAAGCCATGACATTTCTGTCCGTCGAGTATATCCATCTGTTGTGAATTCTTGCACTGAAATTTTCTATAAGTTGGGTATTACTGATCATAAATATTTCTGTTATGCTATACTCTAAACCTAGGGAAACCTTGCGGATGTGGCGGAATTGGTATACGCGCACGTTTGAGGGGCGTGTGGCTTTGCCTTGCGAGTTCGAGTCTCGCCATCCGCATATCTTAGTATGTAGTGCCAAGTTATGAGTGCCGAAATGTCAACTTTTTGTAAATCAAAGAATGACTCAGCACTCATGACTCATGGTTCATTCGCTATTAAGCTTCACTTGTGCTTTTATAGAAATAAGTGAAGTTTTGTAAAGAACCTTGACTGCGACTTTTAGACCGACAAACAACTTAACATTACCTATGGGATGGCATCGCCTCAGTGCAACTTGGCAAGGTGGCGAGGAAGTCATTCAACAAAGTTTGCCCCACACTCAGCTAGCACCAGCTTGGCAATTACTCCTTCTAGGTGATGGGTCTCCAACGAGACACCTACAATTGCTAACGGGCGAACCGACAGAGGTAGACGTCATCGATATGTCATTAATTGGCATGGACTTGGATGGTGCACCAGAACTTATCAAAGCTGTCCCAGGACCAAGGCTACGGCGACAGGTGTGGCTGCGTACCGCCTCTGGTCAACGATTGGCATATGCTACTTCATGGTGGGAAGCATCTCATGTAGATGAGTATTTGCAAAACCGTTCATTACCGATTTGGGCGAGTTTAGCTCGTCTGCGTACGGAATTGTATCGGGATGTGCAAGGGATTTACTACGGTAACTCAGATGCTTTGGAGTCAGGTTTTGATGAACCCGGATCTTTTTGGGGTCGCCACTACTTGTTTTGGCATCACGGACAGCCTTTAACCTTAATTTACGAAGTTTTCTCGCCTTACTTGACGAAATATTTAGGACCTACGCAGCTAAGTTCTATTAATGGTAAGGTTTAGTCCCAAATTTAGTTGTGTAGCAAAAACTTCTTGTTTTTTGCTACACAATGAGGATTTTCCACTTATCTGTGCTGGCTTCCTTATGCTGACGTGAGTTCGACGAACTAAAAAGAAGGATAAGTTTGTCATTGCTGCAAATAATTTTTGTAGTCACAAATGCTATGAATTTGTGATTAACTGTACTAAGTAATTATGGTTGTACAGGCTAATAAAATTATGAGATTTTTCAATTTTTATCAGATTGGCCTTCCACTAATCAGCCTTGCCCTGTTAGGGTGGGTAGCGCCAAGATCTGATGCAGCACTTTTAGTGGGAAGTTATTATAATAACTCCGTTCTGCGCTACAACGAAAAAACGGGAGAATTCATTGATGACTTTGTTGCTTCAGGTAGTGGCGGACTACAGGGATCAACAGGTTTAACTATTGGATCCGATAAAAATCTGTATGTTAGTAGTATTTTGAGCGGTAGCGTCCAACGTTACGACGGAAACACAGGAAATTTTATTAGTACCTTCGTTCCTTCAGGTAGTGGTGGATTAGACACACCTGAGGACTTGGTTTTTGGACCAGACAGTAACCTCTACGTTACCAGTATTACTACCCGCACAAATAATAGTGTTTTACGCTACAACGGACAAACAGGAGCTTTTATTAATACTTTTGTTCCCTCAGGCAGCGGCGGAGTTAGTGCGCCATTTGGTTTGAGCTTTGGTTCCGACGGTAACCTCTACGTCAGTAGTAGTCTTACTGATAGTATTTTACGCTACAACGGAGAAACAGGGGCTTTTATTGACACTTTTGCAACAGACGAAAAAGGGTCAGAACCTAGTGGCTTAACCTTTGGACCTGACGGCAATCTCTACGTCGCCAACTTTAAGACTAACAGTATCTCACGCTTTAACGGTAAGACAGGAGCCTTTATCGACACTTTTGTCCCTGCTGGCAGTGGCGGACTCAACGGTCCTGTCAAGCCAATCTTCGGTCCCGACGACAACCTCTACGTCAGTGGCTTAAATAGTAACAACGTGTTGCGTTACGACGGCAAGACGGGAGCTTTTATTGATACCTTTGTCCCTACAGGTAGCGGTGGCTTAAATGGGGCTGGCTTTTTAGCTTTTACGGAAGACAGCACTGTTATTCCTGAACCTAAAATGGGGTTAGCTGTATTGGCGGTTGGTGCTGCGCTAGGAACAGGCAAGATACTTAGGCGTAAGCAGAAAGCCACATTATAAAAACCCAGCAATCAGTAGCTCACAAACTTTCAGAAACTGACGTCATAATGAGACGTAAGTTCAACGGGTTGAAAAAGGCATAAAAAAGCGTGAGACTGTCATAAAACCAAAAATAAACAAGGTGTGTGGTGCAATGTCCACGCTTTGTATCTGGGCTCGACGTAACCCAGATTTTCTGTAATGTAGACGATTTCTGGTCATCATGGAAGCAGTGGTGGCAACAACTAGCGCAGCTACTACCTCCTGCTGTTTTTTAACTCCGTCGAATTCACGTCATGCTGCTTTGTTTAACATCAAAGTCCCAGATCCTCTGGAAAACCCAGCATGATATTTAAGTTTTGTACAGCTGCTCCGGATGCGCCTTTACCTAAATTATCGAGGCGAGCAACTAGCAGCGCCTCGTGGGTTGTATCATTGGCGAAGACGGAAATTTGAACAATATTAGTGTTATTCATTGCCATCACGTCTAAGAATTTTCCGTCTCGCAAAAGAGTGGAGTCTTGGAATGGAGCGATCTGTACAAATTTTTCGCCTTGGTAGTAGTCAGCGATCGCCTGATAAATAACTTCACCTGATGGTGGATTCTCCAAAGTCCACAGTGGTAAGGGTACCTGTACTAGCATCCCCTGCTCAAAATCCCCCACTGCTGGTACAAACAGCGGCGGCGATGCTAATCCTGAATACTTATGCATTTCCTTAACGTGCTTGTGCCCAAACTCTGTACTGTAAATGCCATAGGGATAGAGCGATGTTGCTCCGGCTTGCTGCTCGTGGAAAGCGTGGTATTCTTTGATCAGATTCTTTCCGCCACCAGAGTATCCTGATACCGCATTAATGGTAATCGGAAAGTGAGTGGGAAGCAGTCCGTTAGCAATCAATGGACGGATACAAGCTAAAAATCCTGTGGGATAACAGCCCGGAACACTAACAAACTCGGCGCTGGCAATTTTCTCTCTCTGTCCCGAACTCAGTTCAGGAAAGCCATAAACCCAACCCTCAGCCGTTCGATGAGCAGTACTAGCATCGAGGATTTTAACAGAACTGCTGACAAAGCTAACAGCTTCGCGGGCTGCATCATCAGGTAGACAAAGAATGGCAACATCGACAGCATTGATCAGTTTCGCTCGCTCAGCTGAATCCCTGCGTCGAGAAGCTTCAATGTTAACTACCTCAATGTCATCTCGTTGGTTGAGGCGCGAATAAATCTGTAAGCCTGTAGTTCCCGATTCCCCATCAATGAAAATCTTAGGTTTAGTCATCATGTGCTCAGCATCCTGATCCGTGACAGGTATTTTGTCCCACCAATACTTAACTTAGTCTGTTGTGGATCAACTCATCAATAAAGCAAAGAAAACCTTTTGGTTAATATTACCAACAAGCAATTATCATGTCACAATAATGAGTTGCGCTTACAACTCTGAGCCAGTCATGATGCGCCGACTGGCTCAGAGTCATCTACCTCGGTGTCTAAGTGCCCGACTCGTTCCCTCAGCGCCCGATTTCGACACCTTCAAGGATGCCGAGTGCGTCGGGGATGAGTATGGCAGCAGAGTAGTAAGCACTCACTAAGTAGGAAATGATCGCCTTTTCGTTGATACCCAAAAACCGCACAGACAAACTGGGTTGGTATTCATCAGGGATACCGGTTTTGTGTAAACCTATCACCCCTTGGTTTTCTTCTCCGACACGGAGTACCAAAATAGAGCTAGTACCCTCTTTGGTGATAGGAATTTTGTTACAAGGAAAAATCGGATAGTTGCGCCAAGCAGGTACAATCTTTCCATTAACCTCGATACTAGGGGAATAGACTCCACGACGGTTACACTCTCGACCAAAAGCAGCGATCGCGCGAGGGTGAGCTAGGAAGAATTTCGACTTCCTCCGCCGAGAGAGCAATTCATCAAAATCATCTGGGGTGGGTGGGCCGGTGCGGGTAAAAATGCGTTGCTTAAGATCCGCATTGTGCAACAACCCGAAATCAAGATTATTCAACATTTCGTATTCTTGCCGTTCCCGCAACGCTTCGATAGTCAGGCGTAATTGTTGCTCCGTCTGGTTCATCGGTTCGTTGTAGAGGTCAGCAACTCGCGTATTCACCTGTAAAATGGTTTGAGCGACGCTTAACTCATACTCTCGTGGATGCAAGTCGTAATCAACAAATGTCCTGGGTAACTCAGTTTCCGGACTATGACCGGCGGACAGAACGATCTCAGCTTGATTATGCTTATCCTGAGGTTTGCTCAACATAGCTCTAAAGCGATCAACCTGAGTCTGCAACGCTTGCGACTGGTTCATCAGCTCCCGAAACGCCTGTACTGGCAAAGACAAAACTATGCAGCGCGTAATAGCTCTGAGGCTAACTTCCCAAGTATCTTGAGATAGAACTATAGCTTCGCCACCAAAACAATCGCCCTCAGCTAAGATATCTCGTAAAGCTTCCGCCTCATACTTTCCTGCTTTAAGCTTATTAACTTTACCGTGGGCAATTAATAACACCTGGTCAGCTGGTTGACCTTCCTGTACAATTACCTCACCAGGGGCAAATTCTTGTTGTACAAAGCGATCCGCCAAGGCGTTGAGTAACGAAATATCCTCAAACCCACGCAGTAATGGTAGTTCACAAAGTGCTTGGGGAATAACTCGCACTTCGGCTCCTGTATTGGTAAAGCTAACCCGTCCACTGCCAACGTCATAAGTCAAGCGACGGTTAACCCGATAGGCCCCACCCTTGATTTGTACCCAAGGCAACATCTGTAACAACCACCTTGGGGTAATCCCCTGCATCTGGGGTGGAGTTTTCGTGGTTTTGGCTAGATTCCGCGCCCCTTTCGTGCTTAAGCTCATCTGGGGTTGCCCGTTTTCTTGGTCTAAATCTGGCCTAATCGAAGCATCTGTCATAACATTAACGTTTCATGCCACTAAATTTACATTCCTAAGAGAGACTATCGGGAATAGGGGCGAACGGCCGTTCATTGGTGTCAACTTAACGTTCAAATCCTTATACCACGTCGTTGATTTGACCTCACCCCCCGTAAAGCTACGCTTAACGTCCCCTCTCCTTAGTAAGGCTATGCATTGTCCAGATCTTTCTTAACAATCCTGAAAGCCTTGCTATACAAAGTTTATAAAGATTGAGTTTTTGGCAAGGCTTGACAATTGACCACTCATTCTTCTCAGGAAAAGAGCCTTTTTATTGAGAATATGTTACGGAGTATCAGGGTTTGGTGAGTCGTGAGCGAGCGCTCTCGCAAATATTAAGAAAGATCCGGGTAATGGATAGCCTTAGTAAGGAGAGGGGCGGTTTTGGCGCAAGACAAAACCGGGGTGAGGTAAGCGCGACAATTGTGGACGAGTAGAATAAGGCATGATGTAACGTTCTTGACTTGGGTTTGGGCTTAAGTTGACACGTCTGACAGCCGTTCGCCCCTATTTTAAGGAGGGTGTCCGACTACTTAAAGACCAATTTCTACATCTTCAAGGATGCCTAGTGCGTCAGGAACGAGAATGGCTGTAGAGTAGTAGGCACTAACCAGGTAAGAAATAACAGCCTTTTCGTTGATATTCATGAAGCGAACAGACAAACTAGGTTGATATTCATCAGGAATGCCAGTTTTATGAAGACCAATAACTCCCTGGTTGGCTGCTCCCACACGCATTAACATGATGGAGCTAGTACGCTCTTTTGTCACGGGAATCTTATTGCAAGGATAGATGGGAATACCACGCCAAGACGGAATTGCACTGTTGCCTGCAGGGATAGGATCAGGATAGAGTCCAAGGCGGTTGCATTCCCGACCAAAAGCAGCAATAGTGCGGGGATGGGCTAAGAAAAAGCTTGGTTCTTTCCAAACAATAGAGATCAACTCATCAAGATCATCGGGAGTTGGGGGGCCACTGCGGGTAAAGATGCGTTGTTTGAGATCAGCATTGTGCAACAGTCCGAAGTCACGATTGTTAACCATTTCGTGTTCTTGGCGTTCCCGTAAAGCTTCGATGGTGAGGCGTAATTGCTCCTCAGTTTGGTTCATGGGTTCGTTGTAGAGGTCAGCAACCCGTGTACTGATTTGCAAAATGGTTTGAGCAACGCTTAACTCATATTCCCGTGGATTGATTTCATAATCTGCAAAAGTCCCAGGTAATACTGCTTCCGCGAGGTGGCCTGAGGAAATATCGATTGAAGCTTCCCCTTCTTCGTTTTTGGGTTGGCGCAATTTTGCCCTGAATTGATCCACTTGAGTTTGTAACGCCTCAGACTGGTTAACCAGGTTTTGAAAGGCTGCTTGAGGCAGAAACAAGATGGTGCAACGGGTAAGAGCAGTGAGGGTGACATCCCAAGTATCCTCGGATTCCACTAAAGCGTAGTCGCCAAAATGGTCGCCATCGGATAGCACATCTAAAACAACTTGCTCATCATACTTGCCTGCGCCAATTTTATTGACTTTACCATGAGCAATCAGCAATACTTGATCGGCTTGTTGGCCTGCTCGGATGATGACATCTCCTGCAGCAAATTCTTGTTGTACAAATTGACCAGCCAAGGTGTTTAAGATCTCAGTATCTTCAAATCCTCGTAATAAAGGTAACTCAGTGAGTTCTTGAGGGATGACCTGTATCTGCGCTCCTGTATTGGTAAAGCTGACTCGTCCATCTCCAACCACATAGGTTAAGCGACGGTTAACCCGATAGGTACCACCAACTGTTTCTACCCAAGGCAGCAGTTTTAACAGCCACCGTGAGGTAATTCCCTGCATCTGGGGTTGGGTTTTGGTGGTTGTTGCCAAATTACGCGCTGCTTGGGTCTGCAAACTCATTGGCAATTGCTCAATTTGATTTTGTATGGGAGTGTTTGCTGCATCAGTCATGATTAATCTCCATTAGTAATGTTTGTTGACAAGTTATTTGATTGACCGGAATAGCGACTCAGATTGAGTTGAGCTAACCTTTCCTTCCTAAGAGCGATCCGATTTTGGTCGCTGAAGTCCCTAACCCTGTTGGACCACTTAGTAAGTTCTGCACTACTGGCTCAACATTGGTTTGAGTTTTTTCCTGACTGACACTTGGTCTAATTTGGGTCGCGGCAGTGCCTAACCCTGTGGGACCACTGAGTAAGCGCTTTTCTGTCGAGTTGTTCCGCAATTCAAATTCCTTATAGCGGTCTACCGCCCTATGCCACTTGAGTACGCCGCACATCCACTGTTCCAGTTTCTTGACGTATCCGTACAGTTTCTCACGCGTACTTGTATCCAGGTCGAAATCGTCACACAAGATAGGGAGTTCAGTCGCAACGATATGTTCAAACTGAAGGGCACGAGAGGTCATCAGGTCGTTAACAATTGCAACGGCCTGGGGGATATCGCAGTTAAGGAAATTCTGAACCGCCAGCACACCGTTATTAATCTCGCCCTCAAATTCGATTTCTTTCTGGTAAGAAAAAACATCGTTCGTCAAACAGGCGAAGTCGGCGGCTGAATTCTCAATTCCCTGCATAGTTCGGGTGCGGAAGATTTCTGCTGGGATTTCATCCCCTTGGGACAGTCGAGATAGGCTCATGGTTAGGTCAGAACCAAAAGTCTTACGGCGCATTTCCACATAGTCTATTGGGTCTGGAATGCGATTTTGGATTTGGTTAGCCAGTTCCCATAACCAACTTTCCGTCATATCCTCGATCGCCTGACGAAACTGGCGACGAGCATTAGCTGTCATCGGTCCAGCCGTCCGTGCCCAAATATCAGCTAAACCCCGTTCGACTGGGTTGGTTGCTTCGGGAATGGGATCTCCATCAAGGGGCATAAACGCCGATAGCCGAGCGTTGAAAATTTTTGCCCCTGGCATATTTCGGCTATAGCCATACAATGCCGGAAAGTAGTCATCGGCATAGGTTCCCCAAACGAGCCAACAAGCTGTGATATTCAACTCAGGACCAGATCCATTGGGATGAATATACGCACCGCATAAAGCTACGTCGGCCACATCGAATTTGTGGTCATCCCAGATGTAAACACCTGGCATCCCAGGCAGTACGTCCAGCATCCCCATTTGACGCGCCCATTCTTTAGAATGTCGCCGAGCCTCCTCTAGATGGGGATTCAAGCTGGTGGAGAAGGGCATATAAAACTGTGGCAGGGTTACTGGTCCTACAGGCTGATAGGGGACATGGGTGAAGCTTTTGAACCGTTTTAGTCCCAAACTATCGTATAAAGCTCCCAGACGAGCCGCCGATGTGCCTAATCCAGTGGGGCCGCCTAAAAGCCAGCTGAGTGACGAAGATTTGTCTGATGTTTGGTTCATGTAGCGGCTCGATCTCATGTGCCACTCATGACCCCCCGACTGCCAGTCCTGAAGTCCTTTGGCATATAGGACGACTTTCAGACGCTCATCGGGACTGAGACTATATTCCTCGAACAAAGAAGGAAGCTCAGTGACAAAGGTGTTCTCGAACTGTTGCACCCGAGATGTTAGTAAGTCGTTAGTTTGATTGGCCGCTTCCTGGGTACTCACATCGAGGAATCGTTCTAAAACCAGGATACAGTTAGCATTTTCTCCTTCTTCTTCCACTTCTCTTTGGTAAGAGAAGATGTCATTTCGTAGATGTACCCCGTCAGAAAAGGTATCTTTGAGGACACGCATTGGTCGAGTGGGCGCGATCGCACCGGGAATTTCTGCCCCAACCGCGTGTTCCACTAGGTTAGCTGACCAAGGCGCTCCCCCCACCTTACGGCGCATCTCAATGTACTCAATGGGGTTAGCGACTCGATTTTGGCTGATATTAGCCAGTTCCCACTGAGATTCTTTGAGAAGATTGATCGTACTTTCAGAAAATCGGATTACCCAGTCTTGGGAGGCATTGGGGATGGTGCGAGCCCAGAGATCTACTAAACCCCGTTCTACGGCATTGGTAGGTTCTGGCTGTGTTTCTTGGGGCTGCACAGGCATAAACGCTGGCAGTCCATTGAGGTACTTCTTAGCCCCAGCCATATCTTGGCTACGCTTGTAAAGTTCAAGGAAGTGATCGTCAAAGAAAAATACCCAAACATACCAGTCAGTTACCAGATTGAGCATGGGTTCATCGGCATCTGGATGAGTATAGGAACACAACAACGCGTAGTCATGGGCATCAAACTTGCGCTCATCCCAAATCCCATAATCTTCTGATTCCTCTGCCCCACCCAAAATCCCCATTTCATAAGCCCAGGCTTTAGAATGTACCCGTGCCGCTTCCAGGTTTGGGTTCAGTCGTGCCGGCCAAGGCACATAAAAACTCGGCAACTCAAAAGGTTGCTTGCTTGAAGTCATTGTCCATTTAAACCTATCAGTGAAAAATGACAAATTGGACGAATAAATTTCAGTGCGATTCGCTTTTAGACAGGTTGTTTTAAGAACACCACAATTTGGGCGTCTGCCTGAAAAAGCATCGCTACGATCATTGTCCTATTGGACTTTTGAGTCTCGTTATTTTTGATATTCGACCCTTGCAAATCAGTGCTTACTAGGGTTTGCCTCTAAATTCACCAGAGTTTATCTCTGAGTAAGATGCATTCGAGTAAAACAATCTCATAGTGAAACAAAAAAAGCAATAGGTAGAGTAAAACAGTTAAGCAGATAGTTCAATCAAAATTGAAGATATTAAGACAGTTAACTAAATATCTTGTAAGTTACGTAAAAACACAGGCAAATTTAAAGTATTGACTATAAAAATACCTTCTTTCCCTGACTAATTCTTCTTAAATCAGACATACTGATTTTAATACTGAGTTACAAAATATATCATTTTTTTTCTGGTGCAAGATCTGAGTTAAGCAGACAGTTAAGACAGTTAAGACAGTTAAGACAACTAAGATAGTTATAAAACTTTACAGAATTGGTTACACTTAAAACTTAAGAATTGACAAAGTATACAAAAAATGCATAGTAAAAATGAAAGTGGTAGGCGATTGCGCAGAGCGCAGACGCGCCTGGGCGTATCGCTAATCACTAGAAGCGTTGGAAGACGGATAACACGTATGTTGGCTTCTCTGGGGTAGGAAGCTGTAGGAACACTATGAGAGCTACTACTATAGGACTTACGCATGAGTTACTAATGAACTTGACTGTGAGATTGCGCGCCAGACGTCGCAACGGGTGCAACTACGTCATTGTTGCGTAAGTCCTGTACCAAACCATTAAAAAAAGGAGTCAGAATTCAGAACTTAGGAGTCAGAATCAATTGGATGGGGGATTTAAACCCCAACCAATTGTAGACAACGCCAGATACTATGTTCATTCGGACTTCTGGCTCCTGACTCCTGAGTTCTTCTGTTAACCGATTCGTGTGACTTGAACACTTACCTCTATTCCTACTGGCAGAATCATGCGGATGCTGGATGTGTACTTTTGCCGGAGATTATGTCAGGGGTTTGTCGCATGATGGTGTCAATAGATTTTTGCGACACTTGCAGTATAAACCCAAGAATTTATTTGATGAAATCAAACTGCATATCAATGAAGAAAAAAAAGAAACCGTCTTTGGTACTAACGCTCTCGTTTGCGGGATTATTAATCTGTGGAGGGAGTGGAGGGTACTGGCTGTTAAGTCAGGGAAACTCATCATCTAAAGATTTACTACCAGGTGCGAATATCATTCCCCAAGATGCCCTATTTGCAGTTTCTCTAAGCACAGATCCAGGACAATGGCAGAAATTACGAGAGTTTGGCACAAAAGAAAGTCAAAGCTTACTGGATAAAAATTTAGTACAGTTGCGCGATCGCTTTTTAACTAGTAATGGTTACGACTTCCAAAAAGATATCAGTCCTTGGGTTGGCGATCAAGTCACAATGGCAGTTCTCGCCCCAAGCGCCAGTAAACCAGTGTCAAAGCCGATTGCGACTGATGGAGAAATAACGAGCAATGAGCAGTCGATGGTAATGATTCTGCCAGTCAAAAATCCCGAAAAAGCGAGCAGCATTCTAGCACAACCTAAAGCCGCCAAAGGTGGTAAGTGGATTGACCGCACTTACGAGAATATTGTTATTAAAGAAACTGAAGGGCAAGTTGGAGAAAAATTGTCAGCAGCCCTATTAGACAAACGTTTTCTTGTGATTAGCGATAATTCCAAAACCACAGAACGGGCAATTGACGCATACAAAGGTCAACAATCCCTAGCTACAAGTCCGGGTTTTGCAGAGAATTTGCCAAAAATCTATAATTACCAACCCTTTGCTGAGTTGTATGTGAATGTGCCTTACTCTGCTAGAATAGCCGCTAAATCTCCAAATCGTCCTTTGTCTGCTGAAGTTTTGACTCAACTTCAAAATAACCAAGGTATAGCAGGGACGATGACTTTGGAGTCACAAGGAATTCGCTTAAAGAGTGTTTCTTGGCTAAATCCGACTAGCCCGCGCGTGCTAACAGTGGAAAATAAAGCAGGAAACATGCAAGATCGCTTGCCCACAGAAACCTTAATGATGCTGTCTGGCGGAAACTTACAGCAGTTTTGGGGTGATTATGCCTCAACTTCCCAAGCAAATCCCTCTGCACCAGTTATGCCAGAACAACTGCGAAATGGTGTAAAATCCCTCACAGGTCTTGATTTAGAGCGAGATTTGCTCTCGTGGATGAGAGGAGAGTTTTCTGTCTCAGTGATTCCAAATACTCCTAAACAAGGTATGGCAGACGATTTTCGTGCTGCTTTGGTTTTCATGGTACAGGCAAGCGATCGCAGCCGTGGTGAAACCGCCCTCAAGCAGCTTGATGAAGTTATGAAAAATCAATACCAGTTCCAGATAAAATACACAACAGTTGATGGTAAACCTGTTGTCAACTGGCTTGGACCTTTTGGAACTTTGACCGCGACTCATGGTTGGTTAGATGATGATGTCGCTTTCTTGGCGGTTGGTGGACCTGTCACTGATAAAATAGTTCCTAGACCAAATAACACCTTAGACAGTAGTGGCTTATTCCAGGACACAGTTCCACGAGAACCCAATCCTACAAATAGTCAGTTTTTCTTGGATGTAGAACATACGGCGAAAAATTTTCCTCTACCAGTTTTCTTGCCTGAACAACAAACTTTGTTACAAGCAACACGCTCAATCGGAGTGACAAGTGCTGTGAGTGATAGCCGCAGTACTCGCTACGACATTTTTCTATCACTTCAAAAAACTGGAAAACCAGATCCTTTACCAAGTCCCACAAATCAATGATGAATCATGAAATTTTTAGGATTATTCATGATTTATGATTTAGAATTCCTACCTGCCTTAAAACAGATAGGATCATAACAATCGAAATCCATACCATATTGACTGGAGATAAAGTTAATTATGAATTTGGTTGGACTCCAGAACTGGCTAGACAATGCCTCATTTGCAATTCTATTTGTGACGATGCTAGTTTATTGGGGTGGGGCGGCTTTTCCAAATGTGCCTGCAACTGTTGTCGGTACGGCTGGAATGGCGATCGCTAATTTGTGCATAGCAACCTTACTAGGTGCAAGATGGCTGGAGGCTGGGTATTTTCCTCTCAGTAATTTGTATGAATCTTTATTCTTCTTAGCTTGGGGAATAACGGCTGTCCATCTGATTGCGGAAAATACAAGTCGCAGCCGCTTAGTAGGAGTTGTAACTGCACCTGTGGCTATGTGTATCACCGCTTTTGCCACCCTCACCCTACCATCGCAAATGCAAGTCGCAGAACCTTTAGTACCTGCGCTGAAATCTAATTGGCTGATGATGCACGTCAGCGTGATGATGTTGAGTTACGCAGCTTTGATGGTGGGTTCACTTGTGGCGATCGCCTTCTTGATTGTCACCAGCGGTAAAGAAATTCAATTACAAGGAAGTTCTGTCGGTACTGGTGGATATCGTAGCAACGGCTATCGCTTGCATAAAGTCACTGAGTTAAATGCTCAACCATCGACAGTTGCTGCTGAGAATAACGGAGTCGCGCGTATAGAAAGCAATAACAACGGCAAAACTGCTGTTTTAGATTTAGTCACCGTTACTCAGTCTCAAGCGATCGCAAAAGCAGAACCCCTTTCACCTCAGCGTCTAAGCCTTGCGGAAACTCTAGACAACATCAGCTATCGTATTATTGGATTGGGATTTCCCCTACTGACTATTGGCATCATTGCTGGTGCTGTTTGGGCGAACGAAGCTTGGGGTTCTTACTGGAGTTGGGATCCTAAGGAAACCTGGGCACTGATTACCTGGTTAGTTTTTGCTGCTTATCTTCACGCTCGCATCACCCGTGGTTGGCAAGGGCGTCGTCCTGCAATCTTAGCTGCGGGTGGCTTTGTTGTTGTTTGGATTTGCTACCTAGGGGTTAATTTGTTGGGTAAGGGTTTACACTCTTACGGTTGGTTTTTGTAATTATCTTGACTTTCTATCCCCTCTTCACTTGCAAAGAGGGGGTAGTTTAGCAAATTTAAAATCTGCCAGGAAATACTTTTGAGAAAAATTCTTAAATGTACATTGACTAGTGAAAATACTCGTTTATTGTAAATACTTCAATTTCAGAAATCCTCTAAGATAAATACGATCATTGTACGTAATCTATGAAGTATGCCAGTCTGAGTAAAATTTATGTTTTAACGCGGTTTAGTTCTGAGGAAGAATCCGATCCATTAACAGATGCGCTACAGGATAAAAATCTCATACCAGAAGAAGCTACGACATTGCTGGCGGCAGATGAGCAGCGAGCCATTCCTTCTATTAGTAAAAATACTACCCTGATGGAAGAAATTCAGCAACGGGTTCAAGACTTACCGTCATCACATCAGTTGTTATTGGGGGATAGTAGAAGCTTAGTTGATATCGCTAATGAGAGTGTGCATCTGATAGTAACTTCGCCACCATATTGGAATTTGAAGGAGTATATTAAAAATCCAAATCAGCTTGCAGAAATTGAGGACTACGAGCAGTTTTTACAAGAACTTGATCGGGTATGGCATAATATGTGGCGCGTTTTAGTCCCAGGTGGACGTTTGGTGATCGTAGTGGGGGATGTCTGTCTTGCCCGTAGGCGCTATGGCAGACACGTAGTATTTCCGTTACACGCCAGTATTCAAGAACATTGCCGCAGTCTGGGATTTGATAACCTAGCGCCGATTATTTGGTATAAAATCGCTAATGCCTCTCTAGAGGCAACAGGAAATGGTAGTAGCTTTCTGGGCAAACCATATGAACCAGGTGGTGTGATTAAAAACGATATTGAGTTTATTCTTATGCAACGTAAACCTGGTGGGTACCGCAGCCCTTCTCTTACTGCCAGAGCATTGTCTGTCATTCCTGAAACACTACACAGGCAGTGGTTTCAGCAAATTTGGCACGATATAAAAGGTGCTTCAACGCGGCAACACCCTGCCCCGTTTCCTTTGGAATTATCCGAGCGATTAATAAGGATGTTTTCGTTTGTAGGAGATACAGTACTTGATCCATTTATGGGCACAGGAACAACTTCCGTAGCGGCGGCAAACTGGGGACGTAACAGCATTGGTGTGGAAGTTGAGCCAACCTATTACCATCTGGCACTAGAACGAATGGATAAAATCTATGGCTTGCGACTCGTACGTGATCAAGTGTTGGGAGCAGTATGACAAGCAACTGTCGCATACCCCAAGATATCTTCTGGGATGCAGTATGTGGTTTTTGGAATACACGGGTAGCACAAGCACAAGCACAGGAAGTAGCTGGCAAGATTGACCGGGGTAACCGTAGTGCTGTGACGGGTGGTAAGCAGATGGACGGATTTATTTTGACCATCACCAATTTGTTACTGGAAGCCGAAGTTCCAAAACACCATATCCACGTTAAGAAAAGCTTGACGGTAATACCAGGCTTTTTTCGCCCTACGAAAACTTATGACTTTTTAGTAGTAGACGCAGAGAATCAGCATCTCAAGGTCGTTATTGAGTTAAAGAGCCAAGTTGGGAGTTTTGGCAACAATTTTAACAACCGGACAGAAGAGGCAATGGGTGCTGCCTTGGACATTTGGACGGCTTACCGGGAAGGCGTATTTGGCGATGCACCCCCGCCGCCTTGGCTTGGGTATTTCTTTGTACTCGAGGATTGTGCTGCTTCACACGCATCTGTACAGGTCGCTGAACCGCATTTTTCTGTGTTACCAGAATTCAGGGGAGCAAGCTACGCCAAGCGTTATGAACTCTTTTGTCAGAAGATGATGCGGGAACGACATTACAATGCTGCTTGCTTCATAATGGCAGACCGAAACCAGGTAACACAAAGACCAAACTATACTGAGCCATGCCCTGACTTGTCAGTTGCTAACTTTTTAAAACAACTTATCCAGCACGCGGTCTAAGGTTAATGTTATGGCAACTAAAGTAAACTAAAAATATTCGGTGCTAAATCTTTCATAGTCATAGACATAGGTGGGCATTGCCCACCTTACCAGATGCTAATTGTTGAGTGCAACATTTAACGTACGCACCAAAAAGGCCCACTTATCTGCAATTTCCTCAATGATCTTTGCTGTAGGCTTACCAGCACCATGTCCCGCTTTTGTCTCAATTCTAATCAGTGCTGGCGCATCACCATTATGAGCAGCTTGCAAAGCAGCAGCAAATTTGAAACTATGGGCGGGAACAACGCGATCGTCATGATCGGCTGTGGTAATCATTGTTGCTGGGTATGCTGTACCTGATTTAAGTTTGTGCAGTGGCGAATAAGCATAAAGTGTTTTGAAATCTTCTTGATTGTCTGGCGAGCCATATTCAGAAGTCCATGCCCAACCAATAGTAAATTTATGGAAGCGCAACATATCCATAACACCCACAGCAGGTAAAGCAGCACCGAATAAATCGGGACGTTGAGTTATGCAAGCACCAACAAGTAATCC
Source organism: Brasilonema angustatum (assembly GCF_059505445.1). Taxonomy (NCBI): domain Bacteria; kingdom Bacillati; phylum Cyanobacteriota; class Cyanophyceae; order Nostocales; family Scytonemataceae; genus Brasilonema; species Brasilonema angustatum. Next base: position 88,230 of record NZ_JCACKO010000102.1, on the reverse strand, counting down.
GCCGTTACTTCCACCGCCAATAGCTAACTTAGCAGGCTTTGTATAATTATTGGCAATCAGCCACTCAGCAGCGGCGATAAAGTCATCAAACACATTTTGCTTTTTCGACTTCATACCTGCCTGATGCCATTCTTCCCCATACTCACCGCCACCGCGTAAGTTAGCCACAGCGTAAACACCACCCATTTCCATCCATACTAAATTACTGACAGAAAAGTTGGGGCTTAGAGAGATATTGAAACCACCATAACCGTAGAGATATGTAGGATTATTGCCATCTAATTTAATCCCTTTTTTATAGGTAAGAAACATTGGCACTTTTGTACCATCATTGCTTTTATAAAAAACTTGCTTTGTCTCGTAATCTTCAGGATTAAAAGCCACCTTGGGTTGACGGAAAACTGTGCTCTTTCCGCTTACCATGTCGTAGCGATAGACGGTTCCTGGTGTGGTAAAGCTGGTGAAACTATAGAAAGTTTCGGTATCATGTCGCTTGCCATGAAAGCCACCGGCTGAACCGAGTCCTGGTAATTTAACCTCACGTATCAATTTGCCTTTTAGGTCAAAAATTTTAATTTGGGTATGAGCATCTTGAAGATAATCAGCAACAAATTGGTTATTAAGTATACTAACGCTTTCTAAAGTTTCTGTCGCTTGAGGGATAATTTCTTTCCAGTTTTCTCGCGACGAATTATTGGTATCAATAGCAATGACTCGTCCTCTTGGTGCGTTGAAATCAGTGCGGAAATAGAAGATGTGATCGTCATTGTCGATAAAACCGAAACTAGACTCAAATTCCTGAATGAGTTCTACAACTTTCGCTTTTGGATTAGTCAAATCTTTGTAGAAAACTAAATTTCTGGGGTCAGTTCCTTGCCATACAGAAATAATTAGGTAGCGTCCATCTTCTGTGACATCACCGTTAAATCCCCATTCTTTCTGGTCTAGACGATTGTAAATTAGTAAGTCTTCTGATTGAGGTGTTCCCAGTTTATGGTAGTAAAGCTTTTGGTAATAGTTGACATCTTCTAATTTTGTTTTTTCCTTTGGCTCATCATAGCGACTGTAGAAAAATCCTTTACTATCATTTGTCCAAGATGCGCCAGAGAATTTAATCCACTTCAACTGGTCTTTGAGGTCAATACCTGTTTCAATATCCCTAACTTTCCATTCTTGCCAGTCAGAACCAGCAGTGGAGAGACCGTATGCTAAAAAATTACCATCTTCACTGATAGTTGTTCCTGAAAGAGCAACAGTACCATCTTCTGAAAGTGTATTGGGGTCAAGTAAAACTTTTGGTTCACCGTCAAGGGAAGTTAAGGTGTATAAAACAGACTGGTTTTGCAGTCCGTTATTTTTAAAGTAAAAGTAACGCTTACCCTCTTTGAAAGGAAGACTATATTTTTCATAATCCCATAATTTGGTGAGACGCTGCTTAATTTTTTCTCTTGCAGGAATTTCCTGAAGATAGCTAAAAGTTACTTTATTTTGTGCTTCTACCCAAGCCTTTGTTTCTACTGAGTCAGGATTTTCTAAAGGACGATAAGGGTCTGCTACTGAAGTACCGTGGTAGTCATCAACTTGATTGTTTTTGGGGCTAACTGGATAGCTCAAGTGTTTTTTTTCAGACATATTTTGGGGTGAAGAGGGTACTTTTACATAGTGTAGGGGTTGCTCCTTAGTTATGCCATTTTGCATTGGTGAATGCCAGTGAGTATAAGTTTTGGCAATTGCAATATCAGGAGCTAACAACCACCTACATATAATAATAGTTGTGAGTAAGATGAACAAAAATCGCTGTAGAGTTTTCATCAGTCAACAAGTTTTTCGCCTTTGAGCATCCGGGATGCGCCTTCTAGTAAGACTTCTTCAAGATATGGTTTGGTGAAATAACCGCTTGCACCCATTTGAATTGCCATTTGTCTGTGCTTTTGTGCACCCCGTGAGGTAAGCATAGCAATCGGCAAATGCTTGAGGTTAGGGTTTTTCCGGATGCGAGAGAGCAACTCTAAGCCGTCGCAGCGAGGCATTTCAATGTCACAAAATACAATATCACAAGGTAGATCACAACGCAGTTTATCCCAGGCTTCTTGACCATCACGCGCCTGTTCTACACGATAACCTGCTTTACTAAATGTGAGTGACAGCAATTCCCGTACTGTAATTGAGTCATCCACAATCAGCACTATGGGGTTCATCTTCTCTGTAGTGGTTTCTTGTACAGTAGGAGTCTGCTGCTGTTGGCAAAGACTGGTACTACGGTGTTTGGAGGTTCGTCCTTGGAAGATGTCAATGATTTCCATAACATCCGCAATCGGCATAATACGACCATCACCCAGGATAGTCGCACCAGCAACACCAATAGGTTTGGGGAATAGTCCTTCAAATTGCTTAATCACGATTTCTTGCTCGTTAAGCACTTGATCTACCTGTAGCGCAAGAAAGACATTTGCCGATCGCACGACAACAACACTAATCATGTCGTCGTCCCGATGGCCACCATAAATACTACCTCGACTCAGTTGACGATTAACAGTTAAAATTTCTTTGAGTTGTTGCAATGGCAGGAGTGTGTTACGCCAAGGAATGTATTTCTGCTCATCAGAATTTTGTTGGATATTTTTTACAGGAACATCTAAGGTATCTTCCACAGCATCCATTGGGAAAGCAATGCCCGCTTTATCAGATATACAGCAAAGGGCTTTGCAAATACTCAGAGTCAGGGGTAGACAAATAGTGAAAGTTGTTCCCCCGCCGAGAGTGGAATGAATATTAATTTTCCCTCGCATTTCGCTCATTCTAGCCAGAACAACATCCAAACCGATACCACGACCTGCTAATTCATCTTCTTTTTCTTTGGTACTAAAACCTGGTTGGAACAGTAAATCGTAAACATGATGGTCAGACAAGCTTTGAGCTTGTTCTGGCGTTATTATGCCAATCTTAATTGCTTTTGCCTTCACCGCTTCTATGTCAATACCTGCGCCATCATCACTGATCGAAATGACAGTTTGATTACCTTGATGGAATGCGCGGACAGTAATGACTCCCACAGGTGGCTTACCAATCGCTTGTCGTATGTCTGGTGTTTCAATACCGTGGGCGATCGCATTGTTCAGCAAATGAGTCAGCGGGGTTTTAAGATGTTCCAGAATCACTTTGTCTATCAAGGTTTCTCGACCTTCAATAACCAGTTGCGCTTGTTTACCACACTTGATAGCGCTTTCGCGCACTCCTCGTTCTAAAGGAATGGTTACTTCTGCAAATGGTTCCATTCGCGATTGCATTATCCCTTCTTGAAGCTGGTTAGTCACCTGTCGGAACTGTCGCGCGACTCTCTCGCTATCTTCTGTTACAAAATCAATATCACTGGCTGCCTCACGCACCCGCACAATGAGTTCAATCATTTCTTGGGACAGGGTATGAAAAGGACTAAACTGATCCATTTCCAATTTAGTCAAACCTCTGTCTATATCTTTATTGTAATCATAGCTGTGATGACTGCGGTTCGGGTTAACAGATGCATCTAAGAGCGATCGTTCGTACAATTCCTGCATTCTCGCGCCGACATTACTCAACTGCTGCATCTGATGCAGCAAGTTATCTAAAAACTGTCGCAGACGTTGTTGGTCTTCTTCCAACGTGTTGCGATTAACTACTAATTCTCCTACTAAATTACTCAGATCATCCAGATGCTTAACAGGAACTTTTATTAGTTGTTCAAATTTTGTCGTGCGATAGACAAAGGGACGAGGAGGTAAATCTTTCTTGTCTCTATCTGATGTTACCTGGTTTGCTGCTACACCGAATAATTTTCCTTGGGGGGTTCTTTCTTCTGGTCTGAGTTCAGCATTGACCTCTGATACTACTTTCTGGCTTAGTAATTCATCTAACTCAGTCAAGTCGCCATTCAAGAAGGTATCAATTTCTTGAGTTAATTCATCTTCTGAATCAACTGCTTCTGTTGCGAACAAATTTTCCTTGACATCAAGTGCTGAATCTAACTGTAAAGAATTATCGCCATCCAAATCTGCTTCTGTGTTTATAATCTCTGCCTGTTCCTGTGAATACTCAGAGTTTTTCCGATTCACATCTTGAAGCTGTTGTGTCAACAAGAAATTGTTGACTAAGTCTTGCTTCTTTTCAGCTTCTAAAGCCAGTATCGTAAATTCTGGAGTTAATTCTACAGCTTCTGGCTGTTGGGAGAACACACTCTTTTCAGTCTGAGATACTACCCTGTAGTTAGATGTACTTTGGGTATCTATAGTCGTGTCAACAGAAGATGATTTTTTTATCTTTGATGTTAAATCTTGAAACCAATCATCGTCCGTCTCTGATGAAAATAACAAATGGAATTGTTGATCTTCCATTTGGAAATTTAGTTCCGAGTCTTCAAAAATTAAACTATCTAAAGTAGAGTCTCTGGACTGAGTTACTACATCATACAAAAAGTCTTCCGCAGCGGTAGCCAACAAAATTTCTTCTAACTCACTTGCTACATCTGGTTGATATCCAGGAGAAAAATCGTCCTTTGGTTCTTTTAATTCCAGTTCCAAAAAGCTGTTCAAATCTTCTGTTTCAAGCTGTGTGCTCAAGATATCACTAGAAGTTGAATTGTTGACAGACAAGCCTATGGTATTGTCTTCTTCTGTATTAAAAAATAACTCTTGTAAGGTTAAGATTTTGTCTTGATGTGGTATCTTATTATTTAATAATTTTATGGTGTGACTATCATCTCTTTCGTCTATTTTTTTTACTCTCGGCGATTCTAATAAAAAATTAGAATCTTTAGTTTCTTGGATTTGGGAAAGTTCGACATTGGCAATATTCTCTGTTTCTTTTTGATTTATTTTATCTGTGGATAATGGTTGATTTTCATCTATTAACAGTTCTAATAAACTAGTCACTTTATCTTGTGTTTTTTCGTCATCAGCAATAAACTCTTCTAATGGGCTTTGTACGATTTCTGCTGTTGGTGCAAGCTTTTTATCAAGACTTAACTTGATAGAGTGACTCGTTGTCTGATGGGTTGATTCTAAATCGTCTTCTAATAAATCATCAGAAAACAAAAGAGTATATTCTTCTGTTTCTATTGTATTTTTATCAAGAAATTTTTCCAGAGGGTTATCAGTATCTTCGGCGTTGTCATTGCTAACATCTCTTTTTACTTTATCCTCAGCGTTCATCTCTAAAATTTCTTCTTTGTCCCACATTCCCTCTTCGGAACTGTTACCTTCAAAAAAATCGGCCAATCGATTTAAGTTAGATATTCTAACTTCTTGATTATTCGTATCTGTTGTATGAGTGAAATGAGCGTTATCATTGCTATTAAATTGATCAAACAGTTCAGATAAACTAGTAATTTTGTCTTCTGGCTCTATGTCCAAAACTTTTGTAGAAGTAGCATTACTGATTTTTTGTGAATTTTCTTTACCATATCCCAAATATAAAGTGCTGGAAGATGTAACTGGTGGTAATTCTAATCGTTCTGTTGGGCTATCAAATTCATCTGCCAGAAAAAGAGGTATTTCTAACAATTCAATTGTTTCTTCTACCTTAACGAGTGCTTGCAGTTGCTGACTAATTGTTATTTCAGTTTCTTTACCTGCAATAACTAATTCTAAAGCTTGTTTAAGATCTGTAATAACGGTTTTAGCGAGAGTGAGATAGGTGTTTTGTGAAAATGCGATCGCATTTCCTGCTGTTCGACACAAACCACACCAGTTAGCCCAATTAAATTCTTCACCAAGTTCAACTAACTTGTCACAACACTTCACAAGGCTTTGTCGCGTTTGCGGTGTTGCAGTTTGTTTAAACAGTTGCAACATTTCCCGTAATATCCGGATAACTTGACTTTGCACAGTTTGTGAATTTTGCCAATTTTCACTTCTTTGTGATAGAGTCTGTGGCGAAGTTGTAGGAGAAACTTTTGCTAAGATACTTGTATTTTCTGTTAGTTGATTGCGACTTTCCTCTACTAGTAATTCCAAATGTTCTTGCAACCATTTGAAGACAGGTTCAGTTTCTGACATTAAGGTCTGTGCCATTTCATCAGTAAGACCAGAAGGTTCGGTGCAACTTTCTAACAGCGCTTTTAAAGTATCAGATACACCAAGAAACAAAGATTCTAATTTTTGGTCAACTTGAATGGGATGCTGTTTGAGAATCTTAAAATAGTCTTCTAAACGGTGAGCTGTGTGTTGAATGCTACTCAGACCAAGCATTGCTGCTCCTCCTTTTATGGAGTGAGCCGCCCGAAAAACTTCGTTAATCATTTCTGGGTTATCAAGGGTACTCTGTAGATTCAGCAACCCCTTTTCTATCGTATCTAGATGGTCTTTTGCTTCCTCAATGAAGTAACCCAAAATGCGCTGTTGTTGTTCTGGCAGCATAGTTTTTAATCATTAAGTCATTGGTAAATAGTCAAATGTCAAAAGTCAATAGTCTATATTCAAAAGTCAATACTTATACTTTGAACTATAGACTATTGACTAGTTACCTTGTATTTTCAGAGATTTCGACTTGGAAACGTTCAACGGAGGTGATCAGCTCACCAGATACACTGACCAAACTATGTAAAGCACCAGAGACTTGTTGTGCTTCTCGTGAAGTGTCTTGCGCTGTTAATTCCACAGATTGCATAACTTCAGCCACAGCACGGAAGGTTTCGGTTTGTTCAACAGTGTCCGAGGTAATCCCACGCACTAAAACATCGATGCACTTGGCGACTTGAATAATGTTTTCTAGCGATCGCTTAGCTTCCTCTGCTAACTTGGTACCATTAATGACCTGTTGTATACCTTCCTCCATCGCAATCATTACAGAGCCTGTTTCGCTCTGAATCTGCATGACTATTTGTTCTATTTCTTTCAACGACTTCGCTGATTTATCTGCTAACTGCCGCACTTCATCCGCTACAATTGCAAAACCTCGTCCAGCAACTCCCGCACGTGCCGCTTCAATGCTAGCATTGAGTGCTAACAAATTTGTCCGAGAAGCAATTTGCGAGATCAACGCCACAATCTTGGAAATTTCTTGGCAAGACTCTGCCAGTCGCTTCACTTTCCGGGTTGTTTGCGCTACAGTTTCCCGAATTTCTAAAATCCCTGCCAAAGTATTCTCTACTGCTTGTCCACCTTGAAGAGCTATATCGCTAGCATCACGGGTAACAGCTTGTGCTTCGCGTGCTGCTTGTGCGACACGTTGGATTGAGTCAGTCATAACTTGTACAGAATTCAGCGTCACCGCCAACTCTTGTGCTTGTCTTAGGGCATCCCGAGATAACGCCCTAGCAAAGGTTTCCGAATTGGTTGCCCCTCTGGTAACTTCGTGTGCTGCGACTTTCACCTGTTGTACCAGATCCCGTAGGTTTTGAATTGTGAAGTTAAAAGCATCAGCGATCGCTCCAAGTACATCGGCGGTTACTTCGGCTTGCACTGTCAAATCTCCTCTGGCAGCTCCTTCTACATCGTCTAACAGGTGAATCACTTGGCGTTGCAGGTTTTCTCTAGCTTCCTCTTGTTCTTGAGCTTTACGTGTAGCTTCATTAGTAGTCGTCAATATAACACGAGTCATTTGGTTAAAGCTAGCTGCCAGTTGCCCAAATTCATCTTTTGAATACACGGTGGCTTGGACATGAAAATTTCCTTGGCGCACAGCATCGAATTGAGCTTGTAGATCTTTAGCTGTGCGGGAAATGTGCCTGTGACTGAGACTGCCCATGATACCTGCGGTAGCAAACCCAGCAATTCCAGATGCCAAAGTCATTACCCTAGCGGTGTTTTGCACCAACTCTCGTTGTTGAAGTGGTAACAACTTAGTATAAACAAAGCTAACTCCAGCAACAACCAGAGCTGAGACAACACCCACTGTACCAGCGACAATCCATTGCTTAGTTTGTAGAGGGGCATTTGCTAATGAACCAAGAAAACCTTGCTTGACAGAGACTTGAGGTTTTTTATTCCACAGATCAGCCCGGATAATAACTGGGACTTCTTGTTGGGAAGCAGCACTCATAAATAGTAGCTCCAAATCGCGATCACCTCGGATGCTACGCGAAGCCCAATCGTCCCTTCCGGGTGGGAGAAAAGCCCCATCACCTTTGGGGGTGCTATCCCAAGTCAAATCGTAATTTTGCTGAGTGAGTGTAGTCTCTGCTTGAGTGGGTTGTGAAGTGTCGTTTTCCACAGATGTTGAAGATATCTGTGGTTCCTCAAAGGGAGAATTTTGTGTTAAGTTAAATCCTGGAATATTTCCTGAATCGTCAAATTGATCAAAGTCCTCTAAAGACTCTGTTTTGTCAGCTTTGAAAGTTTTTGTATTCTCAGCTTTCGCTTCTTGATGATTCACATTAGATAGTTGCCATGCTTCTTGTTGAATAACACCAGAAAAGGCATCGCTAAAATTTTCTTTTGAATTGAACGTTGTATCAGATACGGTAGTATCGTCTATTGATATATCAAATGGACTGCTAATAGGTAGCTCTTCCATATCGTCTACAGCTTTTTGAAGTTCATCCAATGAATTCAAATGAAAGCTGCTACTGTTAGTCTTAAAGTTTTGATTATCTGTCGAATTTTCTAATTCTTGTTTCTTCACTGTTTGAGATTCAGAAGAATCAGGAAAATTATTGTCTTTTTTCTCAAAATCTTGAGCGTCTAGCTTTTGTTGATATTCTTTTATATTGTCAAGACCATTATTGGCAAGGCGGATAATTTCTTGGTCGTCTGTAAACTTTAAAACTTTTTGGTATTCTATTTTTGCCACATCACACTGCTGCAAAACATAGTATATGTGACCCCGCAGCAAAGATATATTAGGGTCATATGGTAAATGTTGCACCAGTTGATCGATGAGAGTGGCTGCTTGTTTGTAGTTTCCTTGCATGTAAGCTTTATAAGCCTGAACATAAGTCTGCTCATACTCTTTTATACTCACTACCCTTTTGTGCCTCCATTTCATCCTGCCGCTTCATTAGACGACTGAAAAGTCTGCCAGCCCCAACTTGCTGCACTTAAATTCAAAATTTACTCAGGTGTTCATTCAAAAAAAGATTCTTTATTTTGTAAGCGCACGCCCAAACCCTTGCGTTGCATTCTTCGTGTCCCAAAGGGACTTACGCATAGCCTGCCCTCTAGGTATACGCGAGTGCGTGTCTGCTCCCCCAAGCCAAGTGCCGTAGGCATAGGACATAGGGCGTAAGCGAGTTGGACTAACTAATTTTTTACCCAACCCATCGCGCACTTCGTAAAATTGCCTTGTGATCAAGCAGCCGCAGACACTGATTTTTTTTAGATCCTAATATCCATTCTCCTTGTAAAAACAGAGCCATTGTATCTGGTACACTCGTAGATAGCCTCAGCTGCTTTTTATCAAGCCAGTCCATACCCCCGATTTCTTCAACTGCTAAACCGACTATTGTATCTTGCTGTTCTATAGCAATCACAGGAATCTGAGAACGATTGGTATTTAAGGTGGTTCTTTGTCCTAGAAATTGACCCAAATCAGCCACCCAAATGACTCGACCTCGTAGATTTAGAGCACCCAAAAGCAAAGAAGAAGTATTAGGAATTGGGGTAATTCTGTCAGGACTTAGTTCAATGACTTCCCGAATATCAGTGGCTAGTAGTGCAAACTCCTGACGTAAGGGAATATAAAATCTTAGACATAACTCTTTTTCTGGACTTTTTACTTCTAATTCAGAACGGGACTGCTCTTGTCCACCTCCTCCTAAAAAGTCCGCTTGAGTGATCATTTTGTGTTCATCCTTATCCTCGCAACAGCTGTTTGACTGTTCCCACCAACTCAGTTGGTTGGAAGGGTTTAGCTATATAGGCGTCGGCTCCCTGTTTGATACCCCAGTAGCGATCAACTTCTTCACCTTTGGAAGAACATATCACCACCGGAAGATTTTGGGTTTTAGGATTAGACTTTAAGCGACGACAAACTTCATAGCCATTCATCCGAGGCATGACTATATCCAAAACGACTAAATCGGGACAAGCAATTTGAATTGCCTCCAATGCTTCTACTCCATCACTCGCATGGGTCACTGTTAAGCCACTCGCTTTTAATAAATCTGTAATCATCTCCCTCTGTGTAACACTGTCTTCCACTATCAGAACTGTACTCATACGACGCCCATATACCTCCTGATGTAAACGTTTCTGGTTAGAACATTTGCGGATTTTCCTAACTGTCTTTACTGTATAAAATAATTCTATCCCAACCTGTCAAGAGTACTCTATCCAAATCAAAATGCTATATCAGTCATAAAAAAGTTAGCAATTATACGGCTGTAAAACACAAACCCTCAGTACACAATATAAATAGGTGACAAATTATAACAGGTATTTGTTGTGTGTCATACAGTATAGACCTAACATGTAATGTCTATACATGTGTGTATATGATTCAAACGATAACCGCTATTTTTGATAAAAGTGATTTATGATACATAACTTATGGACGAGCAAATTGAAATATTTCAGCCGTGGGACAAAAACAAGAGAATAGCAAAATCTGCCTTTCGGTATACAAAATAGCGTATCCTTCAGGCATAGAACATACCTCAAGGGTGAGACAACCTGCTACACAAACGGCGGTTCCCGTCGATTGCGAACCCCCGCTCTATGGCGTTCCGCCACGCCTTACGGTGAGTCCAGCGCTGCGGGAGGGTCTCCCTCCGCAGGCGACTGGCGTTAGCGTTTGCGCAGCGCCCCCTTAGGGGCTAGCGGAACCGAAGGTTCTCCCCGGAGGGCTATCGCAGCGTGCCCGCAGGGCATAGGTCATCCCCGGAGGGCTTCCCGCAGGGTAGAATGTGGCGTCAGGCGACTGCCTGCCTAGTGGTTTTGACGTACATAAAGTATTATATACTACTAAAAATATAGTATACATAGATAAGTATTCACTGATTTTAGGAGTCTTAAGTACACAAAAGGAATAACAGTGTGCTGTATTTAGCAGAAGTACAAAAGCAGAAAGGCGGTTTACTTGGTGGTGGCAAAACTGAACTAAAACTATTGGCTTGTCAACGAACTGACCAAAGTTGGAGTACAGTTTCTGAAGAAGTGGTTCCTGCTGAGGAAGCTAGCAAATTAAGTGATGGAGTCCTCGTATTGGTTGAAATCAATCCCAACCGTAAAGTACAACGGATTCAGGAGGCGGGGCGTCCTTTAGTGAATATTTTGCAGAATTTTTCCCGTCAGGTAGAAAAATTTAAGCTTAGAGAAGAAGAAATTAACCAGTGGAAGCAGTCTCTGACGTTTCAAGCGCAAGAGTTAAATCGGCGTGAAATGGATATGGAAGAGCGTTTGGAACAACTGCAACAAATGGAGGATGAATTTCAGCGCTTGGAGACGCAACAACAAGAAGTAGAAGCTTCCCGCCAGGAAATTGAAATGTTGCAAACCGAGATTTCCCGCAACCGTAAAGAACTTGAAGGAGCATGGGAGCACTTGCGGGGTGAGCAACGTCGCTTGGAAGAGTACAAAACAAAGTGTTCCTACTCTGCTGTATTGGATAATCAGCAAAGTCCAGCACTAAACGAGTTACTTGCTCAAGTGTCTACTAGCCTTGCTTTTACACAAATAGTACGCGAATATCTCAATCATGCCCTGAAAGTGCTCGAAAGGCAGCAGGAAGTTTTAAACTGCCAACAGTTGCAACAGTATAAAAGTACAGTTGATCAACACCTCCGAGATTGAATAAGCAAGCTAAAACTGTTTCAGGTAAATCCACTCACCTTCAACTTGGGCGATCGCACCACCAGGAAATGGATCAGTCTGCGAACGGTTTGGTGCATTGATTAAAGCGATTAGTTTTTCAATTTGCTCAAAACTAGGAGCAATCTGAATTATTTCTTGTAATACCTGACGCATGACGCGACGCTGTAGCGCCAGTGGTGCTTTCTGTAATACGCGACGGTTTAGCCTGATTGGATATGAAGTATAAAAATTTCCTTCCTCATCTGCTGATGTCACCATCGCCTGTTGGAGCAACTGATAGGCAGCTTGTTCTAAATATTCTACTTCTGCTTGCAAAATTTCAGCAGTCTGGGCAAGAACTGATTCAACTTGAGGGTTGAAATTTTCTTGCAAATATGGTAAAACATTTTGACGAATGCGATTACGGGCAAACTTCAAATCTTGATTAGTTGAATCTTCCCAAACAGGTAGCTGAAACTCTTGGCAAAATTGCCCAGTTTGCATACGAGTTATTTCTAACAGTGGGCGTACAAGCACGACCCCATTATCCAGCAGTCGTTGCCATGTTAATGCTTGCAAGCCATCAGCACCTGTACCGCGAATTAAGTTGTAAAGTAGAGTTTCAGCGCGATCGCTGGCTGTGTGACCTGTAACAATGCAAGAAAATTGATTTTCCTGGGCGATCGCACTCAAAACTTGATACCGCCAATTACGTGCAGCAGCTTCGCTTTTTAAAGGTTCGTCAGCTGTTCGTAAATAAAATGAAACACCCCAATTTTTTGCCAAGTTTTCTACATGCTTAGCATTTGCTTGGGAGTCGGAACGCCAGCAATGGTCGCAGTGGACAATACTTAGATACCATCCCCATTTTTTTTGTAAATCTAACATTAACTTTATGAGGCACAGGGAATCTTGTCCACCTGAAACTGCAACTAATAGTCGTTGGTTGCGCTCAAACAGGTGACGAGAGCGGATCGTACGGTGTAATTTTGCATGCAGAGGAGTCCAAGGAGTGCGATCTGCCTTTGGCAGCAAGCTTCGCTTATCGCTCATTCAGCAATTTATAAATTCAAGGGTTAGAAACGACTATGTTGAAAAGACGAGTGAGGGAGTGAACTCAAATGATAACTGCTTACTGTTAACCCTTCGGGTTCGCCAGTCGCCTACGGAGGGAGACCCTCCTGCAGCGCTGGCTCACTGCTCACTGACTCAGTCATGGGAGTGACAAACAACTGTCATTAATCCGTCATATTGGCTTGTTAGAGTTATCTCAAGGAAAAATTAAGTTTGCTCCTATCACCACAATTTGTGCTCTCTTGTATGGTAGATAGCAAGGGAGCATTTTTATAGCATATATTTATTCACACCACGCTGTTTATTTTTTCTGTGACCTATTATGCCTTTTTTCCCCAAACTGCGTCCATTCATTTTGATAGTCTTTTTTATAAGCTCCCTCTTAACTGGAGTGCTCTCAGGAGGCTATTTTAGCAATGCTGCAACACCAAGTGCAGTAACACCTGTGTCTAATTTTGCCCTCACTCAGGGGGTACGTAAAACGGTATTGAAAAATGGTTTAACAGTCTTAACTAAGGAAGTCCACACCGCACCTGTGGTGAGTGTGCAGGTTTGGTATCGAGTTGGTTCGCGCAACGAGAAAGCAGGAGAGAATGGTATCTCTCACCAGCTAGAGCATTTGATGTTCAAAGGAACCACAGATCGTCCAGTACAATTTGGTCGGCTGTTTAGTGCTTTGGGAAGTCAGTTCAATGCTTTTACGAGTCATGACGAGACAGCTTATTTTGGCACAGTGCAACGCGACAAATTAGAAGCCCTAGTCACCTTAGAAGCCGATCGCATGGAAGGCGCTTTAGTTGGTGCTGAACAACTGACAAGTGAGAAGCGCGTTGTCATTTCGGAATTACAAGGATACGAAAATTCTCCAGGCTATCGCCTAAATCGGGCTGTGATGCGAGCAGCTTTCCCGAAACGGGCTTATGGTTTACCCGTAGGAGGTACAAAAGCTGATGTACAGCAATTCACAGTGGAGCAGGTACGCAACTACTACAAAACCTACTACACCCCTGACAATGCGACTCTAGTGATTACGGGAGATTTTGCCACAGAGCCGGTGCTGAAAACTGTCCAAAAGACTTTTGGAAAGTTACCAAATCGGGGGAAACAAGACAGCCAAACTAAGGAAAATTCTTCAAAAACACCTTCTTCTACCTCTACTCCTAAAAAAACACCTTCTCCCTCCTCTTCTTCTACCTCTGCTCCTAAAAAAGCACCTATCGTCTTAAAAGAACCAGGAAGCGCTGCATTATTGCAAGTCGTTTATCCTCTACCAAATGTTAATCATCCAGACGTACCAGCCATTGATCTGATGGATGTGGTTCTCACGGGCGGACGTAGCTCACAGCTTTATCAAACCTTGGTAGAATCAGGCTTGGCAAGCTCGGTGGGTGCAAGTCCTTCAGAACTGATCGAACCAGGTTGGTACGAAATTAATGTCACAGCTGCTGCAGGTCAACCCCTATCAAAAATTGCCCAGGTGTTGCAACAATCGTTGGCTCAACTGCAACAAAAACAAGTCACCACAGAAGAATTGAACCGAGCAAAGACGCAACTTCAAGCTTCCTTTGTACTCGGTAACCAAGATATTACCTCTCAGGCGACACAGCTAGGGTATAACCAAACAGTCGCTGGAGATTATCGTTATGTTGAGGGATATCTTAAAGCAATTGCCAAACTCACAGCAGCAGATATACAGCGAGTGGCGAAAACTTACCTCAATCCTGCTAAACAAACTATCGGCTTTTTTGAACCGACTCTACCAGGTGGTAAGCCAGGGAGTTCCAGTGGTGCTTCTAGTCGCACTGTAGAAAACTTCAGCCCTGGTAAACCTGTCGATCCAGCAGAACTTGCTAAATACCTCCCTCCCGCAACATCAGCCACTGCTTCGACTCAACAACCGTTACCACAGCAATTCACACTCAAAAATGGCTTGCGCGTTTTACTGCTACCTGATCACAGTGTCCCCACTGTGAATCTCAATGGACAAATTGATGCTGGTGCCGAATTTGATACTAACCAGAAAGCAGGTTTAGCAAGTTTGGTTGCAACCAATTTAATGAATGGAACTCAAACAAAAAACGCTCTAACTCTAGCAAAAATCTTGGAGAATAAGGGAGTCAGCTTAGGATTCGGTGCTACTCGTGAAGGAGTTGGTATTAGTGGAAATGGGCTGTCTGCTAATATGCCGATATTAATTCAAACTCTGGCAGATGTAGTGCAAAATGCTACCTTCCCAGATAACCAACTAGAACTTACTCGTCAGCGGGCTTTGATAAGTCTGAAAGTACAACTAGATGATCCTCGCGGATTGGGACGACGGGTATTCCAGCAAGCAATTTACCCGGAAAATCATCCGTTTCATAGCTTTCCTACAGAAGAAAGCTTAAAAAGTGTGACTCGTGCTGATGTGCTTCGCTTTTACCAGGAACACTATCGCCCAGATACGACAACGATCGCCCTTGTTGGTGACTTTGACCCTAACCAAGTGAAAGCACTATTCAATAAAGCTTTCGATAAATGGCAAGTTCAGAATAAGCCACCGACTCTTAACTTACCTCCGGTGTCCTTACCGCAAACAATGAAACAGTTGAATTCAGTGATTCCCGGTAAGACGGAAGCTGTAACCTACATTGGTTACAATGGTATCGCACGCAAAGATTCTCGTTACTATTCTGCTTTGGTACTCAATCAAATTTTGGGCGGCGATACCTTGTCTAGTCGCTTGGGTACTGAGGTGCGCGATCGCCAAGGTTTAACCTACGGTATCTACAGTGGCTTTGCTACAGGTATTAATCCTGGTCCATTCTTAATTCAGATGCAGACAGCTCCAGGAGATGCTCAGAAGGCTATTACTAGTACCCTCGCTTTACTTAAGCAGTTGCGAGAGCAAGGAATTACCGAAGCCGAATTGAATACAGCCAAACGCTCAATCACCAATAACTACCCTGTAGAATTGGCTAATCCTAGTAACGTAGCGAGCATGATTTTAGATAATGCCGTCTATGGTCTTTCTCAAGCCGAAATCCGAGAATTTCCCAAACGAATTGAAGCAGTGACTCCGGTTCAGGTGCAACAGACAATACAAGAACTTATTCATCCAGAGAAGCTGGTGATTGTCACAGCCGGACCTGGAGCTTAGTCAAGTCTAAAGGATAAAGAGTGAAGGATGAAAAAATTAAACTTCACACTTTATTCTAATTCTATTGAGGGCTACTTCTCCCTACACCCCCACACCCGCTCCCCGAAGCGGGCTTGGTCAAATTTAAAACGAGCGCGGCAGGGTTCGAACCTGCGACCAACGGATTAGAAATCCGTGGCTCTATCCACTGAGCTACGCGCCCAATCAAAATAACTGCCTCGTTGGACAGTCAGTTTTTACATTATATCTGTAAACCTAAGCAAAAGGCAATCTAAAATTATTGCAGATTTCACCTCGGCGAAGCTAAGATCCAAGTCGTCGCAAGAGTGAGTTAATGAACAAACAGCGAAAACAAAGCAAATGGCATATTGGTTCGTCATGGGCGTGAGCTGAGTACCAGTTTTAGCTTGAAATTGACTGGTTTAGTTTTATCAGAACTGTCTTTTGAACTATTATTCAGCCAAAAAGCTGCAATGCCTGCATTTATACAGTAAAGTTCTATGAGTAGCGCTAACACCAAGTTACACCATCTCAAAACTATGTTCTCCACTCAAGGCATTGTCTGGGCTATCCTAAGTTGGGGTCTGCTGGCACTTCTACTATTTCTGGTGTTTAGTAGTATAATGTCATATTCACTCTTGCTCCGAAAGCGTGCTGAGTGGGATGTTATTGGAACATATATTTTTGAGGTAATAGCTTATCTAGCTGCTGGTGTCTTATGCTTAAGAAATTGGCGCAGTCCACAAATACAAGAGTGGTTATAGTGTTTGGTTAGTCATCAGTATGGTTATGCTTTTATATTTCCTTGGAAAGATATTTGTCAGTTGTACAGAAATAGTCTTGCAAGAAGAACTTATGGTTTTCCTTGCTGTTCTGTTTTTTGTGATCACTGATTTTTTCCTGGGGATGGGCATGACCCGCTTTAAATGGGCCACAAGTTGGGTTCGTAACTATCAAAATAGAGAGATATTTAGAGGTATTTTGGGCGTGAAGTGGAGTTTTATTTGGCATAGCCGCTGTTGGAAGAATACGACGCATCATTCATCCGTTCGCGACGTGTCAGTGGAAGAAATACAGTTTAGAAATTTGTGGTGTCTACCGTGAGAAAACTAACAGAACCAGATAAACACGAAATTCTCAAATTATACCGCGAAACTGCCGAAACAACCTCAACTTTGGCAGAACGCTATGACGTGAGTAACTCGACGATTAGCCGCTTACTCAAAAGTACTCTGCCAGAAGATGAGTATGAATACCTTGTGTCTTTAAAGCGTGCTGCAAGAACCCCTGAAGGAAGGGCACAAGTTAACTACGACAATCTGCCTGCTTTTAACAATCAGCCACAGGAAGACCAGAAACAAGAGCAAAAAATATTAGAGCCTGAAGTTTCGCAAACTGTCGTTGAGATTGCGCCCCTCCAAGTTCCCCAGACGCCTAAGTCGTCAGATCCTCCAGCAGCAGTGGTCTTACCGCAAGAAGAACCTGTGGTGGCACAAAACTTACACCTTGTGGAAGTTGATGAGCCAAGTCATGCTAGCAGACGAGTGAAGCGGCGCTCCTCAGCCGAGACAAAACCAATTTTACCAATTCGAGGTAAGCAATATGAGCAACCACATGAGCAACCAGTTGCTGAGCAATTGGAACTTCTAGAACAAAAACCCCCAGAAATAAAACCTCCAGAAATAAAACCTCCAGAAATAAAACCTTCAGAAATCACCAGCATTCCTAGTCCGCTTTTGGAAGATACACGTCCAGAGGCTAATGTCATAGCGGAAATGTTTGGGGAAGATTTGCTAGATGAGTCAGATGATTTGGAGGATTTGGAAGATGATGATGATGATGATGACTATGATGAAGAAGACTTTGAACCAGCTGCACCTTTCGTCACAAGACCAAGATCGGGTGAGGCATTAGTAAGAGTTTTACCATTGTCATCAGCGGCTTTGCCCAAAACTTGCTATTTAGTTATAGATCGTTCCTCAGAATTAATCACTCGTCCACTGCGGGAATTTGGCGACTTGGGACAAATTCCTAGCTTGGAAACTCAACAAAGAACGCTACCAGTATTCGATAACCATCGAGTGGCAAAGCGCTTCTCAACCAAGCGCGATCGCGTGATTAAAATTCCTGATACTAAAATGCTGCACAAGGCTCGTTATCATCTACAAGCAAAAGGAATCACTCGACTGTTAATAGATGGTCAAGTCTACTCCTTGTCTAGTGTTTAGTCATTAGCTTGATTTCAAAACAAGCCTCCCACTTTATTCAAAGGTGTTGTACAGCACAGTAGAGACAGATACACACACAATAAGTAATTTCTCTGTTGTTTGTCCGCACGGTTTGGTTGCATATTCAGGGGAACCCAACGCCAGTCGCTATCCTACAACAAGTTTTCTGGTGGGCGTCTAAGCCTGTGAAACTCTCCCGACGGCGCTGGTTCCCCAAAACACTCCCTGCCTTGCGCATCTGTGGTTTCAAGTAGCCCCAAATCTAATTGTTTTCCAAATCTAATGTGCCAGTTTTCTAAAAGATAGCTAACTAAATCCATCAAATAGCTGACTATAAGTCCTTGCTATATAATTGAATAATGCTATCTTAATATTACGCACACTAAGTTTTTTGTGAAAAATGGTCTATAAACCCAACAAGTCTCAAGATTTGGAGTCATGGCAGCAAGTCCGTGCACCATACGGTTTAGGCTACCGGATTAAAATTCTCTCACAACTGTTAAGTCGCAAGTTGACTGAGCGGTTGGAGCCGTTTGGACTAACCCCCTTCCACTGGGTAGTGCTTTGCTGTTTATGGGAGGAAGACGGTTTACCAACTTCTAGTATTGGAGAAAAGCTGCAACAGGTGGGAGGTACGTTAACTGGCGTATTGGACAGAATGGAAGAAAGAGGTTTGATTCGCCGAGAACGTGACTGTCGCGATCGCCGAATTTGGCGTATTTGGCTAACAGATGCAGGCAGAGAACTCGAAACAGTCTTGCCAGCTATTGCGGTAGAAATTCGCGAGCAAGCTATGCACGGTATTTCTTACGCTGAACGAGAACAGTTTTCCCAACTTATGAATCAGGCAATCGAGAATTTATCCTAGAATCAATCATCCATTTGGGTGAGGTGCTTTGTTGGTTGTTTTCTCTAAAATAATATTACGCATTCTAAATAAATATCTATTAAATAATCTTCCCTAAACATTTAGCACTCTAAATATTACAACGGGCAAAAACGATACTGGAGCTTAACTATCATGGAACGCACAAACAACATCAACTCCAACGGACGTAACAAACACAAAACTGCAGTTCTGGAGAAAGAGCTTGTTAAAGACACAGAAACTTTGGAAGCTTTAACATCAGAAAATTTTACAAATAGAACTCTACCAGCACAAACAACTCCAGAAGCTGATGTGCATACTCAGGCTGAGACTGAGAACAAGCAAGTCAAACCCCAACCGCCGGAAACACCAAAGAAGAAAAAACCGATAGGTTTGATTTTGACAGCATTGGGTGTGGGTGCTGTAGTTGGTGGAGGTTTTGGTTACCACTGGTGGCAGTATGCTTCCACTCACCAAGAGACAGACAACGCTCAAGTTGCGGGACACTTACACCAAGTCAGTACTCGCATTCCCGGAACCATAAGTCAAGTCTTGGTGAATGATAACCAGGAGGTACAACCAGGACAATTGCTGGTAAAACTTGATCCACGGGATTATCAAAGCAAAGTGCAACAAGCTGATGCAGCGCTACAAAATGCTCGTCGTCAGGCGCAAGCAGCACAAGCAAATATTAACTTAGCCTCAAAAACAACGAGTGCAAAAACAGTTCAAGCACAGGGAGATGTTAGCGGTGCTGTCGCAGCGATTTCCACAGCGCAAGCCGCCGTACAGGAAGCACAAGCTGGGATTCCCGCTGCACAAGCTGAGGTGAAACAGGCAGAAGCAGGAATTCCCGCCGCACAAGCCCAAGTTGCCCAAGCAAACGCCAATTTGCAAAAAGCGCAAGCTGATTACAACCGTTACAACACCTTGTCTCAACAAGGGGCAATTCCCCGTCAGCAATTAGATACTGCTAAGTCAGCGTATGATGTGGCTGTAGCCCAAAAGGATGCTGCGATTCAAGGAGTGAACCAAGCGCAAGCACGATTAGCCGCCGCCAGAGTTGGCGTAGCAAAAGCACAATCGCAACTAGCGCAAGCACAAGAAGGAGTAGTGAGTGCTCAAGCAAAACTAGCAGCATCCAAAGGTGGACTGCAACAAGCAACTGCAGGCGGTGAACAAACAACAGTCAACCGTAATCAATACGAAGCAGCCAAAGCAGCCATAGCTCAAGCAGATGCATCCTTGAAAGACGCCCAGTTGCAGTTATCCTACACCAACATTACTGCTCCTGCAGCCGGACGGGTAGGGCGCAAAACGGTGGAAGTTGGTAACCGGGTACAAGCAGGAACACCTTTGATGGCGATCGTCAATGACGAATCTTGGGTTGTTGCCAACTTTAAAGAAACTCAGTTGGAAAACATGAAGCCAGGAGAGGAAGTGGAGATTAAAGTTGATGCTTTATCCCATCATCCCTTTAAGGGTCGCGTTGATAGTATTTCGCCAGCTTCCGGCGCACAGTTTGCCCTTTTACCACCAGATAATGCTACAGGTAACTTTACGAAAATTGTACAACGTGTTCCTGTGAAAATTGTTTTCGATAAACAGAGCATCAAAGGCTACGAATCGCAAATTGCACCAGGGATGTCCGCAGAAATCAGTGTAAAAGTCAAGTAGGACGAGGGGATAGGGTACAAGGAAAAATTTGTTACTAAAACCTCTTCCAAAAGCAATGGTATTCTTTTCCACCTGTAGAGAGGCGTAATAAGGTGTCAGGTCAGATGATATTTATAAAAAGATATATAGTGGTATAAATCAGGCTTGAATGAAGACACAAGCAAATAGAAAGAGTCCGCTTTTACCGGCATTAAGGTCAAGAAATTACCGTCTGTTTTTTGCTGGACAAGGAATCTCTCTCATTGGGACATGGATGACCCAAATTGCCACAATTTGGCTAGTTTATGACTTAACTAAATCGCCATTCATGCTGGGAGTTGTGGGATTTTCTAGTCAAATACCTAGTTTTTTTATTGCTCCCTTTGGTGGAGTTTTTATAGATCGCTTTTCCCGTCATCGCACTATTATTGGTACACAAATTCTGTCAATGATTCAGTCATTAACGCTAGCAATTCTAGCGTTGACTGGCGCGATTCAGATTTGGCATATTATTGCCTTAAGTTTGTTTCAAGGATTGATCAATGCTTTTGATGCACCAGCAAGACAAGCATTTGTACCAGAGTTAGTAGAACACAGAGACGATTTAGCAAATGCCATTGCTATTAATTCGACAATGTTCAATGGTGCGCGATTAATTGGTCCAGCAATTGGAGGTTTGCTGATTGCTCACATTGGTACTGCATATTGTTTTTTAATTGATGGGTTAAGCTACATTGCTGTGATTTGTGGGTTATTAGCAATGGAGGTGAAGCCGTGGAAAATCGTAGTTATTGACACAAATGTCTTCCAGAGAGTCAAAGAGGGGTTTGACTATGCCTTTGGCTTTCCACCAATTCGTGCTATCTTGCTGCTCTCGGCTTTAGTCAGCCTTATGGGAATGCAGTATACGATTATCGTACCGATTTTTGCAGAAGAAATCTATAAAGGTGGTGCACAAACTCTAGGTTTTTTCATGGCAGCATCAGGAGTTGGAGCACTAGCAGGTGGAATTTATTTAGCGACACGCCAAACGGTAGTAGGACTTGGTAAATTGATTGCTTTAGCACCAGGTGTTTTAGGAATTGGTTTGATTGCTTTTTCCTTGTCACGCTTTCTACCATTTTCTTTGTTAGCACTGCTGTTAGTTGGTGTAGGAATAATCATTCAAGTTGCTGGAAGTAATACAGTATTACAAACAATTCTTGAAGATGATAAACGCGGACGAGTCATGAGTTTTTTCAACATGTCCTTTTTGGGAATTACACCTTTTGGGAATTTGTTAGGAGGTGCATTAGCAGATCGCATTGGTGCTACGAATACATTAATTCTTGACGGTATTGCTTGTATATTGGGTTATATCTTTTTCTCAAGACAATTACCCCGTATAAGACAACTTGTTCACTCAATTTATGTAGAAAAGGGTATTTTGACGACTACACAACACTAGAAGGGGATAAAAAGTATGCTATAGCAATCCGATCTGATTTTTGAGAATCACTCATGGAGATAAGAAACGCTTAACGCATAATTCCCTACACCCTTATACCATTCAGACGTTCGGCAAGCGGCGAAGCCCGTACACTCGACATTTTGGGGCTTAAGCGTTAAGCCTCAACTTGACATATTGAAATATTTATTGGGGTCAAAATACTCGTCTACGCACTTTTAGTTTTAAAGTTAAAAATAAATATATCTTTTAATTTCAACATATCTCTATTTCTATACCTGGAGTACTGCTGTGGCTGAAACAAATGCAGTTGGCAACCAAGGGAATCAAGGTTCTAGCCAATCTTCCTCGAATCAACCCATACCGTTGAGAACCTGGATTGGCGTTATGGCAAGTATGCTAGGCGCATTCATGGCGGTGCTGGATATTCAGATAACTAATTCTTCACTACAAGATATTCAGGCGAGTTTGGCGGCGACTTTAGAAGAAGGTTCTTGGATTTCTACTGCTTATCTTGTGGCAGAAATTGTAGTTATTCCTTTAACCGGATGGTTATCGCGGGTATTTTCTCTCAAACGATATTTGTTAGTTAACACCGTTTTGTTTATCTTTTTTTCTGTATGCTGTGCTTCGTCATGGGATCTCAATTCCATGATTGTCTTCCGCGCCTTACAAGGCTTCACCGGAGGAGTTTTAATTCCCACTTCCATGACGGTTGTACTAACTACTTTACCACCATCCAAGCAAGCAGTTGGGTTAGCTGCTTTTGCGATTACAGCGGTTTTTGCACCATCAATTGGTCCAACATTAGGAGGTTGGTTAACAGAAAACTTCAGTTGGCACTACAGTTTTTACATAAATGTAGTTCCAGGGTTGTTGATGCTTGCCGGGGTTTGGTATGGAATTAAGCAAGAAAGACCCCAATTGCAATTGCTAAAACAAGGCGACTGGTGGGGAATTATTTCAATGGCAATTGGGTTAGCTTCCCTGCAAGTTGTTTTAGAAGAAGGTAGCCGCAAAGATTGGTTTGGTTCAGAATTGATAGTGCGCTTGAGTATCTTAGCGGTGATTTTTATAACAATATTTTTCTGGATTGAATTAACTAGCAAACAGCCATTTATTAATTTGCGACTTGTGCGATCTCGTAACTTTGGTTTAGCAAGTATTGTTAATGTTTCCTTGGGAGTGGGATTGTATGGTTCAATTTATATCTTGCCATTGTATCTCGCTCAAATTCAAGGATACAATGCACTGCAAATTGGTCAAGTGCTGATTTGGGCGGGAATTCCCCAATTGTTTATTATTCCCTTTCTTCCAAAAGTGATGCAACGCATTGATGTGCGGTTAATGGTTGCTGTGGGTGTGACTTTATTTTCTGTCAGTGCATTCATGAATTCCAAGATGACTTATCAAACAGGATATGACCAATTAATTTGGTCGCAACTTGTTCGCGCAATGGGACAACCACTCATCATGGTACCACTGACATCTATTGCTACTGCAGGTTTGAGTCCGAAAGACGCAGGTTCAGCAAGCGGTTTATTTAATATGATGCGTAATATGGGTGGTTCTATGGGAATTGCAGCATTAGGTACTCTATTAACTAATAGAGAACAATTTCACTCCAATAGATTAGGGGAATCAGTATCTTTATATAATCCAGCAACTCAAGAGAGAATCAACCAAATGACTCAATATTTTGTCAGTCGTGGTTCTGATTTGAGTACAGCACAAGACCAAGCCATAAAAGCTATTGACAATATAGTGCGTCGTGAAGCTTTTGTTAACGCTTTTAATGATTGTTTCTACTTTATTGGAATTGCTTTGTTACTTAGCGGTATTGCTATTTTATTCCTAAAAAAAGTCAAAGTAACGGGTGGTGCTGCTGCTCATTAAACTTGTTGCACTTACCTGCCCATATGTAAAGTTTTGTTGATTGCAGTATTATTAAGCTTGTTTCTTTAATACAAAGATATTTCAATATTTTCCGATGCAGTGATCATGAACAACAAATAGCTGTGGCGTGACGAAGTCAGAGGAAAACTATGAAATTTAACAAGCTTCTTCCCAGCCTGTTACTGAGTGGCACAATCTTGGCGCTGATCACAACTCCTGCATTAAGTCAAGAGAAATCAACAATTCACATCGTTTATCTTAAATTTTAAATATAATTACCGTTCTTATTTGTTATCTACTTACCTTCATACTTCTTGAGGATGAATGCAACTTCTCTCAAAGGCAAGATGGATAACCTGAAAAATTGCATGATAATTTTGAGTTAAGGATTTACTTGTGTTCCTGTGCTGTTGTTAAAAACACTATCGGGATTTCCAAGCCTACAATGGGCGTACAATAGGTCGCGATTTAACTGATATTGTTCCACAGGAAGCGCCCACATATTAAATAAAAATCGCTTGTTGAGAATCACATAAAGTCTTGCACTCAAGACCAAAAAAGGATAGAAAAAGACCACAACATAATTAAGCAAGGAAATAAAAAGGAGACAAGTCATGGTAGACGACTTTTTGCGGAAGGCAACGGATTTTTTGGGTGGTCGGTCAAACGAAGATGATCGCGACGTTCGCCCAGCAAGTGAAGACCCCTACGGCGACCCTGCTGACCAGGGCTACGGTAACGCCATCCCAGCTAGCCAAGACCCCTATGGCGACCCTGCTGACCAGGGCTACGGTAACGCCATCCCAGCTAGCCAAGACCCCTATGGCGACCCTGCTGATAACTACGGCCAGTTTGGCGAGGTCCGCCCAGCAAGTGAAGATCCCTACGGTGACCCTGCTGACCAGGGCTACGGCCAGTTTGGCGAGGTCCGCCCAGCAAGTGAAGACCCCTATGGCGATCCTGCTGATGAAGGTTACCGTTAACGCGGAAATAACAAATCTCTGCTGATAACCAAAACTAGGGGTCTAAGGGCAACGCCAAGGTGAGCGCGAGCGCCGAACGGTGTAGGGGAGCGACAAAAACATGCGCTTTTTTGTACACGCTAACCTAGAGCCATTTGGGTTCAAGCCCTTACTAATTAATTTCCCCTACACCCCTTACACCTCTTTTTCTTGATTCCGCCTCTCCCCTTTCGGGGAGAATAAGGACAGGAGTTTGTTATTACCGACTCACAGCAGCGAAAATTTCCTGTGCTCGGGTAATATTCTTGCGTACTTCATGCGCACAAGTATGTAAAGCGTTTATTTCTGCATCGGTAAGTTTTAATTCCATTATTTCCTCAATTCCGCTAGAACCTAAGCGACAGGGAACACCAGTAAAAATATCGTTTAAACTGTATTCACCCTGAAGATACGCTGCCACTGGCAACAGGCGTGACTGATTTAGCAATATTGATTCCACCATCACGCAGGTAGAAGAGGCAGGAGTATAAAAAGCACTACCTGTCTGCATTAGTTCTACAATTTCTGCACCACCGTTACGTGTACGTTGTACCAATCGCTCAATTGTGGCTGCATCCAGCAGTTCTGTAATCGGAATACCGTTAACAGTAGCATAACGCGGCAAGGGCACCATTAAATCTCCGTGACTGCCCAGCACCATTGCTTTAACATCAAGGGAACAAACCCCTAGTTCCATCGCAATAAAGGTTTCAAAGCGTGCTGAGTCTAACACACCAGCCATACCCATAATATGATCGCGTGGCAGTCCAGTTGCTTGCCATGCTAAATAAGTCATCACATCCAAGGGATTTGTGACAACTATGTATATGGCGTCGGGAGAATAACTGATTGATTTGTTTGCGGCTTCCATCACAATTTTTGCATTCGTCAAAAGCAAATCATCCCGAGTCATGCCCGGTTTGCGAGGAAAACCTGCTGTAATGACCACGATATCAGAACCACATGTCTCAGCGTAGTCAGTTGTACCGATAATCCGACGATTGTGCAGTTCAATTCCCCTTGCCTCCATCAAATCTAGTGCCAGTCCTCGGGGCATACCCTCAACAACATCAAGCAACACGACATCTGCCAGATTTTTTTCAGCAATGCGCTGGGCTAAGGTACTACCAACTCTACCAGCACCGATAACGGTGACACGGGGTGAATGGCGCTTAATTTGGGAGAAAGGGGAATAGCTCATATTTGCTAATGGTTGAGTGTTATTTAAATTCTTCAAGTTGATCTAGACGTAACCAAATATTTGGAGTTGGCACTTTCCCAAACTTCACAAGGGCATAGTCACCTTTGATATCTACGACTTCACCCTTGGTTTCAAACAGATAGGAAGGAAAACGAGAATCACTAGCTTGTGCTTCTAGACTGTTTTCCAGCTTTTCGCGGACAGCACGAACCATATTTCCTCTTTTTACAGCCATGAGTTTCCCTCGTGAGTGTGTAAATTGTTTTCTTCAGGATTGTAGCTCGCAGGAAGTCTTTGTAGAGCCAAGAGTTATCTTTTCCCTATTTGTGTTGGGATATGTCTTTTACATTTTTTGCGTAGATATTCAGTTAGTTTTATGGCTGCTATGTTTAGATTCCTGAAACTTCCTACTGGTAGGAGCTTATTCAGAATCCAAAATTGCAACCGCATATGCACGCGGATGTACGCAAATAGTTTCTAGATAATTTTCTAGATAATTGTCTGCCCTCATCTGCGTTTATTCAAAATTTCGAATCTAAAATCAAAATTGTATCAGAATAATACATTAATTTTTATACATTAGTATTTTCTATATTTAGTTGTAACTTTTTTCACTTTTTCTTTTATATTGCTTATCGTTGGCAGTGAACACAATAGTGGCTGGAACGCCCAGCTATCCGAATCCGTTGAATTGCTGTACCACAAACTCGACAGGGTTCTCCAGCACGGTTGTAAACCCAGGCAACACCACCGTAGTTACCGTTGACTCCCTTGACATTTAGGAAATTACTGAACGTAGTACCACCAGCTTCAATACTGGCTTTTAACACTTGAATGATCGAAGAGTGCAAACGCTCAATTTGCTCTGGTTGCAAATCTGTACATAAAGTTTGTGGCAAAACTCCACTCATAAATAGCGCTTCATCAGCATAGATATTACCTAAACCCGCCACTACTGACTGATCTAGAAGTGCTGTCTTTATCGAACGGCGGCGGTTTCGCAATTTGAGTGCCAAATATTCAACAGTAAATTCCGGTGAAAAAGGGTCAACTGCTAGTTTTCCCAAACCTGTGATAATACTTTCCGGTGCAACTGTTGGAGGTACCCACCAGATTTGACCAAAGGTACGCTGATCTACAAAGCGTAATTCGCGTTCATCTCCAAAAAATAATCTGACTCGTGTGTGCTTGGGTAACGGATCGTCTCGATCTAACCACAGAAGTTGACCTGTCATTCGCAGATGAACCCCCAGCCAACCAGCTGACAAATTAGGGTCAGACAAGGAGAGTTCTGCCAGCAGATATTTGCCGCGCCGATGCCAAGTTACGATGAAACTCTCTTTAATTCCAATGAAAAACTCTTCTACAGAAAACGGGTGGGCAAGCGTGCGATGAAGCAGCACTTGGACACCCGTTATTTTTTGGTTAAGGGTCAATTGATTCAGACCCCGCCGGACTGTTTCAACCTCAGGCAGTTCAGGCATCTTGTTTGAAAGACAGCAATATAAGGGGAATAGGGGGAACAGCATAACTGATGCAGCAAGGCTATAGAAGGGGAGCCATTGCGAACAAAGCGCTTCGGCTCTCCTTTGTTCACTTGCGTCTGGTAGAGGAGATAACAACTGGCGTGCTACTCCTGTAGCTCAAACAGATGGGGTGAGTGGGGAAGCAACAGAAGTTTCCTCCCTTTGTCACTCCCTTTGCTGTTTCCCTTTGTCTTCTACCTTACTTCTTCGCTTTTGCTTTTGGAGCTTCAACCTCTAAGAGTTCTGCCTGAGCAAAGTTATTAGTGTTGACGCCAGCATAGTTTACTTTTTCAAAACGGACAATGACTGGGTATTTAATACCGCTTTGGTCAACAGACGCCACGGTTCCTACATCTTGATACCAGTAGGATTCCCGGCGGAGAATACGCACTTTAGAACCACGTTGAACCATGAGTTTCTTCCCTTTAAGTTATAAATTGCCAATACACAAGGCTAATTGATTTCACTCTACAACCAGGAGGGCTCACCAAGAAGCTTTGTTAAGTTATTTATCTTGCCAAGGGTTCTTTAAGACATTACAGTGGTGATTCTGGGAGAAACTTGTACGATCAATTTTCGTCCTCTGGGGTAAATAGGGAGTAAGTTACAGGGTCAAAAAAAGTTATCGGGTGTGGGGAATAGGTTACAGGAAAAGGTTACAAAGCATAGCTGATAAAGGTTTTTGACTCTCACCTACCACTTGTTACCTAATTCTTTATTATTTTTATTCCACAAAAGTATGAAATAAACCTTGACAAAGTTCTTGAGATCGCATAATTTCATTGGTCGCAAGTACTTGTTTGGGAGGTTCTTATGCTTTAGTCAAAACAAACACGCTCCCCTCATTACCTCTACCAATACGCAAATTGTCATCTATGTAGGTGATATCCAGCCAGCCTTGCTGTTTGTCGCTGTTTAAAGAAAAATCAATTGCGGTGAGTTTTTTGCCAAGTTCAATTTGTTCGACCAAACTCTCAGGTGAGGTGTATCCTATTAACCGTTGTAAACCGATAACAGACCGCTCAAATTTCACGTTGACGCGCCGATATGAAACTGGCTCAAATTTTGCAGCAACGCTGACTATGCCTTCAAAAAAAGGCAAGCCATAAGTTTCAGCTATATTGTAAATGCTGTTAGTTTCTACGCGAATATACTGATAAATTTGACCGAGCTTGTACAATGGTAAATTATCAATATTTAGTAGAGCTTTGCTTGTGGTATATATTAATCGCCAGTTGCCATTGAGCAAGTGTGTTGCTTCAACTGGGGAAGATGTAGGATTTACATCTTCTAAATTTGTAATGGCTATTAATATAGCCTGTTTATCTTGCTCAGTTGCAAGTAGTCCCCGATTTTTCCCAGCAATTGCTTCTAAAAGGGAAGCTTTTCTTAGCATTGTTTTTCACCTCAAAAAACATCGTTCACTTCAGAAAATATTGATTAACTATGTATAGTGTCATACCGATAAATAGTAGGGTTTCACGTTTTCCAGTATCAATCATAAATAAAATTTTTTTTGTCGGATTTTTAAGCTAAGAGTTGAATTAACAAGTAAATAGTGCGGTATCAAGTGATAGACTCTTAGTGTCTAGTTACCTTCTCCTTATATTGTCTTCGTTGATATGCTAAATTCTCCGTTGCGTGAAGTACCCCGAAACCAGCGGGCGTCTGTTATTCCATTAAAGCAAGAGTCCTCGCTCTTGGACTGGTTACAATCAAGTGGTCGTCTCATAGCCCGTGATGTTCACGAGCAGGATTTTCAAGATGACGAAGAAGAGATAACAGAGTTTTTGAGTACTGAGGACGGGATTGGCGAATATGACTTTGATGATGACGATGATTCGGCTCCAGATGAGGAGTAAATAATCTGGGCTGAAGGTATATTACTGGCACAACTCGTCCCTATTGTTTAGTTTTGCAAGTGTGGAGTGAAGGGAAGTTTCCGTGGACGCAAAATTATCTCCTAACCAAGGGTTAAACATCATAAATGGCATAGGTCTGGTCTCTCTACTGGGTGTAGGTCTGGGTGTATCAGCACTAGTGTTAGATGGAATAGCGAATAGATTGCCTTGGCAAGGTATGTCGTTAACCTTGCCGTTTTTGTTCTGTGCACTCGCTTCAGCCGCCGTCGGTTTTTGGGTAGTACCGCTACTACAAGCACTGAAAACGGGTCAAATCATCCGTGAGGATGGTCCGGTGGCTCATCTGAAAAAAGCAGGTACACCAACGATGGGGGGCATATTCTTTGTTCCTGTGGCAGTGGTCACTGCCTGTGTGTGGTCTAACTTTACAACAGAGGTACTCGCAGTTTCTGCTTTGACCTTAAGCTACGGATTGATTGGCTGGATAGATGACTGGCAAATTCTGCGCCGCAAGTCTAATAAAGGTATATCTCCCCGGATGAAACTAGCTTTGCAAATCGGTTTTGCACTAGCGTTCTGTCTGTGGCTCATTTTTACTCAACCTTTTGATATTACAAATATTGCTTTGCCTTTGGGTTTTTCTCTACCCTTAGGATTACTATTTTGGCCTTTAGCGGGCTTTGTACTGGTGGCAGAAAGTAATGCCACGAACCTGACTGATGGTATTGATGGTTTGGCAGCAGGAACGGTGGCGATCGCACTGCTAGCATTGGGTGCCCTTAGCGCTCCCTCCTCAACTGGATTGATGATTTTCTGCGCTTGTATGAGTGGCAGTTGTATAGGGTTTTTGGCTCATAACCGTAACCCAGCGCGTGTTTTTATGGGTGATACTGGCTCCTTGGCTTTAGGAGGCGCTTTGGCTGCAGTGGGCTTGCTGACTAACAGTTTAGTCGCACTGTTCATTCTCAGCGGAATCTTCTTCGTGGAAACCCTTTCGGTAATGGCGCAGGTTAGCTACTACAAAGCTACCAAAGGTTCTGATGGCAAAGGCAAGCGCTTATTCAAGATGGCACCATTACACCATCACCTGGAACTCTCTGGTTGGTCAGAACTGCAAGTTGTTGCGGTCTTCTACATAGTTTGCGCTATTTTGGCTGTCATCAGCCTGACGATTAGTCTGTGATGATTGCATAAATTACCGCAATCAAATATAATATCCTCCTCAACTAGAGGGGGTTATTTTTTATTTGTGCAACTGTCCAACTAGATGAACAAGTTCTGGCAAAATGAGTTTTTCCATTGCCAGTCGTACTGCATTACTAGAGCCTGGAAGGGAAAAGATGAGTTTGCGCTTGTACACACCAGCAACAGATCTAGATGTCATCGCTCGCGAACCAATTTCTTGATAACTTAAAAAGCGGAATAACTCACCAAACCCAGGCAGGGTTTTTTCTAGCAATTCTATAATTGTATCATATGTGTTATCTCTTGGTGCAATCCCTGTACCACCATTGAAAATCACGACATCCAGACTTGGATACTGACTCAGTTGTTCTATTTGCTCTTGAATTTGGACAGGTTCATCCTTGACAATCGCGTAAGCTTCTATGGCATGATTGGCATTGCGGAGTAATTCTTGAATCAACTGACCACTTTTATCAGTTTGTTTTGAGCGTGTGTCGCTAACAGTTACGATCGCGCAACTTACTGTTATGCCTGGGGTGTCTGGGTGAGGGATGTGCGTCATAAGGAAACTATAGACTTTTTGTCATTGCTCATCTGTGCATTTTGTTGTGTTAGTTGTTAGTTATTGTTTTTTTACTAACCGCTAACTTGTAGTCCACTACAGAGAGTATCACAGTTAAAGCTGTAAAAGTGCATTCATAATTTAATGTAGATTTGGTCAGATAATAAATTTTAGTATTTCTTCAAGAAGAATTGTTCTGTTTGAAGAGTTTGTCTCATTTTTGCAAACACCTGATTAATATAGAGTTTTAAGTTTGACATGAATTCTTCAAATTGGGGTAATGATCATGTTGGAGAATGATAAACTGTTTACCTCAATAATTATCAATTTTATGAAGAAAAGAAAAGTATGGTTCTTAACCGTCCTGTTTACACCAATACTAATGATTAGTCTGATCACAGGTTCTAGTCATTCTTTAAAAGCAGCCTCATCTTTAGGCAAAGACACGCTCACGATGATTACTTCCCCAGATTATCCGCCTTATGAGTTTTATAATACTGAAAAGGGTGACAGGCAAATTGTTGGTTTTGATGTAGATATAGCCAAAACTGTTGCTCAAGAACTAAGATTTAAACTCAAGATTGTGGAATCCGATTTTAATGGACTAATTCCAGCACTCCAAACAAATCGGGCTGATTTTGCTATGGCTGGGATGACTCCCACTCCAGAACGTAAGAAAAATATTGACTTTTCAATTATTTATTACCAAGCAAAAGATACAATTGTCGCTCCCAAAAATAGCAACCTAAAACAGCCCCAAGATTTAGCTCTTAAAAAAGTTGGAGTACAACTAGGAACTATCCAAGAGCAAAATGCTAAAAAAATTGCCCAAAAAGTTACAGGGATTCAGCTAAAGCAGCTCAATAAAGTAGCAGAAATTATTCAGGAAATTAAATCAGGGCGAATTGATGCAGCAATAGTTGAGGATGCTGTTGCTAAGGGATTCGTCCAAGCCAATCCAGAATTAAGTTTTAACGTTATTACCTCAGAAAAGGCGAGTGGATCGGCGATCGCTTTTCCTAAAGGTTCCTCTTTTGTAGAACCTTTTAATAAAGTCCTGCAACAAATGAAGGATAAAGGAGAATTAGAAAAATTAGCAACCAAATGGTTTTCCCAAACAACCTCAACCACTACCGTATCTTCATCTCCTTCTAAAGGCGGACTGAATTTAGACTTTTCTAGAATTATCCCAGATATTCCTTTTATCCTCAAAGGCATTCCTCTGACGTTGTTATTTACGCTGTTGTCAGTATTTCTAGGATTAATTTGGGGTACAGTTCTCTCTTTATGCAAAATTACTGGTATTAAGCCCCTTGTCTGGCTTGCTAACGCCTATACCTCCGTATTTCGAGGCACACCTTTGTTGTTACAGTTAGCTTTGGTTTACTATGCGACACCCCAGCTGAGCGGGTATAATATTTCGGCTTTAGAAGCAGGGGTGCTAACTTTTACCCTTAACTCTGGGGCTTATATGTCGGAAACTATCCGGGGTGGAATTCAAGCTGTAGATAAAGGACAAGCTGAGGCGGCTATGTCTATGGGTATTCCTTACTCGTTGATGATGTGGGACATAATTTTGCCGCAAGCATTGAAGAATATTCTACCAGCATTAGTAAATGAAACTATTGGATTATTGAAAGACTCAGCTTTGGTATCAACAATTGGTGTAGTGGAAATATTACGCAGTGCCCAAATTGTTGGTGCAAATAAATATATTTACTTTGAGCCTCTGCTGTTCGCGGGGTTAATTTACTATCTTTTAGTTATGGGTATGACTAAGAGTGCATCCGTTTTAGAAAACAGGTTAAAACAAAGCGAGTAAAGTCAATCAATTTTGGATTTAGGATTTTAGATTTTGGATTAACTCCACCCTAAAAGTGCTCTGCTTGGAGCGGAGCGAAACGAAGCCTAGATTTTTAAATTTACGATTTTGGATTAATTACGTCAATCAATTTTGGATTTAGGATTTTAGATTTTGGATTAATTCCATTTTAGAAAGACGGGGCTTATACCGAAAATCCCCAATCTCAAATCTAAAATTTAAAATCTAAAATTGTTTCGGTCATAATTGGTATATTGGGTTGAGCATGGAGATCATTACCAAAAGATTTTTGCTGCGCGAGTTTATTGAGGAAGATGAGCCTGCGTTTATTGCCTATCATGCCGATCCACGGTATGCGGAGTTTTGTGCACCAGAAGAGGTAACACCTGAGTATGCACGATCGCTTCTGGGGCTTTTCGGTCAATGGGCAGTCGAACAGCCACGTAGCAATTATCAGTTTGCGATCGCTCACCTCCAGAACCCCCAGGAAATATTTGGCTGCTGCGGTCTGCGCCGTGAAGGCTATGGCCCTGACAAAGCGGAACTAGGAATCGAACTAGCACCACAGTGCTGGGGTCGTTACGGCTACGCAATTGAGGTTGCTAGGGCGCTCATCGAGTTTGGGTTCCGCGAACTCGGGTTGAAAGAGATTCGAGGAATTTCTGTTAGTGCGAATTCACGGGTGGAACGCTTGGCGCGCCGATATGGGTTTGTAGCAGTTGGGACACGCCCAGGTGCACCTTGGATGCAAACGCGAGGATGGAGTCAAACTGAATGGCAACTTACACGGGAAACATGGGAGGGTAACGAGCGAGCGGGCGGACGAACTCTCAAACGCTGACTTCTTTTGGGGAAACTCTGCACTCCGTGCAGAGTCAGCCACAGGGTACTTAATTAATTCGCATTTGAGTTTAAAGCCATTGACATGAGAATTTTTTGTGAACTTGCTTCTGGAACGTCTTCACCAGGGCGTCTTTGAATATAACTACCATCTGGCTGCAACTCCCAAGCTTGACGGTTATCTGCCAACATAATTCCTAAGATTTCTTGCAAATCTTTAGCAATGTCTGCATCTAAGATTGGGGTAATAACTTCTACCCGACGATCTAAATTACGTCGCATCCAATCGGCACTACCGATGTAAATTTCCTCCTGCCCATTGTTATGAAAATAAAAAATGCGGGAGTGTTCCAAAAAGCGACCAACAATACTAATCACGCGAATATTTTCACTAATATCTTTTAGTCCAGGGCGTAAACAGCAAATTCCACGCACAATTAAGTCAATTTGCACGCCAGCGCGGGAAGCTTCGTATAAATGGCAGATGATTTCCGGATCTACCAATGAATTCATTTTGGCAACAATCCGCCCAGTCAAGTTATTACGAACATTTTCAATTTCTCGCTGAATCATAGAAAGGAAGCGATCGCGCATCGTGACAGGTGCAACCAAAAGTTTTCGGTATGACTTTTGCCGCGAGTATCCTGTCAAGAAATTGAAAACATCTGTAACATCCGCTCCCAACTCTTCATTGCAACTAAATAATCCCAAATCTGTGTACAATCGTGCCGTTTTATGATTATAGTTACCAGTCCCAATATGTACATAGCGAGAAATACGGTCTTGTTCGCGCCGAACGACCATAATAATTTTACTGTGAGTTTTTAGACCGACTAAACCGTAAACTACGTGAATTCCAACCCTTTCCAACCGCTTCGCCCAGTAGATATTATTCTCTTCATCAAACCGTGCCTTGAGTTCTACCAATACAGAAACCTGCTTACCATTTTCAGCAGCTGCAATTAAGGCATTTATTATCGGTGAGTCAGAAGAAGTCCGATAAAGAGTCATCTTAATTGCCAGCACATTCGGATCATGGGCAGCATAGACAATAAAGTTCACCACAGAACTTGAAAAGGATTGATAGGGATGGTGTACAAATAAATCCTTTTCTCGAATAACTGTAAAAAAATCTTTTCCTTCTTCTATCTCTTCTAGCTCTGGATTTAGATTTGGGTTTTTAATCCTTTGTAAGCGAGGATGTACAACAGCTTGCCACGGTTCGTCTTTGAGTTCTGGGACGGGTAAAGACATGAAGTACATCATATCTTTCAGTCCGATAATACCATCTACTTCGTAAACATCATTTTCCTCTAATTCTAAATCCTCCAACAGTCGTTGTTTGATAAATTCAGGAGTTTGAGAATGTATTTCTAACCGCAAAGGACTTCCACCAACGCGGCGTTTTCGCAGTTCTTGCTCAATAGCCAACAGCAAATCATCGGCTTCATCTTCTTTTAATCCCAAGTCAGCGTCACGGGTTATACGGAAGATATGGTATTCTTGTATATTCATTCCTGGGAAGAGGGACTCCAAGTTATGGGCGATCGCCTGTTCCAAAGGAACCCCTGTCCACACTGCTGGTTTGCCATTATTTTGAATTCCCAAATCTGGCGGTAAAGCCAAAAATCGTGGCAAAACTGTTGGGACTTTGACTCTGGCAAACAATTCTTCTTCTGTCTCCGGGTTTTTGACAACAACAGCCAAATTCAAACTGAGATTGGAAATATAGGGAAAAGGATGGCTGGGGTCAACAGCAAGAGGAGTCACGACGGGAAAGACTTGCTCTTCGTAGTATTTGTCTAAATATTTTCTCTGTTTTTCGGTTAAATCTATGTAATCTAAAATATGTATGCCATGCTCGGTAAGTTGAGGTCGTAAGACTTTCTCAAATTGTTCATGCTCTTTGGCGACTAACGGACGCAGCATAGAGGTAATTTCGTCTAACTGTTGTTGTGGCGTGCGAGCATCAGAAGCTAACACGCTAACCTTTGCTTCTACTTGCTGCTTAAGTGCTGCAACGCGCACCATAAAGAACTCATCCAGGTTAGAACTCCATATTGCCAAAAACTTAAGCCGTTCTAGCAAAGGGGTTCGTGAGTCGCAGGCTTCATGTAACACCCTTTTATTAAACTCTAGCCAGCTTAACTCTCGGTTGAGATAGTATTGAGGATCGTTGAGATTGATTTGATGAGCGGCCTTCTTTGATTTTGGCATGATGACCACAGAAAGGGAGAGCTTAACACAACTCGGACAGCATACTAAACATAGTAGAGGAAAAAAGCCATCACTTTTATCTCAAGGCAAAGAGAAAGGAAAATTTGCAGACGGATGTGGAAAGTTGTGTTGCACGATAGGGACACCCGAGTCAAAACGGTTAGACGGGCAGGGTTTACTAAGTTAAAATACTTACTGTATTGGTTGAAAACTTTGCGGCAATAACCTCAATTCTGGAGAGCGATCGCTTTTTGTTGAAAATTCATCATCAAATAATCCATATTCAAAAAATGGCGTTACTGAATTGAGAAATAATTTGTATAATTTTGCTAGTCATTTTCCCTTACCTTTTCAAAAGAGCTATTTATTATCCAAATCTTTTTTAACATTGCTGGAAAGTAGACTGAAGAATGATTAACTGAACTAAAACCAAGGAGTCATTGTTGTGACTACATGTCAAGTCCTGTTAGTAGCTTTTTTGAGTACAGCTTTAATGGTACTGAATATAGGGAAAGCTGCTGCTGTAACTTATAGTGATGCTCCATTGTTTCAAGATGTTGCTAGCTACACGACATCTATCACAGCTAATAACGATTTAGCTGATATCTACTACCCCAATCCATCAAATTTAAAAACTAGCAATTATTCATTCCCCCTGGTAATTTTGTTGCAAGGTGCAAATATTGATAAATCAAATTACTCCAATTACGCTAACTTAGTAGCCCGCTACGGATTTGTGGTAGTTGTACCCAATCACCTCAGAACTTCACCACAGACTGGTAGGACAGGACTTTTACCTGAACCCTCACAAATCAATGCTGTTTTGTCACAGATAAAAACTGATTCGGAAAATCCTACAACGCCAGTGAGTGGTATTGTTGATACGCAAAAATTAGGCTTGCTTGGTCATTCTGCGGGAGGCTATGCCGGATTAGCTGCGATCGCAAACGCTTGTCTTCCCTTTTTTTGTGAAGATTCTTTCAGCCGACCACAAGAACTGAAAGCAGGAGCGTTTTTCGGTTCTTTTCTACGAAATTTATCAACTCAAGAGTTCCTCCCTATCAATAATTCAGGAATTCCTGTTGCCTTATTACACGGAACGCTTGATAGCATAAATACTATTGAAACAGCAAAGTTAACTTACGAGCAAATTCAAGAGCCGCCCAAATTCTTTGTCACCATTGATGGTGCCAACCACTACGGGATTACGAATATCAATGACCCTTCAAAGTCTGGATCTGAAAAAAACACACCTACCATAGATCAAGATGTAGCAACTGAAACTATCGCCCGTTGGAGTGGATTGTTTTTACGTGCCAGCATTCTTGGTGACAAAAGTGCTTTTGATTACGTCTATTTTACAGGCGATATGAAAGATGCAAATGTCAGTGTCACCAAACAAATAAAGCCTATTCCTGAAGCACCCTTAACATTGGGAGT
The DNA here is from genome assembly GCF_059505445.1 of Brasilonema angustatum. Lineage (NCBI taxonomy): Bacteria > Bacillati > Cyanobacteriota > Cyanophyceae > Nostocales > Scytonemataceae > Brasilonema > Brasilonema angustatum. Next base: position 50,561 of record NZ_JCACKO010000102.1, on the reverse strand, counting down.
GGTGGCAATAAGTACCTGGAGTGTCTTATGGCGATTGAAAAAATGGTTATCAATAAAGACAAGTAGCGAAGTCACCACTGATTGCTGGCGATAAACAAAGCGGGGCTAATAGTACCAAAAGTGGGTAGGATTGCGCAAAGCCAGAGACGCCTTTAGGCATGTCGCAAAAGTCCAAAGAAGAACAGCAGCTGATACAAAAAGAAATCACCAGAGATCACAGCACCAACACCTAAACTCTACAAAAGGAAAGAATCAGCGCCTCTTTTTAGTTGCCGCTGCCTTAAATAATTTTTGGGAACATTTTTATACGAGATAATTTCTCTTAATTTTTGCATGAATACACTTATGCTCATCTGTAGCATATGTATTCTGTTGTTGGACTTGCTATCAGAAATTTTCTAATGAACTATTACAATTGCAGTAGGATGAGTTATGACTTAAATCGTTATGTAAACTGACATATAAAATATTTTTTCCAAGAATTTTTTATAAAAGTCCAAGTCATCGCAGACAGAAGTAATTGTGCCCAAAAGCACATACTTGTCTAAAAGAAAAAATCGATATGCCATCCAAGAATTTTACTGTCGTCTACGGTTTTATAGCGGTTCTCATTTGAATCACATACACCACCACGAATAATGTAGAGCACGTAAATGCTACGTCTCTACAGCTGTGTATTGCACGCAACTGAGAAGCGCTATAGATAGGAAGAAGTCATTTTTCAAAAAAGACACTGCCTTTTCTACTGCATAAGTCGATTTCGCCTACATCTATATATAAATTAGACCACTAAGTTACACTCTAGTGGCTTTCTAGGCGTGAAAACTTCTCTAAAAACTTGTTAAATCATATGAATATTAAACTACAGCCCATATCTGATAGCATAGGTCAAGAAATTATTAATCTCGGTCATATCAATATTCTAGAATTAGACCAAGAAGAAATTATTAGTTTGTTTAAATCTTATGGAATATTACTTTTTAGAGGATTTAACACTGATACTGATAATTTTAGAAACTTTACAAATTTATTAAGTATTAATTTTAGAAATTATGCAGGTGGCGCATTCACGAGAAAGGTAATTAATGGAGATCAGACTCTTTTGAGTGTAAATGATTTTAAGTCTGAGATTAAGTTGCATGGAGAAATGTATTATCAGCAAAATATTCCACTTATGCTATGGTTTTTCTGTGCTAATCCGCCACTTAAAGATGGTGAAACTACGGTATGTGATGGCAGACAGTTTTTTAATGAAATGAGTTGTTTCATCAAAGAATTATTCAGCAAAAAGAAACTAAAGTTTACTGTTCGGATTCCTCAAGAGGCATGGCAGAAGAAATACCAAACAGATAACTTGAATAGGGTTAAAGAAATGTGTAAACAGAATAATACACGTCTGACAGTGTACGATGATCACTCAATTTTGCTGGAATACATTTGTTCAGCAATTATTCCCAGCCGATGTGGAAAGTATCAGGTATTTATTAATAGCCTATTGCCGACGAAGCAGTTAAGTCCAAATATTCTTAAGTTTGAGGATGATTCTGATATACCTGATGAAGTCGTATCTGAACTTAATGAAATAGCTGAAAAAATAACCACAGAAATTAAGTGGAAAAAAGGGGATATTCTCATGGTTGATAACACAAGAATACTTCACGGTAGAAGAGCTTTTGTTGATGATCAAAGAGATATTTATATAAGGTTATGTTCCCCAGCTTTTCCTTTCTAAGTAAAAGTGTCTATCTTATATAGGAATCCGGTTTGATTTCTGAATTGACTCGTAGAGGTAGGGAACGCTTAACAGGGAATAGGGAACAGGGAACACCCAAACGCTTAACATCAACTGTACTGAATTCCGTTAAAAAATAAAATAGAATCTTATAGCTACCATCTTGACAATTATATTATTAGCTGAAGTCAGTATCGTTGGTCTTGACAGTGCGATAGCCTACGCTGAAAAATCAATTTTCAAATGAAATCCTTTAGATGTATTCTTGACAGTAACCCAATCGGTACTGAAAATTGTCTCATCAGTATCCATATACTTAACTCTTTATTTCCAAAGCATTTTTTGCCACAACAGCAAGGTTATTGTTGAAATTATAAATCTTACTGTTATTTTTCAGTCGCAAGCATCTATGTTTCAAGCCACTCGTCGCCGTCTTGCCCTATGGTACACTGCTGTGACAGCTGTGTTACTGCTGCTGTTTGCAAGTGGGGTGTATTTGTATGTACGTAGTACCTTGATTGAGCGGATTGACGATACTTTGAATCATGTGGTGGAGGTAGTAGAGCGATCGCTCGTCATTGAGTCAGTTAACTCAGATTTTGGTCAATCCCGTATCAATATAGATGCCACTTTTCGCGATAATACGGACACCGCAGAAGATGACCACATCGATCTTGAATGGTTTAGCCCCACTGGTGAATTACTTTGGTCTACTTTGTCACAACCTCTGAACATTCCATTGCATGCGAACCGTACAGGTGAGACTGTCAAAGTTTTTAGGAACCAAGACAAATCAATTCAAAATGTTGAATATTCCTCCACTCCCCCACTCCTCCTGAGACAAGTGACAGAACGGGTACAAATTGGTCGGCAGGTTTTAGGATATTTGCGTGTTAGTCATCCGTGGTTTGAAGTCACAAAACCCAGTCGTCAATTAATTTTTGATTTAGCACTGGGTATTGGATTGATGGTATTTTCTGTTGCAGCAAGTGGCTGGTTTCTTTCAGGTAAAGCGATGGAACCAGTACATGAATCATATCAACGTCTTAAACAGTTTACCGCTGATGCTTCTCACGAATTAAGAAGTCCAATTACGTTGATTCAAACTAATGTGCAAGTCGCTTTGAGTGAGTTGGAATTATCCGAAGCAGACAGTTCTATTCCATCACACTATCGGCAACAATTAAAAGTGGTCGAACGACTCACGCAACGTTTGGGCAAGTTAGTCAATGATTTACTGTTTCTCGCAAGACAGGATAGTGGTATCAGCAAAGAAATTTTTTCTCCCTGTCCTGTTGATGCTTTGTTAATGGAAGTGGTTGAAGAACAACAACTGTTAGCGACAGAAAAAAATATTATTTTCTCTCTAGATTTGGTTGATCCTCCTGTTTGCGAAACAGATCCCGAATTACTTGACAATTGGTTTACAGTTGTTGGCAACTGGGATCAACTGGTACGGTTATTCACAAATTTGATTGGCAATGCTTTACAATATACTCCTTCTGGAGGATGCGTAAATATAGAATTAGCAGGCTTTGAGGCAACAAATCGCGTTTCTGGATTGCGTTACAACAGTGGCCAGTTAGTCTTTAAGGTGAAAGACACTGGTATTGGTATTCCTGCTGAGGCGCTACCCCGTTTATTTGACCGTTTTTACAGAGTAGATCCAGCGCGTACTCATACGGCGAAAGGTACAGTAACACAAAGTGCGACTGGTTCGGGATTGGGGCTGGCGATCGCCCAAGCCATAGTCGAGAACCACCAAGGGCAAATTTATGTAGAAAGTACTCTAGGCAGTGGGACTACTGTCACCGTTACTTTACCCGTTACTTTTGATTCTTAATAGATTAAGGTTAAGAAATGTTTCTTGTGACAGATGCACTGAAGTAACTTTACTTAATAAGTTAAAAGTGATGCTTGTTGAATTAAGCAAGAAAGTTCTAGCAGTTTGAGATCACTACTTATACAACATTTATAAGTAGTTTTAGAAATTGCTAGATTTTTAGTGGAAAAATTCACTTATGGCGTCAGCAATTATAGAAAAACTGATGTTATCAGGAGGATAAATGACAAATACTCCAGAATCTTTAGATGAAAAACAACCATCTGCTGTTCCAGAATCTTCAGATGCCAAAAAATCATCTCCTATCGACTCAAAAGATATCCCTTTTTTAGAGAAGATAAAGGCTAAAGCGGGCCTAGAGGACATTTACGACGCTAGGGATTTTACGGAAGTGGTGTTCCGTGTGATGCGTGACCTCATGACCACCGAAGCCGCAGACCGAGTTGCTGAGGAACTACAAGGTAAGCCAGCTGAAATCACTGATGAAAAAGCACTGCAAAATGATATCGTAGAGCTTTGGAAAGACACAAATCCAATTGTGGGCTTCCTGAGTCGGGTTCGTCCACCTTGGCAAGGTCCTGGAATTTTTAAGATTGATTCTGACCGCTTTTTATTCCGAGTCGCAAATGAAGGTGGATTGTCACGCAATGTAGACCGAGAAGAAGCTGTTAAGGCTGTATTCTCTGCTACAAAAGAAGAATTATCTCCAGAAAGAATTCAAGAGATTGCTAGTTGGTTGCCTGATAGAGTTCTTCAACTTTGGGAAGAAGCTTAACAAATCTTCCTGATTAAGAGGCTCTGATCGGGGATGGATGACTTGAACCAGAGCCTCAATATACCTATTTATGTAGTACTGGTGGCATAAAACTCTATCTCACCGAGTACAAGTTTTCATATCTATAGTTAGAGTACGAATTAATTACTAATTGTTATAGTTTGATTATTAATGAATTTAAAAAACTTTTAAAAAACAAGCATAACCAAGCGACAAGTAAATAATCTTGTATGTTGCCTTAAAAAAGCAACTTGTAGCAAGAGTTTTGACATCATTCAAAGATTTCAATCTTTTACATAGGAGGTCAGTATGAACCAACAATACCAAAAACTCAGTCGAACTACTAAATTTTTAGGAGCTATTTGTGGTGGATTACTAATTGGCTTGCCAGCCATTCCCCAAGCAATGGCTCAGCAATCTGTACTTCAGCAACCCCCGCAACAAACTAACTCCAAAACTAACCCTTGTCCGAGTATTTTCTACCAAGAGCCTCACAACAGTAGAGTCTTGGTTCCCCAGGGATGTCCACCCAACGCACTCACTCGACAACTACAAGAGCAAGGACGTGTGACTCCAGGGAGTGTTTCTAATCAACCAACACCTTCACAAGAACAAATGAGGCAGGGTGTAGGCGGTGAAACACCATACAACAACCGTTCTGATAATAGCTCCGAAAGTTACAGCAGCCAGACACAGTCAACAACAACGAGTACTGGACAAGATACAAATAGTTCCTCATCGGAAGTTCGGACTTACAGCAGTAGTGGACCAACAGGTAACTCCACCGTCAGGACATACTCTCAATCTGGCGGTAATCCTAGTAGTCAACAAAGACAAAATTCAGTCGTAGTACCCACCTCATCACAACAAGGCCAAAGCCCGATTGCTCTGGTTACTCCTAGCAATGGCAAAGTTTCTGTAAGATTGAAAAATAACACAAATGCTCGAATCAGTTATGAAGCAATCGGGTACACGGGGCAGCGGATTCTTTCTGGTCGTCAAGAAGTTGTACTGCAAAACCTGCCACTCCCTGTGAGTATCAGCACCATTCGTCAAGATAAGGGTTTTGTAAAAGTTACTCCAATATCTACCAAGCCAGGAATGATAGAGCTTTCTTTGAGTGAACAAAGAAATGCTAATAATCAGGGTGTAGTGAGAATTCGAGAAGATGGTAAGGTCTTTTTGAATTAGGCTTCTACAATCTTCACTTAGTTAGGCAGCCATTTGCTCAGTAGGTAAATGGCTGCAACATGTTTTTCTCAAACATATGAAATTGCCTTTTTAGGCACTTCCAGGTTGAAGAACATTTTCACCTAGATAGATAGTGCGGATATCTGTTGGTAATTTCTCTTCCATCATACGATAACCTTCTTGAAGAAAATGTACTATCTCGTTTGGGTTGATAGTTTCTCCTTCAGCTTGCAGGTAAGCAGCAATTCTAGTTTCGCTCCAACGAAAGGTTTGAGCCATCAAAACCATTAATCGCAAAATGGGTGGCAATTGGTCTAATGCTTGTTCCACATAACACAACAATGGTGGAGAAGTCGTCTTGAGAGAATAATGAATTGCTTCTGTCGGAGGGAGTTGAATATCGTTAATACAGTAAGCTGTCATATTAATCAGCCAATTTTGCATAGTCAGACCATCTTTGGCAAATTGGCTGCTGTTTAAATCAACTCCAACGAGTTCGTAATAAATATGTCGCCAGGTGAGCGCAAAAAGATAATCAGCTTGCACAGGCGATCGCGCAGAATGCCGAATCAAGGTGTAGACTATCGGGTTATAGCGACAAAAAATCGCTGTGAAGTATCTACCTGCATCAGGGTTTTGCTGAACAAGAGTCACCAGTTCGTTGTCAGTGTGATAGAACAGTGACTTTATTAATGGGTGATGAGCTTCCGCGAAAGAAGGAATTTGCACCATCCGAATGACTAATTATGAGTGGTAGGAACGTTTTTTGAATAAAACTGAAACAATGGGTCGCTGGGTGCAAACGCGCTTTGAGCGGAAAATTTGCGTGTTCTATTGATGATTCAATTATCTGCTACATAATCTGAGTTGTTATCTATTGTTTTTATTTTTACATTATACGTATCAACAAGGTACTGGCTGTGTGACTCCTACAGGTATATTTTAGAGCAACCTTCTGTTATGCTTCCCATATTACTAGACCAATCAGACTTGCTGGCTGGTAGAATTTGAGATTTAGGAGTCATATTTTATTGGTCTTGATACACTATAAACATAGACTTAAACTTAAAAGCTGAAAGAGCGAATCTCTTTATACATTAGCTGATTATTCATGGTTATAGCAGTTAGCATGTCACAGTTCCTAATCGAGCCTTTCATCCTAGGTTCTTTTTTGCCATCCCTGCCGTTAGATAGCCTTTTCTCCACCCAAGGTATCATGGTGATGCTACTAGCAGCCTATGCTGGTGCGATGTGGATGTTTCTTACCAGTGCTCCAAAAGTACACACTGTTATGGTGTCAGATTTGGAGGTGGCACGACAGTTGTATGAAGGACTGCTAGATTTGCCAGCGGCTGAAGTGCCTTTACACTACTATTACAACTACGAGCAAACTTTAGGCGCAACGGGAGTTGATCCGCTTTACCTGTCTAGCACTCCCTCCTTTTCCGGCAGCAGAATGAGCAATGCTAGCGAGGGGCTTTGGTATCAGCTAAAGAAAAATACTCAGCTGCACATTATTATGGGAGCAAGTCTAGGCAATAAAAATCAGCAACGCCACGTTTGCTTTGACCGCGATTGCCTAGAAATGATTTTAATGCGAGTGGAAACGCGGGGGTTGAAATTCAAGATTCGCAGCGAGAAGCCATTAAATTTTCTGGTTAAGGACTACGAAGGGCGCATTATTGAAATGGCTGAAGTCGCCAGTTAGTCAAGCTTAGTGCAATCGTATTCCACATTCTGCACTTAGTAATCTACGGCATTAATTTTGAAATATAATCAAATTCCCGACTTCGCAGAAGTCGGGAATTTGATTATAGTCACATCTTGCATCAATAATAATGGATTGTATTTAGCTACTCAGTATTCTAGTCAAAGTCCTTGATTTAGCGATAATTTAGCGATAAAAGCTAACAAAAATAATGTAGCTTTATCGCGTCGCGGATTATTTTGTGTTGTACGGTTTTGTACAGAGAAGTACAAGATCTGAGCCTATAGGATTTTAGTTTTTCGCCAGAAACATCTTTCAAGGCGAAATTGCACTGCCCTACTTTTCGCACAAATTTGGCAAGTTTGATATTCGCGTTGGGTCTGTGGTCATCATGCTTGGGGTTGTTGAGGCCGGGATACAAACTCTTGCGTTATATCACCTTTTGGTAAACTACACGAAGGTATCGGGTCATTTCTTGCGCGAAAGGTAACTCCAATGCACAACACGACAGAGATTCTATTCAGTCTGTTTATTGTCTTTGTAGCCGCGCAAATCGGCGCGGAAATCGCCGGACGCCTGAAACTTCCCGCCGTCGTCGGCGAGATCGCGGTGGGCTGCGTCGTTGGTTCCTCTGCATTGGGTTGGGTGCATCTCAATGAGCCGCTGGAAGTGCTAGCGGAGATCGGGGCGGTGTTGCTCCTGTTTTCGGCGGGCTTGGAAACCCGCGTAGCCGATCTTCGCAAAGTGGGGAAAGTCGCGGGGCTAGTTGGTGTTTTCGGTGTCATTGTGCCGTTTCTTTTGGGCTTGGCTTCGGCGAAGTTTGCGGGGTTTGCGACACCGAAAGCCCTGTTCTTCGCGGCGGCGTTTGTCGCTACCTCTGCCGGAATCACGGCACGGGTATTGCAGGATATGAAGGTGTTGGGGCGGATCGAAAGCCGTATTATTTTGGGCGCGGCGGTGATTGACGACATTCTTGCGATGCTCTTGCTAAGCACGGTAACGGCGCTGCAAGGCGGGGGCGGCGTGGACGTGGCGAAACTTGCCGTAGTTCTGGTGCAGGCGGTGGGTTTCGTGGTCGTTATTGCGTTAGTTGGCACAAAGATCATGCAGAAAAATTCTTCCCTGCTCGATGCGCCCATTAATCCGCTCTCGCCGCTTACCCTCTCCCTCGCGCTCTGCCTGGGGTTGGCTGCATCCGCCTCCCAAATCGGCTTAGCCGCAATTATTGGCGCATTTCTGGCAGGTATGGTGGTGGCGGAAAGCAGCCAGCGTCATATTCTGGAAAAGCAGATTCAACCGCTCATGGCATTCCTTGTGCCGTTTTTCTTTGTTGTCACCGGTGCGCAAGTGAACCTAAGAGAATTGGCAAGCCTGTCCGTACTTGGAACGCTCCTGCTGGTGACGCTGCTCGCAGTCATAGGCAAACTTGTCGGCTGTGGATTAGGCGCTCGCTCGCTCGGCAAGAAGTCTGCCCTTATCGTGGGGATGGGGATGGTTCCGCGTGGAGAGGTTGGTATCATCGTGGCAAGTCTGGGCAAACAGGCACAGGTATTCTCCGGCACGACTTACGCGATCATCATTGCTATGTCATTGCTCACATCGGTTATCGCGCCTCCGGCGCTGAAAGTCATGCTTGCTGACTCACCGCCTGAAGAACCGGAAATTTTGGAATAGGCACTTGGAATAGGCTTTCTGCGTTAGCTCTGACCATACTTAACCTCATTCCAGAAGAAAACTACTGCTTTGGCGAACCTGCTAACTTCAAAGCTTCCTGAGCTGAGACTCCTTCGCTTTGAGTACCGAAATACGATAAAACAGCAGCAGCCTCAACACGCGTGACTGATTTCTTAGGCTGAAATAGGGTTGTATAACCAAAGACTCGACGAATATTCGATTTTTCACCACTTTGGAAATCTGCCAGAACTGCCCGTAATGCTTTCGGGTCAATTTTCCCAGCATCTTGAAAACCCCAGGTTTGCTTAACTGCTTCTAAAGAAGCAGAGGGTAAAGCTTGACGTGTGTCAAGGGGAACTTTCCAAAGAATCAACTGCTCGCGTGTTAAAGGTGCATCAGGTTGAAACAATACAGCTGTAGAATCTCCAGATAGAGAACTGGGAATTAATCCGGCCTCAGCTAATCCCTGAATTGCCCGAAAATCAGGGTCAGTTTTTGGCACATCCCGAAATGTTGGTTGAGAGCTTTCTGATGCCAAACGAATCTGCTTTGCTGGGTTATTGGCATACATCGCATTGTTAGCAGTAACTAGCCAATGGGCAAATTGCCGATGAGTCACGACTTTACCTGGTTCAAACTGGTTGGTTGTGGTACTATTGCCCTTAAGCGCATTTGATTCTACATTGAAAACTCCTAATGCTGCCAAATCTTGAATATATTGCCGGAATTCTTGAGGTATTTTGTTCAAATCGCTGAATTCTTGAGATTTGGACCCAGAACTGGGAGTGGATGTAGGGTTTTTGTTATCTAACGTACCACTTGGTTGTGTTGTCGAGTCTTGTGATGGCACCGGACTAACCAACTGCGACTCACCAGATTGCACACTATTGTCAGTAGCTTGAGGAGTTGGAGTTGGGTTAGCTTGTGGTGTTTGAGTGGATAATGGTGAGTATGAAATGTCTATTTCAGTTGATGTTTGTGGTTGATTGGGTGCAGCGTTGGTAACTGTTTTCGGTTGAACGGAAACTTTTAGTTGTATATCATTGCCGCGCGCTTCAAAAGAGCTTTTCGCCTCATCTGTGGAAGCTTTTTGCACAATCTGCCACTTGTTTGCCTGAAACTGTTGGCGATAATAGCTAACAATAAAATTGCTGGGATCAGAACTGAGCCAGCGACTGGATACAGTGGGATTCTCATTGCTTAATGGTGTCACCTCTTGTAGGGTGGCATTAGGATACAACGGGATCTGTTTGGGAAAATCACTTGGCAATTGAACTGTCGCCTGAGGGGTTTGTGGTTGTTGGCTAGTGCGCACCTCTTGAGCACCAAAGGTGGCTGGGTTATTCTTTAGTTTGGGGTCAGCCGCCAAAGACTGCTCAATGTTTTTGGCAGATCGACTGTTGGCACAAGCTGTCAAACAGGTGAGTAAAACAGCCAAACTCACTAATACAACTGGATGTTTAAAGCGCACCACAAGCAATTACAATTCGAGTGTCAATTCCTACACTAGCAAAAGACTATCGAAAGAACGCACCAACTCAGGATTCATGAGAGTTGTAACGAAAAATCTCTGAAAATTGCAGGCACTGAGTCACCTTGCAGGCATCCGAAAACCTTGGAGAACTTTATTATCAAGCAACATCAGGTGGTTATCATCAACTACCATTAGTGTTAAGCTGAAAGTAAATCCTTTGTTTACCTCACTCAAGAACAGAATAAAGATAGTGCAAAGGGCAGCCTCCTAAAAAGGCGATGAAGGTAAAGTGTCCGTCCTAGACGGCTTACAAACTTTCACATGCTGCCAATTTTGGATAGTCTCTATTAAATAAATATAAGCTGAATATGGCAACACTTGGAAAACTTCAGTGTTGGATTTTGAAGAGAGTTGGCATAAGCAACGCTGTTCTTAAGTGTCGAGGTTATAGATAAAGTGGTGTAACGCCTCTGCGGTTTCCTTCAAGTCTTGAGATTTCGTTTCACAAAGGGAATGGTGTTGTGGCTTTGGCTATCAGTTGCCTAAGCTTTTGTTGGTGCAGCAACCCGTGTTGCACCTCGACTGGTTTACCCCGGAAGAAACTTTTTGCAGAAGGTAATGAATTACAGGAAGCTTCCGGACTGTTGTACTGGTGCTTGAAATAATTTTTGATCGTCAAGCAGCCGCTCTAGAAAAACTTTCATTTGAATTTGACTAATGATTTATCAACACCAATATTGCAACTTAGCTTCAGTGGAAAGTCTCTTTCAAAGGAGCAATTTCCATCTCCAAAAGAACCAAAATGCTAAAAACAATTGATCTCATTTCAAAAACCTATATATGTTAGGAGTCTGAAAAATCTAAAATAGATATTAAAGAAAAAACACAACGACCATCCCATCGACAACCGCCAGTCAATTTTTACTTTCTGTAAAGCGTCGTCGGTTTGTTACCAGTGCTGAAACACGATTACATGCAAGTTTCCCAGGATCAGCCTATTTCTTCTGAGGCTCCACTACAACTGTTACTTTTTGTCGATGGACGACCAAAGTCCAAACAAGAAGTACAGCGAATTCGCTCTTACTTAAAAGAGTTGGAAGCTGACTACAATTTTCAACTTCAGATTGTTGATGTTGGTCAACAACCCTATTTAGCGGAACATTTTAAACTGGTAGCAACGCCAGCTTTAATCAAAGTTCATCCAGAGCCAAGAGAAATCTTGGCTGGTAGTAATATAACTGGTCAATTAAAAGCTTGGTGGCCTCGGTGGCAAGCCGCTATAGATGCCTACTTACAATTAGAGAGTGATTTACACGAACACGATCACAACGGTCGTGTCAAAGAACCTAAGTCCTCTATCGGTTCTGTTGCTGTTTCAGCCGAACTTATGAGACTATCAGATGAAGTCTTTCGCCTCAAACAGGAAACAGAGAAACTCCAACAGCAAATCCAGTTTAAAGACCGGGTGATAGCTATGTTAGCTCATGACCTCCGCAATCCGCTAACTGCAGCTTCTATCGCCATAGACACCTTACAATCTAATTACAACATAGAAAAAGGTGAATTTGAGCGTCTGACACCAAAAATGACGCTGCATTTGTTCAAGCAAGCCCGTAGCCAAACAAAGACAATAGACCGTATGATTACTGACCTTTTACGGGTAGGTCGTGGTCAAGACAGGGAATTTTTTATTCAACCGCAAAAGGTAGACATCGGCAAACTTTGTCTTGAGGTTCTAGAGGAATTGCGCGATCGCTACACCGCCAAATTTCACAAAGTAAACAAAGACATTCCCAAAGACTTACCCAATGTTTATGCAGATCCAGAACGCATACGCCAGGTGCTGATAAACTTGCTGGATAACGCTATCAAATACACACAGGAAGGTGGGGATATCAGTGTTTGTGGACTTCACCGTACTAGCCAGAAAATTCAATTCAGTATTGGCGATACTGGTCCTGGTATACCTGAAGAAAACCGCGATCGCATCTTTGAAAACCACTACCGCTTGGAGCGTGATCAAGGTAAAGAAGGCTACGGCATTGGTCTGTCTTTATGCCAGCGCATTATCCTAGCCCACTACGGTCAAATATGGGTAGAAACCGCCTCTCATGGTGGAGCATGGTTCCATTTTACGTTACCAGTGTATCCAAATTGACTAATATTTAAGACTTTCCTACTTCGGGTTGTAAAACAGCAATAATTTGAGTATTTGCCTCAGGAAAAGTATACTGCCCTAACTCATCCAAACTGACCCAGCGAATTTCTTCACATTCAATTGGTTGAGGAACACCTGCCACATAGCGGCAATGATGTACTATGAGGGTTACGCGCAAGTGCGTATAGGTGTGGTCGATAGTGATTAAATGCTCTCCCACTTCAATTTCTATTGCGAGTTCTTCAGAAATTTCCCGTTTAATACACTCTTCGATACTTTCACTCCTTTCAACTTTACCTCCAGGAAATTCCCACAAACCACCCATCAAACCTTCCGAACGACGGCGATCAATGAGAATTTGTCCTTGATCGTTCCAAATGACAGCAACCCCAATGATTTTATGAGGTAGAACAGCAGTTTCACTCATGCTTGTTTTTAAAAGAGTGGCATAAATGTGAAAAAAACTTACAGTAGTTTTCTGTAAGGTGTTGTCTATTCAGATGAAAAGCACTGTATAAATTATAACAAAACTCGGCAAGCTATCTTAATGTTTGCCGAGTCTGTATTGTATGATGGATTGCAAGATTTTTTCGTTTTTTTCAGCACAAACCGCTAACCAGCATCACTATTGTTAGTTTCTGAACCTTGCAGTGCAACTTCAAAGTTCATTCTCTGTTCAGCATTACGCAGGAAATAACCGCTGATCATGGCAGAAGCAAGAAGACGACCCAAACTTTCTCTGTTCGTGCTGATACTGACACCAAAGTTTTCAGAAGGTAGGTTACCCAAAAGCCCTACAATATTACGCTCCATGACTTGAAAAACTTCGGGCGAAGTGGGTTTAGATAGCTGGGTCACTGTTTCAGGACTTAATGATTTTACATACTGCCACAGCAAATCACCAGTTTCTGACTCACTGTTAAAAAATTCTGATTCTGAAACTCGATTGGATGGGTTACTCACGTTATATCTCCTTGACTACTATAACTGCGGTCGATATGACTTGCGCCGTAAATATCTTTCGTCTGTAAGACAACACTTTAGCTTTTTTGTATTCCTACGGACTAATGTAACAGCTTGGTTACAATGTAGAAGTGGGTGTAACCGTACCAAAAGCAACGGATTGTTTCACCTGATTGTTATTTGTCGTACCTTACGGCAAGCAGAAGGTGTTTTTGTCATTTGTCATTTACCAATGACAAATGACAAATCACTAACTAGCTAGCTAGATATTCATTTATATCGGCTTTGATTTTACGCAGTTTAGTTAAGGCTTCCCGCTCAATTTGCCGCACTCGTTCACGGCTAATATTGAGGAGTTGACCGATACTCGCCAGAGTGTGTGCTTGCCCATCATTTAAACCAAAGCGCAGAGATATAACTTCCCTTTGTTGTGGAGTCAGTTCCCCCATCAGACGCTCTAAATCAAATGATAGGGAAGATTGGGCAACAAATTCTTCTGGAGAAACTCCTGGATCCTCCAACATTTCCCCTAGTTCTGTATCGTAGTTATCTCCCAAGCGCAAATCCAAAGATAGCGGTACACGCGCTTTTTCCATATATTCTCGCACTTGTCTGGGAGTCAATTCTAATTCTTGAGCTAACTCAATAGCTGTAGGAGCTCGTCCTAGATTCTGAGAGAGTTGTCGCTGTGCCTTCTTGATTTTATTTAATTTTTCTGTTATGTGGATAGGCAAGCGGATGGTGCGACCTTTTTCGGCGATCGCCCGAGTAATAGCTTGACGAATCCACCAGTACGCATAGGTTGAAAACCTGTATCCTTTGGTCGGGTCAAACTTTTCTACACCCCGCTGCATCCCTATGCTACCTTCCTGAATCAAGTCGAGTAAATCTACGTTACGCTTGATGTACTTTTTAGCAACAGACACAACCAGTCGCAAATTGGCTTCTACCATCTTGCGCTTGGCTATTTCACCCTCTGCAATTGCTTCATTCAACTCTTTTGGCTCTAACTCTGTCGCTTTTGCCCACTCTTCTAGAGTCGGTTGACGACTCAACTGAATGGCAAGAGACTCCCTTACTTCCTGCAGAATCGTTGCACGTTGCACCTGTTTGCCATAATGTATTTCCTCTTCATGGGATAAAAGTGGCACACGGCCAATCTCACGCAGGTAAGTCCGCACGAGGTCTGTGGCTGTCTGAGCGGTCTTCATAGCACTACTCTTCGGTATCGACGGGTTTGACAGAACGGTAAGCGGGCTGATAGATGCCTTTTTTGGATGTCCACCCAGTTAGACTGGGAACCCATGCTGTATTTCACGACTTTCGCGCTCCATAAACAAGGGCGGCTAATGGTCTGGAAATTTTATTCCTAATTGCTAGAAGTTACAGGTTTTTTCCCCTTTTCTCAAGTATCTACGGTTAGATAGAAGGTAACCAGTTGAACATTATTCTTATTGCTATTTTGTTAAAAATTGTAACATTTATGAGGGATGTTTGACTAGCTCTCAGGCACTCATTTTATAGCGGCTGGATGTGATTTTAGCTTTATTTACTTTTAGAGATTTTTAATAAACCTATTTCATAACTTTATATGGAAAAAGAAACTTTTCTAAGAATTCTTAAAATAAATCAACAATAACTATAATCATTTTGTGCTGTGTAGACTCGTTTATTTAACGTTGACGTTTTTGCAGTGGCGACTATATGAAGCTCGCCATGAAAATTTAAGTATCAAAAAAAACATTGAAGTCCATCTTCATTCTGGAGAATAATACGTCACAGATGTACTTGTTAAAGTCTGCAAGCCGTCGATAACATTGGGCGACATTGAACCTGTTGTGAAGCACTTCAATCAAACCACTTATAAAGTTTAAAAAAAATATTACTTTGTTTGATCCGAGGATTGCGAATCAACAGGTTCCTTCATTGCCTCCCACACCCAGGCGACTGGTGTTATACCATTTCACGAAATCCTTGATACAAATGATTAGTCTCTAATTCTTTCTCCCCTGCTCCTCTGCTCCTCTGCTCCTCTGCTGCCTATTTGTATCAACCTTAAAGTGAAACGGTGTTAGCCGTCAACGCCGCAACGGGTGCGGGTGTAAGGGGGTAAGGGTGTAGGGGAGCCACTGCCGTGCGCGCAGCGTGGCACTTTGTGCCATAGTCCTTGTTTCCCGACAGAGGTATCTGGTGAAACCAGCGCTCTTTGGAGGTGACGACAACCGGCTGCGGGAGGATCTCCCTCCGCAGGCATCTAGCGTAGCACGTTAGCTCCGGCCCCCTTAGGGGCTAGCGGAACCGGAGGTTCTCCCCGATAGCCGTAAGGCGTGGCGGAGCGCCATAGGGGTTTCCCGACAGAGGCGACGGGCCCCGATAGCCGTAAGGCGTGGCGGAGCGCCATAGGGCGTGTGTAGGGGAATCCTTACCCCCTTACACCCCTAATTGTTGACACTGCGTAGAATCTTGGCAAAAATGGCGTTGTCACTAAAAAACTTTTTCTGAATAACAGCCCAACCGCCATAATCATTAGTTGTTGCCAAAGTTTTGACCTGAGGGTATTTATCAACGAACTCTTTTGCTTGCGCTACACCCGGATCAATTGGTCGGTAACCAGTTTGGGCAAATATTTGTTGAGCTTCTGGGGTGTACAAATATTGAATAAACGCTTTTGCCACTTCACGGGTGCCGTGCTTGTCCACATTTTTATCGACAATCGCAACTGGGTTATCAATCGAGAAATTGACATCCGGAACAACGTATAAAGGTTTTTCACCATTGAGAGCTTTCAGGTAAACTTCATTTTCGTAACTGATCAGAGCATCCCCTTTGCCCCCCTTGAAAAAAGCATCAGTTGCCTCACGGGCGCTTTCAGGCAAGATGGGAACATTTTTATAGACATTAGTGACAAACTCTATTGCCTTAGACTCATTACCTCCGGCTTTGGTTGCTGCATTCCATAATGCGAGGAAGTTCCAGCGTGCGCTACCAGATGTTATCGGGTTCGGCGTAATCACACTGACTCCATTTTTTGCTAAGTCTACCCATGTTTTGATCCCTTTGGGATTGCCTTTACGAGTCACAATTGCAGCTACAGACTTGCTGACGATACTGTTGTTAGAAAATTCTTTTTCCCAACCTGGTTGAATCAATCCTGCTGTCTCAATCTTTTGAATATCTGGAGCGAGGGATAAATGTACCACATCAGCTTCTATTCCTCCTTGAATCACTGTAAGAGCTTGAGGGCTAGAAGCGCCATAACTCTGTTTAAAGGTGATATTTTGGTTATGCTCTTTTTTCCACTTTTCTACAAATCTGGGAATAATCTTGTCGTGGGCAGCTTTCGTAACAGAAAAGGAAACGAGGTTAAGTTCAATATTTTTCTGCTGAGCAACAAGGCTGGGATGTTTTCCAGAATCAGTCCCTCTTGAAGTATCGCTACTACTTGCGGCATAAGCAGCGATCGCCAAGCTCAAGCTGATCCCTACCAAAAAAAGGCACACAAAGCCTTGCAGAGAATGCCTTTTAGACCAACTTTTTATTGATCTATTGCTCCACTGTTTAATTCCTTGCCAGACTTGAACAACGTAAGTCTGAATTTTCTCAATCGAGTATGCCTCTGATTTTTTTGTATATTGCCACTTGCTCATTAAAATTCTCCGACTTAATTACGGAATATTTTTAGATAAACCGTATTTTAGCGGCATTATAGGTGAGTTAAGCAGTGGTTTTACCGAGTATTCATCTTTCTTTAAGTGAGCCACTCCGCCCTGTTTGAAAATCAGGGCGGGGGAGTTCATGAAATGGGGTCAAAATAACGTCAGATAAGAGTTTGAACATTCAATAATGCTCTGTTCGCTCACCGCTTTTCCTCTGACTGCCCAAAGGTGCGATTAATTTACAGTTGTATATTCTTGGATGACTTTTACATCTAAAGTTGTATTTTGTAAAGAACGGATAGCAGCGACAATCGCTTTTGCTCCAGCAATTGTGGTAGTG
This sequence comes from Brasilonema angustatum, assembly GCF_059505445.1. Taxonomy (NCBI): domain Bacteria; kingdom Bacillati; phylum Cyanobacteriota; class Cyanophyceae; order Nostocales; family Scytonemataceae; genus Brasilonema; species Brasilonema angustatum. The sequence goes on along the minus strand of NZ_JCACKO010000102.1, from coordinate 33,047 downwards.
ATGGGAATTTTGTAAGCCAATGCTGTGCGACGAATCAGTCTACCATCACTTTGCGCTTCTTCCCCAGAAGGCGTGTTGATAATCAATTGAACTCTATGGTTCTTAATTGCGTCTAACACGTGAGGACGACCTTCATGCAGTTTCAGCACCAACTCTACATCTAAACCATGCTCTTGGAGAACACGACGTGTACCATCTGTCGCCATCACAGCAAAGCCCAAATTGATAAATTCCTGAACAACTGGAACTGCAGCCGTTTTATCGCGATCGTTCATGGAGAAGAATACTGTACCACTTAAGGGAAAACGCTCTCCAGCACCCAATGCTGCTTTGGCAAAGGCGCGTCCAAAATCGTTGTCAATACCCATCACCTCACCAGTAGAGCGCATCTCCGGCCCTAAGATGATATCAGTACCAGGAAATTTGTTAAATGGTAAGACGGCTTCTTTAACGGCAATGTGGTCTGGAATGACTTCTTGGGTAAAGTTTAGCTCCTCCAAAGTTTTACCCGACATAATTAAGGATGCGAGTTTTGCCAGTGGCACACCAGTTGCTTTAGACACAAATGGTACTGTGCGAGAAGCACGAGGGTTGGCTTCTAGAATGTAAACCTGGGGTGAATAACCTTGCGTGCCAACAACAGCAAACTGAATATTCATCAACCCGACAACATTGAGTGCCCTTGCCAACTGCACAGTCCAACTACGAATTTTTTCTAAAACGATTGGTGGTAGAGAAATCGAAGGTATTGTGCAGGCAGAATCCCCAGAGTGAATTCCTGCTTGTTCGATGTGTTCCATAATACCACCAATCACGACACGTCCGGTGTGGTCGGCGATCGCATCCACATCGACCTCAATGGCATTTTCCAAAAACTTATCAATCAGAATTGGGTGTTCTGGTTCCACCTGCACGGCATAAGTCATGTAACGTTCTAGTTCAGCATCGGAGTAGACAATTTCCATTGCCCTTCCCCCCAACACATAACTAGGACGCACCACCACTGGATAACCAATGCGTTGAGCAACAACCAAAGCATCTTCGTAGGTACGAGCGATACCATTCGGTGGTTGAGTAATATTCAACTCTTGAAGAATTTTCTCAAACCGCTCCCGGTCTTCTGCTGTGTCGATGGAGTCGGGAGGAGTCCCCCAAATTTGGGTATGGGTGGTGAGAGCTTTTTGGAGAGGAACGGACAGTTTTAACGGAGTCTGCCCACCAAACTGAACAATGATTCCAACTGGGTTTTCTGCTTCGATAATATTCAGGACATCTTCTTTGGTCAGTGGCTCAAAGTACAGGCGATCGCTCGTATCATAATCCGTCGAAACTGTCTCAGGGTTCGAGTTAACCATAATTGTCTCATACCCCGCGTCTTTTAAAGCAAAAGCAGCGTGACAACAACAGTAATCAAACTCGATACCTTGCCCAATGCGGTTGGGACCACCTCCCAAAATCATCACCTTGGGTTTGCTGGTTGGAAGAACCTCTGTTTCTTCTTCGTAAGTCGAATAGTGATAAGGAGTAAATGCCTCAAATTCCGCTGCACAGGTATCTACCGTTTTGTACACTGGAATCACATCCAGTTGTTTGCGATATTGCCGAACTTCATCTTCGGTGGTTTTGGTGGCGTAGGCAATTTGGCGATCGCTAAATCCCTGGCGTTTCACTTCATACATCCGCTCTTTTGTCAACTGCGGCAATGGTGTCCGCTTCAGAAACTTCTCCACCTCCAGCAGTTCCTGCATCTTATCCAAGAACCACGGATCAATACCCGTTAACTCGTAGATTTCCTCAACAGTCATTCCCAGTAGCATGGCATGACGCACAGCAAATATACGGTCAGGGTTTGGTGTCCGCAGATGGGCGCGAATTTGGTCACCGCTGGGTAATTTTTCTCTTTTGTCACAACCCCATCCAGCACGTCCGGTTTCCAGGGAACGCAATGCCTTTTGGAAAGACTCGTTAAAAGTTCGCCCAATCGCCATCGCTTCTCCTACCGACTTCATTTGTGTTGTCAGCACTTCTTCCGCACCGGGGAACTTTTCAAAAGCGAAGCGGGGAATTTTTGTGACTACATAATCAATCGTCGGTTCAAAAGATGCTGGAGTTTTTTTGGTGATATCATTTTTAATCTCATCCAGCGTGTAGCCAACGGCAAGCTTAGCCGCCATCTTGGCGATCGGGAAACCTGTCGCTTTGGAAGCCAAAGCTGAAGAACGAGAAACACGGGGATTCATTTCAATGACAATCACATCTCCATCGACGGGATTAACGGCAAACTGGATATTGGAACCTCCAGTTTCCACGCCAATCTCGCGGATAATTTTAATTGCCATATCCCGTAACCGTTGGTACTCTTTATCGGTGAGGGTTTGAGCTGGGGCAACGGTGATAGAGTCTCCAGTGTGGATACCCATCGGGTCAAGGTTTTCGATGGAACAGATAATCACAACGTTATCTGCTAAGTCGCGCATCACCTCTAACTCAAATTCTTTCCAACCGAGGAGAGATTGATCGATAAGAATTTGTGAAACGGGACTCGCATCTATACCTGCTTGCGCCATTTCTGCAAATTCTTCTTCGTTGTAAGCAATACCGCCTCCGGTACCACCCATTGTGAAAGCCGGACGGATGATCAGGGGATAGGTGCCAATTTGTTTGGCGATCGCCTTGGCGTCTTCCAAAGATGAAGCTGTCCCACTAGGACACATCTTCACTCCGATCTTTGTCATCGCTTCGTTAAAAAGTTTCCTGTCTTCGGCTTTCTCAATTGCTGGTAGTTTAGCGCCAATTAACTCAACATTGTATTTCTCCAGCACTCCACTTTTCGCCAAACTTACGGCAATATTCAAGGCAGTTTGCCCGCCCATCGTCGGTAGTAGGGCGTCTGGACGTTCTTTAGCGATGACTTTTTCAACCAGTTCCGGTATCAGCGGTTCGATGTAGGTACGATTAGCTGTTTCCGGGTCAGTCATAATTGTGGCAGGATTCGAGTTGACCAGCACCACTTCATAACCTTCTTCTCGCAGCGCTTTACAAGCTTGGGTGCCAGAATAGTCAAACTCGCAGGCTTGTCCAATAACGATTGGACCAGATCCGAGTAGCAGAATCTTTCTGATATCGTCACGACGGGGCATAGTTCTTGGTTTGGAGTAAAAAAATATAAATCTTGATTATTTTAAGGGTCTTCACCCATGACTTACTTTGTTTATTATCAACTTTTGTTAGTTCTTTTATAGACCAGGAGGTAAAGGGCAGGTTACAGGTTACAGGTTTTTATTTTGGTTCTATCCCTGTCCGGTGTTTTCTGTTCCCCTTTCTTTAGAGGTTTGATTTTATTTATTTATCATCAGGTATTTCAAAATTGTTTGCAACTATTTTTCATTTAGATTAAAGATCTTTCTCAACAATTAAGTAATCAATTTTTACAAACATCTTCAGATTTTTTTAAGAAAAATAATTACTAACTATTTTTTCTAACAATCCTAAAGATTAAAGATTATATTTTTTTGTTGACTGACTTACATGAAAAATGGCAGAGAGATAAACAATCCTTCTCTCTGCCATTTCTTATAGTTTCTTAAGAATCAGTGCTTACAGCTTTTTTCTAGTCTAGTTAAACTACTCTCTATTTCTGAGAGTATGAGTCGAGTCTGTTAGTTTGAAGCAGGTTGAACAAATCCCAAAGTTAAACTATCCTTGGCAAGGAAGTGACCCAAGTGGTAAGCTCTTTCTTCTGTTTTTAACAGGATTTTTTCGTATAAATAGCGAGTAGCACGATCACCCAAACTCTCTGCCTGTGCGGCTTGGCGACGAATAACGCCAAGAATTGTCTGTTCTGCCTTCAGGTCATTTTCTACCATTTGACGGGAAGAGTAGACACCATCAGGTTCTTGCTCAACAACAGATAATTCTACCAATTTACGTAAGTTAGCAACGGGTACTCCACCCAATCCATCCAGACGTTCTCCAATGTCATGGATGTGTTCTTGAACTTCGTTATAACCTTCGTTAAAAAACTCATGCAGAGAGTAGAATTCTGCACCTTCAACAACAAAATGATGCTTTTGGTACTGTAAGTAAAGTGCCTGGAAACTAGCTAATACAACATTAAATCCTTCACAGACTGGCTCGGTTACACTTTTGTCCAAAAGGATAGGGTTGTCATATACTTGACCAAAATTTCGTAACAAAGTTTGCGTTTCAGACATTGTGCTTCTCCTAGCTTCTGGTAGATATAGTTGCTAACTTCTTAGTCTCTACATCTTAACATCGAAAAAATGATAACAAGCTCGATCTATATCACGATTTTTTGACCTTTTTGTGAAAAAAAAGCGATAACTTTCATTCCTTTTGAGAGATTTTCACACAAATATTGCAAAATGTTATAAACAGTATTGACACTATTTTGTAAATGTGTATGTATAAAATTTGAACATAATATAGTTTAAAAATCTTTATTACTCTAATTTTTTTTCCAAAATTACTGAGAAAACTTTGCACTTAGGTTATTCTTATGTAAGAGGCTAAACACACGTCACCATAAAATGGGTTCGGAATTGGGTTAAAAGATAATTAATTTCCCTGTTTCATACATTTGATTTCCGAACCCTAATTAATGATGAGTTGTGCTCAGTTCCGATTGAAGAAAAAATCATGGGAGTCAAAGGGCACACTTACTGCAAAGCGATTGCACTTTTAGGGGGATTGTTTTGAAACCGTCAATTGTTAAACCGCAAGTAAAATACACTGTTGAGCTAAACTGGGCAGACAGGTGGCAAATATATCAACGCTTACAGGAACTAGACATTCCTTGTTGGTGTCAGACGAACCAGCCGTTAACAGTTGAAATTAGCAATCCTACAGCAGCCATACAACTTTGGAGTGTTGTGCAGCAATTTACAATTTGCCGCAAAGACTCGATTAGGAATCTCAAGAAATGTTGGCAATATCGCAGTTAATGCTTAGTGTTGCCACAACACAAGTTAATAATTGGTCAAAAAAATGAGTAAATCCTACAAAACCGACGTTTCAGAATTCTGCCTTGAGGGAAAGTTTCTCGATTTCGTCATCAAAGATGGTTATAAGCTCAAAGGCTTACGACTGGAAACTGCTGAAGGGGAATGCTACATCAAACTGGCTAAACATTTACGCGCCGCTTTTGACTTACGGTTACCACCAGGTACACGGTTGCAAGTTACAGGCGAGAAAAAGTTTGACTTGAAAACGGGAGAAGTGAAATTAAAAGCACAGCAAGTGATGGCGGCTCGTATTCTTGATAAAGATAAGGAGATTGGGAGATTGGCAGATGCTGACAAAGCAGTCACCGCATCACCCAATCACCCGATCACCCCAGCCATTAATAACGCCAAGCCCAAAAAAGCTACTATATTAATCTGTCAAAAGTCTGATTGCATCAAACGCGGTGGCAAAGAGGTTTGTCAAGCTTTGGAAGCGGCTTTGAGTGCTCGTGGTTTGGAATCAGAAGTCACAATAAAAGGAACTGGCTGCATGAAAGACTGCAAAGCAGGACCAAACTTGGTGATGCCTGATAAAACTCGCTACAGCCGGATAAAAGCTGCACAAGTTCCTGGACTTATGGATAAACATTTTGCTGTTAACAGTAATAATGCCAAGCAGGATAAGGGAAGTGAAGTCACTACGTCTATAGAAGACTGAGGTGTAATAGCACTTGTGTCACTATTTTTTAATGGGAAGATCTACTAAGAATTTTATTACTGTTTTTGTTCAAATTTTGACTCGTTATTTTTGCAAATTTTTTGGAGTGATCAGTTATCAAACAACTGATCACTGATCTTTTGAGTTTATTTGCGTTCAACTTTTCCGGTTGAGAAAGTGATCCATGCTCAGTTCCGCTAAAGCCGCGATAGTGAGCGAGGGGTTAGTGCAGGCTGTCGAGCCTGGGATGAGCGAACCATCAATAACAAATAAGTTACGATCGCCGTGAACCTGCTGGGCTCTTTTCAACGAAAAGCAGCAATTCTTCTAGATTTTCTGTATTCCAGGACGACCGTTTTCAACGACAAATGAAGCACGGTTACTGATAGTGCCAGATTGGGTTGTCACGTTTGATAAGACTAGAAAATCTGACTGCCAGGTTTCGGGAGTCACCACACAACGGACATATCCTCGTTGACCGTTGTAAAATTTAATGTGGGGGTTGTCTGGCAAATACGCTTCAACTGTAGGACTTGAGTCTGCCCCATCTCCACCGGAAGTAATTGAGGTACAAACAAATTCACTGCCAACGGTAGCGGATTCTGGTTTATTAAAGTCAGCTTTGAGATCCATTGCCCAGTTGGAATGGATATCGCCTGACAAGACGACTGGATTAAATGGTTTGCGTTGTTCTAGAAAACTCATTAGGCGATCGCGCGAAGCCAAATATCCATCCCACTTATCCATGCTGAAAGTTGCGCCTTCTCCTGCTTTCATATCTATCTGAGCAACAACAACTTGCTGTGCCAGGATATTCCAACGAGCCGTAGAGCGATCTAAACCTTGGTATAGCCAATTTTCTTGACGTTTACCAGTAATCGTTGCATTGGGATCAAAATTTTCTGGACAACGTTCTTTAGTACCATCTCCACAAGGCTGATCTGTGCGATATTGACGGGTATCTAGTACATGGAAGGTCGCCAAATTGCCGAAGGAAAGCCGACGGAAAAGTTGCATATCTGGTCCTTCTGGCTTTGACAAGGGTCGTAACGGCATATGCTCGTAGTAAGCTTGATAAGCAGCTGCCCGACGTTGTAGGAAGATTTGAGGGTCTTGATCCGGTTCATCATCGATTTCTGAAGTGGCATTGGCGTAGTTGTTTTCCACCTCGTGGTCATCCCAAGTGACAATCCAGGGAAATGCTGCATGAGTTGCTTGCAGATTTGAATCGGTTTTGTAAAGGGCGTGACGATTGCGATAATCTTCCAGAGTCACAATTTCAGGACTATTGTGTTGTCTAGGACGATTTGCTGTAATTCCTCCCTCGTAGATGTAGTCGCCAACATGCACCACCAAGCTTAAGTCTTCCTGCGCCAAATATTTGTATGCTGTGTAGTACCCTTGCTCGTAGTGCTGACAGGAAACAAATGCAAAGGCAAATTTACTTAGGTCGCTACCTGGCTGAGGAGCGGTACGAGTGCGACCAATTGGGCTTTCTTCCGTACCGGAGATGAATCGATACCAATACCATGTATTTGGTTTGAGTTTATTTACAACCACTCTCACTGAGTGAGCTAATTCTGGGATGGCAATTTCAGTGCCTTTTGCTACTACATTTCTCATGTTGGGATCAGTTGCCACTTCCCAACGAATTGGCACATTCACAGATGGCATTCCACCCCCTTGTAAAGGATTGGGAGCCAGACGAGTCCACAGTACCACGCTATTTGGATAAGGATCACCCGACGCCACACCAAGCGTGAAGGGATAACTGGAAAATGGGACTTGGGCGATCGCTCGTTGATTGAATTGGTTAGCGATCGCCAAACCAGTCAATACCCCAGCCCCAATAATTAAGTTCCGTCGCTTGATACGGCTGCACAAAAATCGCTCAAAATTCTGGTAATCTAACATCTTTTTCCCCTGAGTAACTCACAAATCAAGGCAGAGGAACAGATGATCCAAGGCATCCAGGGTAAGAATTAACAAACCACTAAACCAGTATGTCAATCGTCGATATCACACTCTTTTACAGCGAGCGCCTTTTTTTGTGCCTAAATCAACCCGTCGAACTCACGTTAATTCAAAGAACACCAGACGATCAAATTTTCCTGCTGCTTCAAGGTATCAACTGTTGCAAAGCCCGAGTTCAATTTACCACTCAGACATTAATTCCTAGCAAAGGAACAGTTAAGGCTGTTTGATTGAGCAAAATTCAGGGTGTAGGGGTTCTTTGGTAATTGGTTTTTTGAAAATCACCGAGTCCCTATGCCTAACGGCACGCTACGCTATCGGGACGGAAGTAAGGGTGTAGGGGTGTAGGGGTGTAGGGGAAACCCGTCCCGAATATTGGTTAGAAGCCTCCCCTTTTAAGGGGAAGAGAAAAAAAATGTGTTTTAAGACGGCGTTTGGCGCGTTCGCGGAGCGTGCCCGAAGGGCTTAAAAACACGGTGTCCTTGTTTCAAACTCCATCTCTAATGGGTGGAGTCCCCTACACCCTTATACCCCTATTCCCCTACACCCCTAGTTATCTAAAGATATCTATTTTCGTTGCACCTTGTCGTAAAACTTGCCAATTGTTTCCAGTCCATTTCACAACAGTCGAAGGAACACCATCTCCGTGTACCTCGTCTTTTAATTCTGTCGCCGCCAAAGTCAAGACATCAGGAAACTGTGCCGAAATTTCTCCCATTGTTTGTAAAGGAGGTTGACCTGATAAATTGGCGCTGGTGGTTACAAGAGGACCTGTTTGTGCCAAGATAGTCTGGGCAATTCTACAATTAGGCACTCGAATTCCAATTGTCCTGTCAGGAGTAAGCTTATCCTTTTGAGAGGCTGAATCTCCATCAGAAATAGAAATTATTTCTTGTGGTACTAGTTCGGAGGCAGGCAACACCAAAGTCAGTGTTCCTGGCCAATATTTCTTGGCAACTCTGTGCCAAATTTCATACTCTTCGTCACTACCCGTGGTGAAAGACCAGATTTCTTCAGCAGTCGCTGCCATTAAGATTAAGGGTTTATCTCGACTGCGCTGCTTAGCTGCGTAAATTAACTCTCCTTGTTCTGATAAAGCTGCCAATGCCGGAACAGTATCTGTAGGAAAGCTGACTAATTTACCAGCACGTGCGCCTAAGATAAGGGTGTCTAGGGAAACTTGCATGAACAGAACTCAGAATTGCGAACTTAAAACTCAGAATTGAGTTATCAGTTATCAGTGATCAATTCACTGTTGACTGTACTGAGTTCTGAGTTTTTACTTGGTGATGTTAGCTCTTTCTATATGCCAGAGCAAAGCGCTCAATGCCAGCTAAATCTTTATGAATCTGAATGTTACAGTAACTCCCTTGATTGTGCAACATTTCTCCCACAGCATCTGCCTGTCCTTTCATCATCTCAATCAACCAAACCCCACCAGAGCGTAAATAGGTGGAAGAAATTTCTACCAAATGGCGGATGCAATCTAAACCATCTATGCCACCGTCTAAAGCTAGATGTGGTTCATGCTTAACAACTTCAAGCTGTAGGGTAGGTATGATGTTAGTGGGAATATAGGGCGGGTTAGATACCATTCCGCTGAATTGACCTTTGAGCAATGCTAAAGGTTCCCACCAAGAACCTTGGTAAAATTGAATACGCTCGCCAAAACCCAAATTTTGAGCGTTTGCCTTTGCAACCACTAGCGCCTCATGACTGTAGTCAACAGCGTGAATGATTGCTGTGGTGAAAACGTCTGCTAATCCAATGGCGATCGCCCCACTACCAGTTCCCAAATCAGCCCAGTGTCCTTGCTCTAAAGACGGTGTCACCGTACTGTTTCTCGCCGCAGCGACAGCTAAATCTATCAAGTACTCTGTTTCTGGTCTGGGAATCAAAACCGCGTTTGACACAGCTATTTTATACTTTCGCCAAGGAGTTGCTCCTGCAACATATTGTACTGGCAAGTGTTCATTTAAGCGCTGCTGCCAGAGTTTGTCTAAATCCTCTAAAGATAATTTCAAACAAATCTCAGCCTGGTTTTTGTATGATTCCAAGCGCAATGCCAAGCGATCTAATCCAGCGACTTCTTGTAGTAACCAATCGACTTCAGTAGGTAAAATAGCAGTGGCATTAGCAGCTTGAATTGCCACCTTACGCCACTGCCAAAGTTGTAAACCAGTTACTGATAACTGCTTATCTGCCATGCCTCTATACTATCAGGCATAAGTTTATTTCTTTTTGGGAGAGAGGTTTTGATTTGGAGCACCACTTCGCTTGCTAACGACATACTGCATGCTCTCAGTAGATGGTACTATGGCGACTTGGCTGAGCCAAGTGTCATTTTTCTCTTTCAAAGTTTTAATGACTCCATCTATGTCTACAACCTGAATATCAGCCTTGGGAACTTGTTGCTTAACCTGGGTTAATAAATTTTGGGCGTCTTTTTGACTCAAGAACAAAGGAATAACTTCCTTGTTGTCAGTCTTCCGTTTGACGGATACATATCCCTTATCCGGAGATCTAACAATAAAAACAGGCACACTTGGGAACTGCTTAACTTCTTTACCGCTTTGGCGCAGCAATGTAACTGCTCCTTCTAAATCTTGTTTTCCAGGATTAAAAGCAAACACTAGGTTGTTTGGTTTCTTAGCATTTTCTTGAAGTTTCTGATAAATCATCCCCAAAGGTACTGGCGTCACTTGCAGGCTTTTTAACATATCTGCCATTTTTGGATCTTTACCTTTGACATTTCGCAGTTCGTTAATAAAAGCCTGAGCTTCCTGCCCACTCATAAAAACGTCTGTCACCGTAGCTTGTTTATTTTGAGCGTTTTGAGCGTTTTGCCCATTTTGGGTATTGTTAGGCACTGTACGAGTGAGAGGCACACCCTGGTTGTTAGTAATCAAAAACACTGGTACTGGATCTAATTTTTCTTTAATTTGTTGTTCTGTCAATGCCAGCACTGGAGCATTTCCGCTAAAAACTGTTGTTAGCAGAGTACTCCCAACCAAAGTCAATGTTGTGCCCCAGCGAACTAATAAATTCATAACTACTCCTCGCATCAATTTCTCTAAAATCAAGTCTGACAATATAGTTGGATTTGCACAGTATTAACCAGTTCTAGATATATTACCTTCTTTGCTCATTAACTGTGCTGTTTTTGGTATTTCAATTTCGCCCTACTAAACAATTGCACTCGAACGGTAGATGATTGCTGTAATTAACAAAGGCGAAAAATGTGCTTTTTACTTCAAGGGTGTCTTCTGCCATTTTATTGGCTTTTTCAGCTATGGTTGACGACAATAAATATGAGATCGTTCCTTCTAAATTTGTCGTAAAATGTCTCAAGGTTTACAGATTTCCTCTCTTGTGGCCTTCTTCAATGCTTGGAATTTATTTTGTCTAATAGAAAAGAAGAAATAGCAAAGCAACATGATTAGTGCTTCTAGGAAAATATGCAATTTCAGTGTACATTGTCTGACAAATCAAACAAATAGTTGCAGCATAATCCAGTTTTGACTTTTTGATTTAATTTTTTGATGGTATCTCCAAAAAATAATGGAAGTCATTTATGTATGCTTGAGTCATTTGCACGCTCAACCTAAGGTAACAGAATTTGAAGCGATATCCTGTTTGCTTGCGCTAATTGGTTGCACTATATAAATAAACCCTAAACCTGTATTCAGATCTAGGGTTTACTATTCATCTATAAGATCGGGATGACAGGATTTGAACCTGCGGCATCCTGCTCCCAAAGCAGGCGCGCTACCAAGCTGCGCTACATCCCGATTAACTTGTTATTTTAACTTAGTTGTTGCTTTTTGGCGACAATCAATAGCTCATTTAAGATTCTACTTGATATATTGCCAAATATTCATCCACATCATATCATGCTTTGTTGCTTTTTGTAAACTGTTGCCTTCCCTATACATAGACTTATAACAGTAATGTCTCTGTTAAAAATTAATGAGGGTACCAAAACATACCTTTGATGCCTTCTGGGTCGGACATAAACCCCAAACCCCGATAAAAATCTAAGACATGGGGGTCAGCAAATAGAGTCACATTACTAATTTCTTCGCTCCTGAGTTTTTTGAGTACATATTTCATAAGTGCCTTTCCCAGTCCTTTTGCTTGAAAGTCTGGGTGAACTACCACATCCCAAATTGTGGCATTAAAGGCATGATCTGACGTCGCACGGGCAAAACCAATAAGTCGCCTTTTGTTTCCTCGTACTTGCCACATAGAGGCGACAAGAAAACTATGCTCAATAGCTTTTTTGACTTTTCGCAAAGGACGACGCGACCAACCGACTGAATCGCATAGTTCCTCTAGTTCATACAGGTCAATATCTCGCTCGGTACTAAAAACTATACGAGTTTCCTGCTGATTAACTTCGGCAACACCATTAGAGCCTGAGTTACCTACAGTTTCAACTGCATACTCTTCTGAGGGTGTTGTCCTAGTTGTTGAGTTAGCTTCTGATGTACTAAACCAAGTTTTCCAAAAACCCATGCCAACGTGGTTCAGGTAGTATATACGAGGTGGTTTTGACTGATAAGAGTGCTGATTCACTTGTGATTAAACTACCGACGTTGTATCCCGCAACACATACAGTTGTTTTGTCTGTTGGCGGAATTTTCCGATGACAGTAGTCATTAAGCGTGCATCTTACACTAGTCTTTTTCAACTTTAGCATTTTGTTGTGGAGCTAAGAAGAAATTAGCTAAAACGGAAACATTTAAGAATAAATTGTGTATGACACCAGAATTCATGTCCCCCCATTTTCCCATCTCCTTACCTTGCCAACTCCCGAAGTGAACGGGGTACGATAGAAATATGGCAACCATCGAAATCTTGGGCGTTCCACACGCATACGAACTCACAGCTCCTACTTCCTACCCCCAGACCTTAGTTTTTATCCACGGATGGCTCAATAGCCGTGGATATTGGCAACCTGTAATTTCTCGGTTGTCAGATGATTTTCAGTGTCTGTCTTATGATTTAAGAGGTTTTGGGGAGTCGCAACGTAAATTAAAAACTGATTTTAGTCAAGAACAGAATTATTTCACCCAAAATACTAAATCTAGTCGTGCCGTTGTTGATCCCTTTGATTCTGTGTATACTCCGGCTGCCTATACTCAAGATTTAGCAGATCTTCTCAAACAGCTAAACGTCAAGAGTGCTTGGTTGATTGGTCACTCTTTGGGAGGCATGATCGCCCTTTGGGGTGCTGCCCATATGCCGGAATGTGTCAAAGGAGTTATTTGCATTAACTCTGGTGGTGGAATTTACCTCAAGGAAGCTTTTGAGCAGTTTCGTTCAGCAGGTCAGCGGTTTTTGCAAGTTCGCCCTAAATGGCTTGGGCAATTGCCTCTGATTGATTTATTGTTTACTAGAGCGAGTGTAGCACGTCCTTTGGAGCGTAATTGGGCACGGCAGCGGGTTATTGATTTTGTTGTTGCCGATCCAGAAGCTGCTTTGGGAGCGTTGCTAGATTCTACAACAGAGGAAGAAATTAACTATTTGCCCCAGCTGGTTGCTCAACTTAAGCAACCAATTTATTTCTTAGCTGGTGCGGAAGACAAGGTTATGGAACCTAAGTATGTCCGTCATTTAGCTAGCTTTCACCCTCTTTTTTCTTACTGTGGTGACAATGTGATCGAAATTCCTGATTGCGGACACTTAGCAATGTTGGAACAGCCGGATGCAGTTGCTACTCATATTCGCTCTGTCGTCAAGAATCAATCGTCAGTCGTCAATTGTTAATAGAGTCAAGTTAAAGATTATCTGTACCAGTTTTATACAACTCCATAACTTGGCTCAGCGCTAACCTAGAGTGAACGCCTAAGGTCAGAGGCGAAGTATGACCTCTGTTGAGGTGGTCAGCAGCAGTACAACCAATCATAGCGGCATTATCGGTACAAAATTTTAGGGGAGGGAATAGCACGCGTAGGTTATGAGTTTGTGCTGCTTGTTGTAAATGTTGTCTTAACCCACTGTTGGCTGCTACGCCTCCACCAATGGCAATGGTGGAAAGACCATAATCTAGAGCACAAGTTATTGCCCTTTTGGTGAGGGAGCGTGCTACAGTTTCCTGAAAACTAGCCGCCACATCTTTTGTTGGTAAAAACTGTCCATCTTTCTCAAATTGCTGTACCAACCGCAACACTGCTGTTTTTAACCCACTAAAACTTGCATCATACCGATGATATCCACCACCTGGTAGAGAAACTTTCCCCTCTGGTAGTGTAAAAGCTTGCGGATTTCCCTGCAATGCTTGCTTGTCAATTGCTGGCCCGCCGGGATATCCCAAATTCAATAAACGTGCCACTTTATCAAACGCTTCACCAGCTGCATCATCACGAGTTTCTCCTAAGGTCTCATACACACCACAATCTTTGACGTAAATTAAGCTTGTATGACCACCAGAAACTAGTAAGCTAAGGAAAGGAGGCTCTAAGGTTGGCTCACTTAAATAAGTAGCGTAAATGTGACCTTCGAGATGATGAACACCCAAAAATGGCTTTTTATGTACCATTGCTAAGGTTTTGGCGGCAGTTAACCCGACCAATAACGCCCCAACCAACCCAGGAGCACAAGTCGCCGCAATGCCGTCAATTTTACCCCAATCTACTTCTGCTTGTTCCATGGCTTGGGCGATCGCCCCATTTATCGTTTCTAGATGCTGCCGGGATGCGACTTCCGGCACAACTCCACCATACTGCTGATGAACTGGAATTTGCGAAGCAATAATACTACTACAAACTTGACGATTGTTTACAATTGCTACGGCAGTTTCATCACAGCTCGTTTCTATTGCTAAAACAGTTGCCATTGCTACAATAAAATGGTAAGTACAAAGGAGCTATTCGGCTACAGGTGTTTCTCTTGCACAAAAGGCAGTAGGTTACTGAGTGCCCGGTTGTGAGTAAAATTCTGGAAAAATTTTACTTATAACTGACTTGCGAACTCAGAACTTCATAAGAACTGGTTTGAGAAGCTTTAACTTTTATTTACTTCAACTTTACTCGGTTCACGCGCAAGAGTATCATGACATCCTAGTTCTACAAATCAAGATTGTACAAGCCGCTTCGTTTTGTACAAAAAACTTTTTGTTTCGTAATAAAAGGAAACAATTCCATGCGTCGCTTGTTTGCTTTAGTTCTAGCTATTTGTGTTTGGTTCAACTTTTCCCCACCAGCTTTAGCGCTTGGGGAGAATCTTGTACCATGTGCTGAATCCCCTAGCTTTCAGGAGAGAGCAGCATCTGCCCGGAATACAACAGCTGACCCCGAATCTGGGAAAAAGCGGTTTGAGCGCTATTCTCAAGCCCTGTGCGGACCAGAAGGTTTACCTCATCTCATAGTAGATGGTCGCTTAGATCGCGCTGGTGACTTTCTGATTCCTAGCATTCTTTTTCTCTACATCGCTGGCTGGATTGGCTGGGTAGGTCGTACCTACCTACAGGTCATTAAAAAACAAGGGAGCGATGTTGAACAAAAAGAAATTCAGATTGATGTTGCTCTAGCGCTTCCAATTATGGCATCAGGCTTCGCTTGGCCTGCAGCAGCGGTACAACAACTACTGTCTGGTCAACTAACAGCCAAAGATGAAGAAATCCCCATTTCGCCGCGTTAATTCAACATCAGTCATTCACACATTTTGGAGTATAGATTAATGAACCAAAATCATTTTGTGAAGTTTCTTTCCACAGCACCAGTCATAACTACCATATGGTTGTTTATCACTGCTGGCATTTTGATTGAATTTAATCGCTTTTTCCCTGATTTACTTTTCCATCCTATGCCGTAAATTACGGAGAACACTGCCAACACTTTATTGAGAGGCACACAGAAAATATGCAAGCAGTAGATGCATCAAAAAATCTTGCCAGCGATCCTAGGAATCGCGAAGTTGTTTTCCCTGAATTGCGTGATCCACAACGGGGCAACTTAGAAACACCGGTTAATTCTTCTCCCTTGGTTAAGTGGTTCATCAGTAATTTGCCCGCCTATCGCCCAGGACTAACTCCATTCAGGAGAGGACTAGAAGTTGGTATGGCTCATGGTTACTGGGTTTTTGGTCCATTTGCCAAACTCGGTCCCCTGCGCGATACGCCTAATGCCAACTTAGCGGGATTACTGTCAACCTTGGGCTTCATAGTCCTTATGACTGGAGTCATATCTCTATATGCTGCTAGCAATCCTCCTGAACCAAGCGTGACTGTTACTGCACCCAATCCTCCTAATGCTTTTAAATCTGGTGAAGGTTGGAATGGCTTTGCCAGTGCTTTGTTAATCGGTGGTATTGGTGGTGGAGTAGTCGCTTACTTTTTAACTAGTAATATCACTCTGATTCAAGGTTTGTTTGGCTAATAAGTGTTCTGAGGCATGAGGTCATAATACCTCTATCAAAAAGCCGCCAGACAGATTACAAAAGATAAAGGACGCAAGGAAAAGGTTTACGTAACTTTTTCTTGCGTCCTTTAGTTATGACTTTACCTCCAACAGCGTCGAGGGTTTTACCAACGAGCGTTAACTCAGTATGGCTGCTTCTATGGAATTGAGAGCGCTTTCAAAATCGTCATTAACAATTTGAATATCAAACTCATCAGCAGCATTTATTTCTTCTTGAGCACAGCGCAGACGACGGGCGATCGCCTCGTCTGAATCCTGTGCCCGACCACGTATTCGTTTTTCTAATTCACTTATAGAAGGCGGCAAAATGAAAATGCTGAGGGCGCTAGGATAAGAAGTCCGAATTTGTCGTGCTCCTTTTAGCTCAATTTCTAGCACAACCCTTTTGTCAGAGCGAATTTGGTTCATTACGGCTTCTCGCGGAGTGCCGTAATAATTACCAGCAAATTCTGCCCACTCTAATAATTCCCCTGTAGCAACCAATTCTTCAAACTCTCTACGGCTGACGAAATAATAGTCTTTGCCGTTCGTTTCCCCTGGACGAGGAGAACGAGTCGTCACGGATACAGAATAATGTAGTTGGGGATGACGCTGTAAGAGCGATCGCATTAGAGTGCCTTTGCCAACTCCACTTGGACCAGTCAAGATAATTAGCTTGCCTGTTGGCGGGCATTCCTTAGTAGTAGCACCACTTTTAGTGCTTATAACTTGCATCATCCGTTTAACCTGTGAATTGATTCAGTAGATACTATTCATTAGCCATGAGTCTGACGACTCCTGACTAACGAAATTTTGTAGCCTGGGTGACATAAAACCACTGTTATTCACATGTTACTGCTGGTATGGCGCAAATAGACGTGGGACTATAGACCTACCTTTAGTCAATTATCTACAGCTTGATGGTGATCACGTGTGATCACAAAGCGATTCGCTACCGTTTCCGGTTGAATCGCCGAAAGAATAACGTGACTGGAATCAGTGATGATAACAGCCCTAGTACGGCGACCGTAAGTTGCGTCGATCAGTTGACCGCGATCGCGCGCATCGGTGATGATCCGCTTAATCGGGGCAGACTCTGGACTGACAATGGCAACTACTCGGTTGGCAGACACGATGTTGCCAAAGCCGATGTTGATTAACTGAATGTCCATAAAAAAACTGACGCTAAACGCGGTGAGAGAAGCTTTTAAAGAACTATTCTTTATGTTATCCACAAAAAATAGGAGTTACAACGCTTAT
Organism: Brasilonema angustatum; assembly: GCF_059505445.1. Classification (NCBI taxonomy): domain Bacteria; kingdom Bacillati; phylum Cyanobacteriota; class Cyanophyceae; order Nostocales; family Scytonemataceae; genus Brasilonema; species Brasilonema angustatum. The sequence goes on along the minus strand of NZ_JCACKO010000102.1, from coordinate 15,729 downwards.
ACTCACGTCAGTCTTCGTTTTTAAGTTCATCAATCCCTTTTTTAGCTATTTCTGAGCGAAGAATACTAAAAATCTACCTAAAGGAATAGGCTCATATAGGAATCCGGTTTGATTTGGCGAGACCAGTGCGAATGACGGCTTTCCCGACCTAGGCATCTGGCGGAGCTAACGCGCTCCGCCAGAGCCGGCACGAGGAAAACCCTACCAAGAGCGCTGGTCTCACCGTAAGGCGTGGCCGTTCCCACTAGGGTGAATCACAAAGTAGAGACCCTTAACAGGGAGCTGTACCTAGTTTCCTGTTCCTTGTTAAGCGTTCCCTGTTAAGGGTCTCTACGAGTAATTCAGAAGTCAAACCGGATTCCTATAGGAATTCTATATGAATTAAAAAAATAATTGCAATTTTTGTATTTTAGCTACAATGCATTAACCCAACGCCTACAATGCTTGTAAAAGTTGGGTTGGGTTTTGCATTGTTCTAGCCAATCTACGCATCTTTGTATTTGGAAATCATTTCTGAACTCAAAGAAAATCACGTGCTAGCTATTGCCCGTGCAGTACAACTCGAAGTCACAAGGCCATATACAATTTTATAATGTTAAGTTTATCAACTCAAAACTTTGAAGGAGGAGTGTATCTTTTCAAAAATAGGTATATAGTTTGAATTGTTTCTTGTGTAAAAAGTAGTAATACAAGCGGTATTGTTATCTTTATAAGGTAATAAAGTAATCATTGTTTCTGTCTCTCCACTAGAGTACCACATCCTCATACCATTTTTACCATCCACATTAATATTTTCCTTTTTAACTAGCCTCTCTCCATTTTCTTCTGAATAGCTGAGGTTTTCAGTGAAAGTTGTTTGAATTTTTTCGGAAATAATTTGAACATCAGTTTTAATAAAATTTTGGGGAATTTTTCCTCCACCTCTTATTGCCATTTTTAGATTCGTAATATAAGCTAATTCACTACAGCTTCTTGTGAAAAACCACCCTAGTGGATAAGAAATTGAATATACTTTGTTTTCTACATAGGTTTGAAAATTTGTGAAAACTGAATTAATTTGAGACGCTATAACAGTAGAAGGGTTAAGTTTTCTGGTTATCTGTTGATCAGTAGAGAGTGATTGCCCTGTCGTCATTTGAGAATATGGCGTATCAAGATGCTGCTTGAGCTTTGTAGTAGCTAAAGTTTGATTAGCGAAAGTCTGAACACTTACAAGTGTAACTGTGAGCAGAAAAGTGTCTACCCATTTAACTACTTTCATAATTTTTGAGCCTCAATCTTTGGGTTGAAAAAATGAATAATTGCTAATAAGATTGAATCTTTTCTTTGAATCATCAAAGCTGTTGGGTTTGCAAAATCCTAATTGGATTGTCATTAGCTTGTGACAAAGAAACGCATGACTTTGCCAGTATTCTTATCAAGACGTTCCTTATGAACTGGATAACACTTCCACTTGCCTAGCGTTTTCAGTCATAGCTTTTAAGGAAGCGAAATCTGATGCTCTCGTCTAGAGATTTGAATAACCTGAACACTCCTCTTTACCTTGTTAGAGTGCCCAGTGAAAGTGTTGGCTAAAGTCAAGTTGAGCAGAGATTTATTTGATACTCTAAGGTGCTTTCACAATTTGTCCGTTAGTGTATTGATTTTCTTTTTGAAGAGGTTGGCTAAAAGCAAGCAAATAGTTTTTTATACAAAGTTATTTAAATAACACAACGATGACAAGTAAACGGGTATCACTTGTAAATGACACTCTAATATCAATGCATCTATATAGATTTTTACTTTGTTATCAAGGAATAAAAAAGTAGAAAATATAACAAAAATTAGGATAAATTCAAGAGCGTACTAATCAGAGGATTCTCCCCCATCAAGTGATAAAACAATACCGTTGTTGTTAAAGATGGTTTTTGGAGATTTCAGAGGTGTAAAACTCAAGGGATGCAACGTAATATGGGAGCATCCCAATTTTGTAAAAAAGAAGGGTATGGTGTGCATCTTGATCCCTACTTTATTACCAAAGGGGGCAAGATCCCCCCACTACAAAATCAAATTAGTTTACACATTTAGGATGCTCTCCAGAAGATTGCATTAGTTATTATTCTTGTAAATTATCTTATCAGCAACCGTTCTGAACACTCTGTTTGGGTTATAAAAATCCCCCGCAAGGTAAAGCCAAACGGAGGAAAAACGACACATTCTTTGTAAAAATGGAAATAATGCGACTAACCAATAAGTTCCTTAACTTTACTGATGATGCCTTCAGGGTCAATTCCTTGATGGGGGTACTGTTCCCATAAACCACCACATCCCTCTTTGTGAGTTCCTAAGTGAGCAAATTTTGGTGTCAGTCCACGCTCAAGTAACCAAGTACCAAAGCGGCTACCCAATCCTGTGCGGCGGTTGAAAGATTCAACAACCAATACAAACGGGGCTTTACCAACTTTTGCCAGCATTTGTTCATCAATAACGTTGAGTGTTGGCTTATTAATTAAGCCGACATCAATTCCTTGCTGTTTGAGACGTTCCACGGCGTCAACTGCGCGGTATAGTGCTTCACCAAAGCTGATGATATAACCAGCAGTTCCTTCACGCACAACTTCATCTTTACCCGGAGTAAAGGTGTAGCCTTCGCCGTGTAAGTCTTTGCCATTGGCATCGAGAATATTCGGCGTTTTAGACCGGGTGGAGAAAATAAATCTGAGTCCCTGGTCAAAAAATACTGCTTCAACACAAGCTTTCATTTGAGCTGCGTCAGCGGGGAAATACAGTCGCGTTTCGTAGCCGTCATCTAAGCCATTATCGGCAAAGAAATTGTTTAAACCGAAGTGACAGGTATTATCCGCCATGTCATCTACGCCAGAGTGAGAGAAGTGACATAGGACGTTGGAGTAGTTCAGCCGCGCCATTGTAATTTCGGAAACGCACATCTCCAGAAATGCGCTGAAGGTGCCGAAAATACCCTGCTTACCTTTTTCCATACCGAAACCAGCAGCTGCGGAGAAATTTCCTCGCTCCATAATGCCAGAACTCACGAAGATTTCTGGGTGAGCGTCGTGAATCTTGTTCAGTCCACAGGATCCTTCCAGGTCACTATCGATACACATGACCTTTTCTTTACGCTCGGTTTCACTCAAGCGATCAAGGACGGACACCACAGCTTCGCCAAACACGGTGCGGTTGGAACCCAACTTATCGCCAGAACCGATGAAGGTATAGTTATTTTTGGGTTTTTGAATACTTTTGAGATATCTAACGGCTTCAGTGAGTCCGCGCTTTTCCAAGTAGGCGATCGCCTTATCAGCTGGAATCACATCATGACCATGAGTCGAACCTTCGATACCTTCAATTCCCACAGCCATCTTGCGCTTGTTCACCAAAGCTACTGGTCCATCACTCGTCACTGCTTGACAGATACGACGATACAAATCATCCAAATCTTCGCCGTCTCCTTCATTAACGCTGAGTCCGTGACCAGCTAATGTCTTAGCGACACTAAATCCTGGTAAGTATTCCGAAGGATGTCCGGCGATTGTGACATCATTATCATCGATAATGAGCTTGACATTAAGATTCTTGGCAACTGCTAAACGTGCTGCTTCCGCATCGTTACCTTCCTGTTGGGAACCGTCAGAGCCGAGACAGAAAACCACCTTATTCGGATTTGCCAGTGCGACACCATTGATGTAAGGCCAAATGTGTCCCAGGCGTCCGGAACTGAACTTAACTCCTGGAGTTAAGCCGAGTTCGGGGTGTCCAGGTAGTTTTGCACCAGCTTGGCGGTAATGAACAAGTTGTTCAGCACTTAACTCACCATGCAACACAGCCATAAGGTACTGGGTAGCAACGCGGTGTCCAGCTTCATCAAAGAAAATTGGTACGAATTTATCTGGTGCCCCCCGGAATAAGGCATCGAGGATAACGACTTCTGGTACTGTATCGTAAGGACCGCCAGTATGACCGCCTACACCGCTAGCAGCTCCTGTGGCTGTGAAGAAAACAATTGCATCACGACAGAGTTGAATATTGGCTTTGAGTGTCTCCCGTTGCTCATCGCTCAGAGTTGGATTGGCAGGGTTCAGTGCTATTTGCTTATAAGCACCAAGGTTTATAGGAAACGTAGCTGTAGCAACAGTCATGGTTGATATTCCTGTATGTAGATAAATGACACAAACAGAACCGTCTTCTTCGACGGTACACTGCAACGGTAAACTATATTGTTATGGTTGATTGCAACAAACACTTTGTGAACACTTTTGAATGGTATGAAACGCCGCGATTCTCCAAATAAAATAACAAGTTTTATTTAAGTATAAATGCTTATGATACTTCTGGAACAAGAAAAATAAAGAAAATAAAAAATTTTCACGCTATACAGCCAAGTAGGGCATGACAAATGTTTATCTCTAAATATGCACGCTTTTGAACTTCCGTCAATTAGACTTTAGACGTGAATTAAAAATTTATGATAAAGATTTTTGCTCATAAAGATAAAAGCTTCATGAAGTTAGAAATAAATTGACATTTTCGGTAGAAAAAGGTGCAAATAATATTTAAGGTGCATACTTTCAAAAAACAACTTCAGCTTTTAAAGCTTCATCAGAGTAAGAGCAAAGAGTGTTAAAAGTTCTTTGACAGTATCAAGCGAGAAAATTAAAAAACTTGCTTGCCTAGAGTAAATCGACTGAATAACGGGTGTCTACCAAAAGCTAAGCAACTCATGCTTCTTGATCGCTGAAATACTAATGCAACGTACAGGTGCTTAGTGTTGTGTAAGTCAAGTATCTGCAGCAAACCCGTAATCACAAGAATTTACTATGTACAGCCAAATGCTTCAGGCTTTCACTAGAAATACCCCAATGTTGAGTGAGTCTCAACTAGTAAAGGTTCCTTTGCTGATTAAAGGCATGACACCAAAAGCCGAGATGATTGTCTTGAACACTACACACAATAAAAACGCACAAGTTGCTAAAGTGTTCATTCCACATTTCAATCTTTCTGGTGTCTCTATTTCCCATCAACAACTAAAAACTCAGCAATTAGGGACAGCGAAATTCAACAAACAAATCTGAAATAAAAACCACTCTGCCTCTTAAACCAGTGAACAGTGAACAGTGAGTCCAGTGCTGCAGGAGGGTTTCCCTCCGTAGGCATCTGGCGAACCCGAAGGGTGAACAGTGACCAGTACCAGCGGCAGTGAACAAGGGGTGGACTCGTCCGTTTCCTAGCCTGATAACTGATAACTGATAACTGTTAACTGTTAACAAGAGTAGGCAAGAGTTTCAATATCAGAGGCAAGTACCAGACTCTATGGTAACTCTGTTCGTGCTAAGGGTGACTAGATCCACCCTTGAGCAACGCTCTTGCTTGAGTTAACTAGAGTCAAGAGCGCAACTATCGGTAATGACATAATCAGCGCGTCTATATGAGGTGCAACTCATATGATCATGCCTATCAGGTCATGGTCAGAAGGTTGTTGTCTATCGGAACATATCAAGGACCGATAGGTGTTTTACCTACATCTGGATCACTTTGTCATTGTTCATAAGTTATTTGTGGGGATTTACGCACGCGCTACTAAAAACAGTGGGTTGCGATTGCTTCCCAGAGGTTGCAATGACTATGGTTACGTTGTTCGTGCGTAAGTCCTGATTTGGTCAAGACAAACAACAAACAAGGATTGATAGAACATGAGTACTATTAACGTGACGTCTAATGCTGACAATGGTGCTGGTTCTCTTAGAGAAGCGATCGCTCAAGCAAAATCAGGTGATACCATTCAATTTGGCTCTAACCTCGCCAATCAAACAATTAACCTTACCTCAGGTGAACTCACAGTTGACAAAAACCTGACAGTTGATGGTGCAGGTACTAGTGGTCTAACCATTAGTGGCAATAATGCCAGCCGAATTTTCGATGTCACAACACCAGGCTCAAGTTTTACGTTGCGAAATTTGACCCTTGCCAATGGAAAATCCAGTGGTGAAGGTGAAAATGGTGCCGGAGGTGCAATTCGGACAGTGACTAGTGATAAGCTCACCACTCTTAACGTAGAGAATAGCAAATTTATAAATAACGCCTCTTCAGGAAATGGAGGAGGTGCAATTTGGGCAGGGTTTAATACAGCCAACACCATCACTAACAGTCTGTTTGAGGGTAACGATGGTACTGCTGGTAAAAGCGAACGCGGTGGCGGAGCGATCGCAGTTAATACTAACAGTACTCTCACGGTCAAAGGTAGTGAGTTCGATAATAACAAGGGAACCAATGGCGGTGCAATCAACACTGTCTTGAGTACACTCACAGTAGAAGACTCTACTTTCCACAATAATGACTCAACTGCTGGAGGTCCGATCGGTCCTAATACCATAGGTTACGGTGGAGCCATCTATACTGATGGAGCGAATGCCTCTGGAGCGAATTTCGATCATGGTTCTGTAGGCGGCACAATTACCATTCGCAACAGCAAATTTGAGGGTAACAAAGGTGCTGGACAAGGGGGAGGACTTTTTCTGTATGCTTATCCCCCAGACAAGATCATCGTTGACAATTCCACAATTACTAAAAATGAGGTCGTTCTGGATAGTCAAGGTGATTCACTCGGCGGTGGTTTGCGAATTGGTAATGGTGAGTTTACTATCAACAACACCACCTTCACAGATAATCGGGCACTGGAGCAAGGTGGTGGTTTGTGGGTAGGAGAACAATCGCCAGGTACCATCACCGAGAGTACGTTCTCTGGTAATCGAGCCGAGAGTACTGACGGCAAAAATGGGATGGGTGGAGCGATCGCTTTAGCTAATGGCTCTAATGCCGTCACTGTCGATGGTACGACTGTTGCTAACAACTACGCTGGGTGGCAAGGTGGAGGCATTTCTGGAGGAGGTTCGTCCACTACTCTTAAAAACTCAACCTTTGCAAATAACGTTGCTTATAATGGTGGTAACAATTGGAACATTAAAAACCAAGTTACTGATCAACTCAGCGATGGTGGGGGAAATACTCAATGGCCAGCTAAGAACTCAAATGACCCCACTGACATCAATGTCACAGCATCTATTAATATTGCACAGCCTGATTTGAGTAATTTGCAGAACACCAGCCAAAACGTAAGCAATTCTGTGACTGACAATAGTTCTAATCTGGCTACAGCCATTACCCCAGCATCTGTAAGTGACAATAGCTCAACTAAAGGTACCCCTGTAGACGCCACAGGTAATACCTCCAACAATAATCCTAATGATAGCCTTACCCCTGTCGCTGTTAATGGAAATAGCTCTAGCAATGCTTCGGATGGTAGTCTTACTCAAGTGCCCGGTAACGATAGATCCAGCAGCAGTACCCCTATATTCACTGTCAGTGGTGATAAGCTACTGTGTGGTAATATTACTCAGGCTGATCATCTCTACAGTGGTCTTAGCCAGGACACTCTCACACAAGGCAAGGGAATTGACAACTCTGTGCTCACTCCTAGTCAAGGCTCTGAATTAAATTCTCAGTTGAACTCTGGACAAAACTATGTCGGCTTATTGGACACTCTGACTCCGAGTCATTTTTCAACCAGCCAGCCTGGTCAAGATAGCTCGAATGTGGACAACACTCAGCCTCGGTCACTGGCGAATTTGGAAAAAGTCAATACTCCAACGCTTAGTAGTAATCCTCAATTTTTCTCTGGACAAAGTTACTCTACTTCAACTCTGTAAGGTTATCGCATGACAAAACATGGTGGGTGAATCACTGACTATGAAGCCTAAAACACCGATAATGGATTCCAAGCTCCAGCAACGCATATCAGTGCAATGCCCACACCGTGTCACACGTTATAGGTTTGCACGGCTCGTCCTGCTGGGAGTGATTACTTTTGTCCTGTCCGGCGTGCCGCCAATTATGCCGGCCCAGAGCAAGCCGACCCCAAATGCTGACTTCTCGCCCGTCGTGTTGGATAGTATCAACACGACGGGCGAGACACGCGACCCCGCTTATTGGCCATTTGATGCACACAGTCCGTGGAACATGCCGATCGGCTCTGAGGCGCAGTTCGAGTCGGTGAGTTCGTCCGAGTGGACGACACAAGCGTTAAAGTACGGTCTTCAGATCAATACAACAGACTGGTCTATCCCGATCTTTATGGCTGATGCATCTGATCCGATGCGCAATATTTATAGCACGGACTACGACAAACTTGCTTTCGAGGTGCACGTGCCAGACGCCGCTGTACCGGATTCTAGCGAGGACGGTCATTTGCACATCATCGACGAAACCCACAATTCCGTCATCGAGATGCTCTGGGCAAAGAGGCGGGCTGATAGCAACCTTGAAGCACCGTACCCCAACAAAATTGACTTGAAAGGTCCTGGAGTTTTTGACACGTACCACGGCTCGTGTGCCTACGGCGGCTCGTGTACAGCTGGACTGATCCGCAAAGGGGAACTCTACAACGGAATTCGACACGCACTGCGAATCTCGCTCACAACTGCCGTCTTAAATAAGAACACCCCTAGTGGAAAGCCTTATGTATGGCCTGCGAACTGGGCTGATGACGACGGCAAAGGCAGCAGCTATACAGGGACGGGGAATCTGTACATGGGTTCGTTGTTGGCAATTCCGCCAGACGTAGACATCCAGGCTATAGTCGGACCACCGGGCACACCGATCTACGAGCTGGCTCGCGCCCTCCAAGACTACGGTGCTTATGTAGTGGATCGGGGTCACCTTAACCTGTACGCTGAGCCCTCAGCAGACGAAGAGGTGAAACAGCTTTCATGGGAAGGTCTGCAAGTACTGCCAAAGTACCTTCAGGTAGTAGCGAACAATGGTTCAGAGCGTGTTGGTGGTGGCGGGACACCTCGTCGCCCATTAGCTCCTTCGTTTTAAGTCGTTGATGGTACACAGTCCTAAGCAAATACACACTTTTGTTTTGCTTTTTTCTCGTGCTTTCTACCTGATTCCTAAATAACCTGAACAACAAGATTCCCGACTTCTTTAAGAAGTCGGGAATCTGAACATGCCCGATGTTCACAAATCAAAAATGATACCTGTACTGTTGCAATATCCAGAATTTTCTGTCCACTTTGAAGTTTGACCAGTTGAATTAGGCGATTCCTAGCCCCTAAGAGAAACCGCACTCTCGGACAAAGAGCTAGGCTTAACGCCAATAGGAGCGTAAAATCTGCCTTGGTCGTAATGAATTCGAGAATTGAAGTCAGCAAATAGCTGCTGTTTATAATTTTTTCCTTTCTAGTTACTGTTTGTTAACACCATGTCAATTTTTCTCGTGCAGGATGTTATTGACATTCTCAGTGTTCGCCAAATGCACATTATCGGGGGGATGAACCATTATGGCAATGCAGGGTGAGGAGGCGTTTGCTTGTTTTGCAAATTCAAAAGCGATACCAAGCTTTGCATCATCATATATTGTCGGGTTTCCATCTACCGGATGCGCGTTGGGGAAGCGGCGGAAGATTTGCACTCTGGTACTCGCAGTAGAGATGCCCTCATGCGTATGATACCAAGGAGATGTAACTCGAATCACATCAATACTAGAGCCAGAAAGCGGCTGGACGTTCAGTGCACCGTTGCTGACTGTATGAATGAACAGCGTATCAGTCCGACTTTTGTTTTTTGAAACCCAGACCCCTCGGAACTGTGACATACCCACATCTACAGCATCTGGTTTGGGGAGCTTGTTGAGGTAGAAATTACCATTGCTGCCGAGGTGTGTCTGCCCGATACTTTGACCGGGAATGATCAGATCGGAAGCGGCTTTTGCTGCCACGGGCGGCAGCGCTGCCATAGCCAATGCAACACCAAGACCGAAAACAGCTAATGCCTGTCTCATACTTTCATATCGCGTCAAGTTGATTATAATTTCTTCACTAGCGAAAAAGTGAATTACGGATTTGTGTGGATAACAAATGGCAGGGGTACAGGGAACTTTAGTTTTCAAAGGTTCTTCTTTCCCCCCTTGCAAGAACTGCAACAACTAGATCCCTCGGGGTGGGGTGAAACGAGAATTAAGTAAGTCGGTGCAATAAAACCAAACTGTGTGAAGAAAAGTAAATAAGGCTCAAACTCTTTCTCTCCCTGCTCGGGTGCTCCCTGCCTTATTCCAACAAGAATTATTTACACCGACCTACTTATGGGCAAGCCTAAATTCAACCCTTCACACAAAGGACTTGCTTGAGTGTTGCTACAACCTCAACCAAATCCGCTTGATTATTCATCACCTCATCTATCGGCTTATAAGCGCTGGGAATTTCATCCAAAACGCCTGTATCTTTACGGCACTCTACACCTTTTGTTTGCTCAATCAAATCATCAAGCGTGTAGGTATTTTTTGCCTTACTTCTTGATAGCAAACGTCCGGCACCGTGGGAACAACTGCAAAAACTGTTGGCAGAACCCTTACCCTTAACGATGTAAGATTTAGCCCCCATCGAACCAGGGATAATGCCATAGTCTTCTTCTGTTGCACGGACTGCACCTTTGCGAGTCACGTAGACATCCTCGCCAAAATGCACTTCTTTTTCAGCGTAGTTGTGATGGCAGTTCACTTCCAATAAAGGCTTAGTCGCTTTACCACCCGTTAGATGCTTTTCGACGATGCGCTTAAAACGCCCCATCATCACCTCACGGTTGAAACGCGCATAATTCTGCGCCCACTGCAAATCATGCCAGTATGCTTGAAATTCTGGCGTACCAGCGACAAAATGAGCTAAATCGGGGTCAGGTAATTTATTACCTGCCATTTTTGCTAATTCTTTAGCTGTATTAATGTGGCACTGGGCTAGATTATTCCCAATATGGCGGGAACCGGAATGCAACATCAGCCAAACTTGGTTCTCTGTATCGAGGCAAACTTCAATGAAGTGATTGCCTCCACCGAGAGAACCCATTTGTTTCATCGCTTTACCTTGCAAATTTTGAACACCTTGATGCAAGTCTTGGAAATCACGCCAGCGTTGCCAATTGGTGACACTTTTTTCAACGTCTTTATTTTCGTTGAAACCTGTAGGAATTTCTGCTTCAAGATCCAAGCGAATTTTCTTTAGCTTGCCTTCCAGTTGATCACTATTAAATGGTGTTTTTATGGCACAGACACCGCAACCAATATCCACACCCACAGCAGCCGGAATAATTGCTTCTTTGGTTGCAATGACAGAACCAACTAAGGCACCTTTACCCAAGTGAACATCTGGCATCAATGCGACGTGCTTATACACAAATGGCAGCGATGCCACATTCTTTGCCATCTTGGTTTCTTCTGAACCCAAAGGGTGATTTGCCCAAGACAGAATGGGTGATGGTGTTGAAAGTTTTAACTCTTCGTAAGCCATAATTCTTTAAAATTTTCAATTTAAGATTTCGGATTATAGGGGCAGTTTCACTGCAATTTTAATTTTGCACAGTATTTCATTTTATTTCCTACTTACAAATAGACATGTGTTAGTTATAGGATTTAGGCAAAGGTAACGTATTTTCGTTTGCAGCGAGCTAAGCGTAAGCGCAAAGCGCACGAATCGAGCGAACGCGCAGCGTGTCCCGAAGGGACTCAGCAATCTCGTCAAGATCAGGATTGCTTCGCTTCACTCTGTTCCGCTCGCAATGACCAATTATCGTTGCGTAAGTCCTAAGTTAAATGGATAATGCCCACCACAACCAGATAACGATGGGCATTACCTAAGTGCCACTCCCAGCAAGTAGTTGCTTTTGTATTATTTATATAATACATGATGTATTGATTAGATGACGAGTACTTCTTGTAAAAAATATATTAAAATTTGTAAATAAAATCACAATAAATTAAAAAAACCGACAGCTTAAACACAATCTTATGACAGTTCGTCAAGATACAATTTGGGAACGTTTTTTATCCCCTGTAGTACGTTTGCTCATTGATGAGGAAGGGTTACGGCGTTACTTTGAGAGCGTTGATTGGGAAAAAGAAAGCAGCCGCTTTCGACGCGCTGATGTCACAGTACCGGCATACTACAGCAGCCAAAATTTTCACGGAATTAAGGATGGATATCTCAAGCCAGGTGCGGCGGTGAGCTACGATCCTATTACCCAATATGTTCTCCCGCCTACTGAAACTATAGTGCGTCAGGCTTTAATAGATTCGATCAAAGTACAGCCGCGACGTATTCTTGACTTGGGCTGTGGAACAGGTTCCACAACTTTGATGTTAAAGCAGGCTTTCCCTCAGGCAGAAGTCATCGGCTTAGATTTATCGCCTTATATGTTGGTACGTGCTTCTCACAAAGCTGAAAAGACTGGTTTAGACATAAATTGGCGACATGGGGACGCACAGAAGACGGGTTTCCCTGATGCTTCTTTCGACTTGGTTACAGCTTCTTTGTTATTCCACGAAACACCAACAACAGCAGCTGTGGCAATTTTACAAGAATGTTTCCGCTTGCTGGTAACTGGTGGACAAGTGCTGATTTTGGATGGAAATCAAAACACTTTGCGTCAATTAGATTGGTTGAATAATGTGTTTGAGGAGCCGTATATTCGTGAATATGCTGCTGGAAGTGTGGATGCGTGGATGGGTGCTACAGGATTTCAAGCAGTGCAAACCCAGGATGTATGGTGGATAAATCAAGTTACAAGTGGCGTGAAACCAATTTTATCTGAAGATGGTACTGTGCGAACAGATGTACGACGTTACACTTCTGTACAAAGAGACGACACAGTGGATAATGAAGATTTACAGGGTTTTCCATCTCCAGCTTTTGATACAATGCCATGAGTTTAAAGGCAGTTTTATTTGATTTTAATGGTGTCATCATCAATGATGAGTCAATCCACGAGCGACTGACAGAGGAAATTCTACTTGAGGAGAACCTCATTCTTAAGCCACGTGAGTATCGGAAAGTTTGCTTAGGACGTAACGATCGCAGTTGTTTAAAAGATTTGCTTGCTAATCGCGGTCGTGTGCTAAGTGATACTGAATTAACTAAGTTGTTCAATTCCAAAGCACAAGGGTATGCTTTGGAACTGGAAAAAATAGAAGAACTGCCTTTGTATCCTGGTTTAGATGAGTTGATATCTCAAGTGTCTTCTCGCAATATCAAACTCGGGATAGTGAGTGGTGCTATCCGCAAAGAAATAGAACTGGTACTTAAGCGTGCTAAACTAGCTGAACATTTCAAAGTTATTGTCGTAGGTGATGACGTTACCACCACTAAACCAGAACCTGATGGTTATTTGTTGGCTGTGGAACGCCTGAACCAGGAATATCCTGATTTGAATCTTCAACCACAAGAGTGTTTAGCGATAGAAGATACTTTTGCGGGTATCCAAGCTGCAAAACGAGCAGGTATGCAAGTGGTTGGTGTGGCGAATACTTATCCTTTCCATATGCTTCAGCGTTGCTGCAACTGGACGGTAGATGATCTGACTGACTTGGAATTGGAACGGGTGCAGGAAGTTTATTCTAAAAAAGAATTCCAAAGTACTACAGGCACATGATATGATTCTCCAAACTGTCGATTGCCACATTATTTGTCGTCAACATATTAATGTCGTCTTAACAAATTAGTGTCGTCGAATTACCTTGATTAAGCGTTCGTTCTCAAGACTTGCGCGAAGTGTAGGCTTGACTCAACGTAACAAGAAGAAAGTTTTGATAAAATTGTACAAAATACCAAAATTGTACAAAATACTAAAATGGCAGATACTGTCAGTGCAACAGAAGCCCGTGCAAACTTCCAAGAATTAATTAATCGTGTCGAGTATAAAGGCGATCGCATTGTTATTGAACGACATGGTAAAGCCGTGGTTGCGATCGTTGGCTTAGAAGACTTGAAACGGCTGGAAGCTTTAGAAGATTTCATTGACTCAGAACAGTTACGACATGCTGTTGCCCAAAACGATGGTTTTGTAACCTTAGAATCAATTATTAACAGCCGTAATGAGTGAACGCTACACTCTGCGGATTGCTAAAACAGCAGAAAAAGACTTATTAGACTTGCAAGCCAAACAATTCAAGCAAGTAGTATCTAAAATCTTCTCACTACAGGGCAATCCCAGACCACAAGACTGCAAAGCCTTAAAAGGCTATGAAGGTGGTTATCGTGTCGATCAAGGAGAATACAGGATTCTTTACACGATAGACGATGACAATCACCAACTTGACGTGTTCCGTGTTGGGAAACGAAACGATGATGAAGTTTACCAAAATCTATGACAGGAACATCCCGTCTAGCAAATACCCTTTTGATTTGCCAACCAAAGCCGGAAGTGGGAATGGTAGAAGCTGTAACGGGTTTCTTTCCCGATGCGGTGCTGCTGTAGGAACTCAAGCCAATTTTCAAGAATTTCTTCTACATCATATTCATCTTCGGCGATCGCCTGAGCAATTCCTTTTGCTGAAATTTCTCCAGTTTCCGCACAAGTGAGGACACTCATCACTTTCAAAACCAAATCAGATAAACCCTCACTTTTCATTTTCTGCCAATGCTGCTGGTAATATGCCTCTAAACCTGGGGGAATGCAATCAAATTGATAGGGTTCTGAGTAAAAACCCTCAGCAATGGCATTCAAAGTATGGTGCAGGTACATGAAATTATTTTCGCTTGCCGTGGTGAGGCGATGCATAACGTCAAGTTCGTTGATGTTGTGATTTGTAGAGACGTTGCATGCAACGTCTCTACATTCCCCGTCGTGGGATAGGGGGGTTAGGTATTCTTGAATATACGCTTGCACATCTTCCCGGTTTTCTTCTGGATACTCCGATAAATCAAGTATTTGTGAAGGTGCTTCAATCAGCAAACCAGATTTTTCTCTTTTGAAGGGACGGCGAGTGAGAAGAAAATAGACTCTATCCGGCAGATATCTGGGAAGATAAAACAGATTTGTACCTGGGGGTTGGCTGTTAGGGTCAATCGCCTCTAAGGCATCAATAGCAATTATCAAGCGTTGTGATGGTTCTAGCTTGTCGCTGATTTTTTGCAGCAGGAGTGAGAGAAACCAACTTCCCTGTGTGGCGTTGTCGGGTATTGGGTATAGAGACGTTTCATCTTGTAGAGACGTTACGTGTAACATCTCTACAAGGTTGGTGCAAACTGTTTTGAGAAATTCTTCAGCCGTATTTTTGCCCACGACTTGGGCATTGTAATAAATAACGTGGTAATTTTCCGTCACGTACTTGGCAAGTATAGCACTTTTGCCGCTACCAGGAACACCAACAATCGTGAAGTAACCGCGCTTGTGACGGTGGAGAAAGTCGGTGATGGCGGTGAAGATAAATTCACGACCGATAAAATTTTGGCTTTTTTCGAGAATGACTTGTTGAAATTCGGTTGGGTAGGAGGCGAAATTGATGCGGGCTTCGGAAGGTGGGGTATTCATGGTTTCGCCTCAATGCCTTCCAGGCGGAGAAAATGCAAGCGTCCGGATGCTTCGCCTGCTACGATTGTGACGTCATCTGGTGCGACAGCGCAGCATTTGATTTCGCTTTCTCCGGTGAAACTAGCAATTTCTTGACCAAAGTGCAAATCCCAGACTTTGAGTGTAGAGTCATCCGAACCAGAAATCACGTACTTGCCATCACCGGTGACGGCGACTGCCTGAACCCAGTCACTATGACCGCGCAGAGTAAACTTTTCTTGACCAGAGTGCAAATCCCAGACTTTGAGTGTAGAGTCACCGCAACCAGAAATCACGTACTTGCTATCACCGGTGACGGCGACTGCCTGAACCCAGTTACTATGACCGCGCAGAGTAAAC